>JBLHWB010000213.1:0-3001 GCA_047628915.1 Porticoccus sp. | reverse complement strand
ATCGTTGGTACTGTTGGATTTTGGTGCCACCCGTGAATACAAAAAACGTTTTTCCAATGCTTACAAAGCGTTGTTCAAAGCTTCTTTGAAAGAAGATATGAGTGGTATGCGTAAAGCTTGCGAGAGAATTGGATATTTTAAGGAAGACATTAACGACCAGCATTTAGACTTTGTGCAGAACTTGTTTTTTATGGCAACAGAACCGTTGCGCTATCAAGGTGAGTACGATTTTGCTAATACCGACTTAGGTGCCCGCTTAAATGAAGCAGGGATGGCACTGAGTTTAGAACAAGGCTATTGGCATACGCCACCGGTAGATTCTTTGTTTTTACATAGAAAGTTGGGCGGCTTATTTTTACTTGCCGCCCGTCTCAAAGCTAAGGTGAATGTAAATACCTTAGTTAAGCAATATTTAAACTAGCCTTGCTTGGGCCCACCTTCGGTACCAGGCCAGCGCGTGCCGCCAATGGTGTCCGCAAAAGGCCAGAAACCTTTGCCATCCAATTCGCCTTCAAGGGTGATTTCTCGGTCTAAGAAAATAGGTGTCCATAAATAGGCTGATAACTGCTCACGCATTGGTAACAATGTAGCAATTGGATCCCAAGCGCTTTCACGCAAAATCAATTGCCCTTTTACTTCTTGCTTAAATGCAGTGCCATATTTACTGCGCACGCGCACTACATGGGGTGGGTAGTCATAGTTTTCTGGCTGCATATCTACCGCACGCATGCATTTAATCCACCATTCATTGGTTTCATACTCTGGGTCGTTGTCTAGTGTTGCACCGACTTCGCCTTTAAATTCCACAAAGGTATGTCCTTGGTGAGTGACTTTGGCCGAGACATAATCCATCAATCGGTAGTATTGCGTTTCGGCATAATACTTAGGTTGCCCCCAGCGCTCTTGGCTGATGTAGATAGCAGACTCTTGATCTATACCCAGGCAAATAGTGTATTCACCTTCGATACCATTGTACTTGGCAACAACATTTATCACTAAGCCAAACTCAGGTTCGCCCTGTACAGGGAAGTTATAAATAGTGAGATTAACGTTCGGCTCTGCACCGATCTCTATACCGGGTGGCAATAGCGCCGCTATTTTTTCAGGGTCGGTGCGATAGCTAATTTTTAGCATAGGCCAATTTAAAATATCGCCAGGATTACTTTGAGGTACTTCGCTCATTGCGCGTCTCCATTGATTATTATCTGTCGTTTCAGGTTTTTCTTACGGTGAAGATGTTAACGTCATTATTGACAATATAGGGTGTAAGCAGAATTAAATTTTTGTTAGCCACCGTTAACAGTTGTTTGTTCTGATAGCCTGTCACTCCATAAATTTTGAGTTCATTATTAGCCCGAGTTGGAGATTTTTTATGCAAGACTTTACCGATAAAGTTGCTGTAATTACTGGCGGAGCCAGTGGTGTAGGGCGATCAATTGCTTTTAATTTAGGTCGCCGCGGTGCCAAAGTCGTCATTGCTGATGTAGATAAAGTGGCTATGGAGGCAACTGTAAAAGATCTTGGAGATGAACAAATAGACAGTATTGCCCAGTTTTGTGATGTGAGTTGTGTTGATAGCTGTGAAGCTTTAGCGACTAAAGCACAAGACCATTTTGGCGGTATTCATTTAGTATTCGCAAACGCCGGTATTAGCTCGGGCGAGGGCGGTAACATGTGGGAGTACTCTGATAAAGATTGGCAGTGGGGCTTTAATGTCAATGTATGGGGTGTCATCAATTCTATTAAGGCATTTATGCCTAAATTGATGGCGCAAAATCAAGAGGCACATTTTGTCGTCACAGGCTCCGGCAACGGTGCCTTTTTAGTCTACCCTGACCAGCCTATTTATACCGCAACTAAAGCCGCAGTGCAGGCAATTACCGAAAATCTATATTACCAAGTCAAAGCCAGCGGCTCACCAGTAAAAGTGAGTGCGTTATTTCCTGGGCCACATGTTGTTGATACTGGTATTTTTAATTCTGACAGAGTGCGTCCTGAGGAATTTGAGCGGGTGAGCAGTGTGCCTGACTCTGGTATTCACTCGGTAGAAGATATGAAACGCATTATGGCTCAATATGATATGGAGCTGGAGACGACTCACCCTGATGAGGTGGCTGAAACCGCAGTGGCTGGAATTATGGCAGACAAATTTTGGATAAAAGTGATGACTGATGACGGTATGGCTAAGATGCGTGCCCGCTTAGATATGATATTAGCTGATGAGGACCCCATTGCAGAGTCTGTCTAATAATAGATACTAAATGCGGTTTGGTTGGCAATTGGGCACATAATACATAGTTATTATTTTATACATAGTGCATTCTTAGGTTTTGGTTAACTTACTTTCTAGGATCTGTTATGAATAATTATAAAATGTTAGTTGCAGTATTAGGCGTATCTTTATTAGCTGCTTGTGCAGAAGATGCAGTCGAAGCACCAATGGGAAAAATGGAAGCTGCTGCAGAGCAAGCTAGCGATGCAGGCAAAGAAATGGCAGGCGAAGCCGGCGCGATGATGGAAGATGCTGCCGACGAAGCTGGTATGATGATGGAAGATGCTGCCGACGAAGCTGGTATGATGATGGAAGATGCTGCCGACGAAGCTGGTGAAATGGCTGACGATGTAAGCGATGCGGCTAGCGAAATGGTTGATGACGCCGGTGTTATGATTGAAGAAGGTAAAGAAGACGCTTCAGCTAAGTTGAATGAGATGATGAATAAATAATTCGTTAACTCGTATTATTGAAGGCGGTTACTGCAAAGTAACCGTCTTTTTTATTATCTAGACTTTATGAACTAATTTTTTTGTTGAAGTAACAAGCGAACCCTAGCGCGGTTAGCATAATGATAATCCCCAGCCCAAACGATAGGCCCGCGATGGTATGGTCGGCGTTGATAAATCCGGTTTCAGTTAATAAATATTCCCAGTCGTGAAAACCATAAGGCGATGAATGACCAAAGTTGCCACCAAGCAACGGTAACTGTCCTGCCCGCGCGTCATA
>JBLHWB010000212.1:0-3041 GCA_047628915.1 Porticoccus sp. | reverse complement strand
GTAATATTGAAGCAGTATCGCAAAGTGAATTTGATATAATACCAGCAGTAGAAAACGGCTTAAGTTTTGTTGAAAACGCTATACTAAAAGCCCGCTGGGCTGCTAAGCATAGCGGCTTGCCAGCCATAGCGGACGACTCTGGCTTAGAGGTGGACTATTTAAACGGCCAGCCCGGAATCTATTCCGCGCGTTTTAGTGGTGATGATGCCACTGATGACAAAAACAATGCTCTGCTTTTAGAAAAACTAGCAGGAGTGCCAACTGAGCAACGCACCGCTCGCTTTCAATGTGTGGTGGTTTATCTGCGCCATGCGACAGATCCAACACCATTGATTTGCCAAGGCACTTGGGAAGGATTAATCAGTACAGAATTTGTTGGCGATAATGGCTTTGGCTATGATCCGCTATTTTTTATTCCCAGCTTAATGCTAGGCTCAGCACAGCTATCATCAGAGCAAAAAAATAAACTCAGCCATCGCGGACAAGCAATGATCAAGCTATTAAAGAAGCTTTCTTAAGCCACGCGTTATTTAGGCTTGATTATCATCTCAATATGCAACGTCAAACGGTATTCAGTTAATATCTGCATAGCAAAACAATCTGAGTCATAGAGGATAAATATTAAGTCATTAGTAAAAAACTCGCCTCTAGTTTTCTTCTATATCACGCACTAATCTCAGGCTTTCCATGTTGGCACGACCGCTGTAATAGCCTGTAAATCCATGCTGAAATATTACGGATCTAACGCCTCGGGGATTACTAGCGATATCCGGCGTCGAGGTTAGGGCGCCACCTCGCGGAGTATTAGGGAAAATGTTGATATTTATAGCAGGATTATATCGATCATAAGCAACTAAAGATCTTAACTCCTCGACATTAGGCACTCGCCAATCGTCATAACCGGCAGCGCTTTCAGATACTGATAACTGAAGTGCTTGTTGCCAATTGTAGAGGACTACGCTGCCTTGTGAGCAGTCATTGCCGGAAAGCCCTTCTACGCATTGACGCCACATTAGCTTAGTAAAGGTATCTTCTACAGTGCCATCATCATTTACATTGTAGCGGCTGTCCGAGGTGTCATTTAATAAATCAACTCCTCCTCCATGCACTAGAATGACGCTTTGCCCTTCCGCTCGAAAGCGGTCTGAATCCTCTACTGGACCTGATGTCAACGTAACAGCCCAAGCATACTTATCATTAAACACTGTAGGAGTGGAAGACCAATATCGACCAAACGTAATATTAGGAAAAAATCTAGCATCAATTGACTTACTTCGGTCAATTATCGTAGCAATTTCTTTTAAACTCGGTACGCGCCAGTCATCTCGTCCACAAAGGCCTCGATCGTTTACCCTGGCTACGAATGCTTCTGTATTGCAAAACGTAACTGTATTTGTCATGTCATAGTTGTTGCAAACATCGCCTTCTTCATCTTCATAACCGCTGCTACCTCCATTTGTAAGGTTATTGCTGTCGTACCATGTATATAAATCACCTCCATCATGAAGGCCACCATCAATAGTTTTCACCTCCCATGCCAAACCTGTCACATTGTCCTGAACGCAATCCCATGCCACGGCATCACTAGGCAACGCACTTCCATATGGATCTAATTTGGTAAAACTAAATCCAGCATTTCCGTCACGGTCATCATTATAGATGTCGTCTCGCCCGTGATTGCAGTCCTGAGCCTCGATAACATCTCCTATACAACTAGCGCCAAGACCACTTGGACTGATGCCACCCTGTACCATTCCAGTGTCGTTAAGCGCTTCGAGAGCAGTAATTTTTTTCTCTCTCGATGGAGCGCTTGTCCCGTTTACACTATTCGCCACAACCAAAATATAATATTCATCATTGGCATCAACATTATTAGCTATTTCATAATTATTATTGGAAATCCCGCTGACCATCAAACCACCATTTAAACTTGCATAATTTGATGTAACAATTGGCCTGCCAAAACTCTCGTTGGCATAATACAAGTCGTAGCTACTTGCTGTTGCCATTGAGTCCCAACTAACATTGAGCCTATTATGGTCCCTTGCGACAACTAACCCTGTAGGTTTATCGGGCATAGGATTTTCTGAAAAAATGGCCTTTAAACTTGGCATAGTTTTAAACCACTGTTTGCGCACTGTGGTTGCTGGAATATTATAGCTACACAGAGGGTGCTGGTCGCCGCAACCCTCCCAACCTACAAATTGATTACCGGCCTTTGGCACAGCGGTATAGGTTTCGACGTAGTCAAATACCACTAGGTTGTCACAAGGCTGCGCAGCGATTGAACAATTGCGCTCTCCGGTGCTTGAAACTATATCTCCCTGACCTTCTATTTCTAAGGGATGATAACAACCCACAACGAAGCCAATACAGGTTAGGATTGTAAATAATTTTAATTTGGAGGAGAGGTAATCCATTACAACCGCACTTTATGATCATTATAAATAGATATGATACATCAAATGCTGGGATCTTCTATTCGTTTATTCTTCACTGGCAGCATTAGTCATCTTTCGGCTTTATTTCATTCCAATAGAACACACCGAACAACATAATATTGATGAAATAGACTGGCATTGAACCATCCATTTTACGTAACTTTGGCAAATAGATCACAAATTCAAGTAGGTGAGAAACTAGTAATACCCAAAACAATGCTATACCAGTAGTCACCCAAATCGAATCGTTCGTAATCACTAGGCACCAAGCACATACTGCCCAAATAATTAACGTAATTGTTTTACTAACTTTCATTGATACCTCGCTATATATTTTATCGGCAATACCTTAGCACAGCTTAAAACTGCGGTATCATGACGGCTGTTTAATGGACTCATTTATGCTTATTCAACAGCCCTCTCTTGGGCTTTACATACATATTCCGTGGTGCGTAAAAAAGTGCCCTTATTGCGATTTTAACTCGCATCAGCAACAAGGTGACTTGCCAGAAGTCGACTATGTCGCCGCTTTGATTAAAGACTTAGAGCAAGAGCTAACATTATTAGACAGCCCATCTCTTAGCTCCATTTTTATTGGTG
>JBLHWB010000211.1:0-3043 GCA_047628915.1 Porticoccus sp. | reverse complement strand
TTTATGCCAACACCCATACCGAGTCTTCTTATACTGGTGCGCAAACTAATAAACTGCGCGAACAGGCCCGTGATGTTATTCATAGTGCGGTTAATGGCGATGCAGATGATGCGGTTATCTTTTGTGGTGCCGGCGCAACGGCAGCGATTAACAAATTAATAGATATATTAAATTTACGTTTACCAGCGGATTTAACTGCGCGTTATGGCTTGCTTGATAATATTCCTGAGCAACAACGCCCAGTGGTGTTTATCGGTCCTTATGAGCATCACAGTAACGAGCTGCCATGGCGTGAGTCTATCGCCATCGTCGAGCGCATAGCCTTAGGTGAGCATGGCCAAATAGATTTAGACGATTTAGAAGCCAAGCTGCAGCAGCACCAAGGCCGAGAATTGAAAATAGGCAGCTTTTCAGCGGCGTCAAATGTGACTGGGATTAAAACTGATGTTGACGGGGTTTCTGCTTTGTTGCATCAATATAGCGCGTTAGCGTTTTGGGATTATGCCGCCGCTGCGCCTTATGTTGGTATTGATATGAATCCTGCCATAAGCGCTTTAGATTGCAGTAAAGATGCGGTTTTTATTTCACCGCATAAATTTATTGGCGGCCAGGGCACTCCCGGTGTTTTGGTAGTAAAAAAACATTTGCTCACTAACACTGTGCCGTCGGTGGTTGGCGGCGGCACTGTGTCTTATGTGTCGCCAGAAAGTCATAGTTATGTGACCGATGTGATTCGACGGGAAGAGGGCGGTACCCCTGCAATCGTAGAGTCTATTCGTGCTGGCTTAGTATTTAAGTTGCAGCAGCAAGTGGGTACTGACTTAATCGAGCAAAAAGAACACGACTTTGTTAGTCGAGCGCTAGCGCGTTGGAATGATAATGAAAATATAGAGGTGTTGGGTGATTTATCGGCTGATCGTTTGTCGATTGTCTCTATGAGAATTAAACATAAAGGCAGAGATTTACATTATGGCTTTGTGGTTGCATTGTTAAATGACTTATTTGGTATACAAGCGCGTGGCGGTTGCTCTTGTGCTGGCCCTTATGGGCATAGCTTATTAAATATTGATAGCGAGCTGAGCAACAAGCTAGCGGCAGAAATTGATAACGGCAGTATGATGCTTAGGCCTGGCTGGACTAGACTTAACTTCAACTACTTTATTAGTGAGGAAGTATTCGATTATATTGTTAGCGCAATAGAATTGGTGGCTGAGCATGGTTGGAAGTTATTGCCTTATTACAGTTTCAACCAGAGTAGCGCTACTTGGTTATATCAAGCAAGACCTATGCAGTTGGTTAGCGACCTGTCTAGTATTGATTTTAATGCTGACTCAAGCGATGTGTCAGTAAGCTATGGCGATGACTTGAGTGAGTATTTAGCCAAGGCACGCCTACTACTTAACGAACCGCTGGACGCGACGACTTATTGTGTTGACCTAACTGATAATGCCAACGCCTTGCGCTGGTTTTGGTTGCCGCAAGAGTTGGCGTTAATGGCATAGCAGTGGTCTATTTTTTCTTGGCAGGTTTTTTAGCCGTCTTTTTAGCGGCGGTTTTTAACCCCATCATTTTGGCTACTTTACCGGTGCCGGTCATGCCCGGTACTTGGCCCAACAAGTCTTTCTTACCGATGACTAAACCGTTGTGGCGTAAAATCGCAAACGCGGTTGAGTAGTGAAAATAGAAATTTGGCATAGACCAGCCATTAAAGAAATCTAAGCCGTTGAATTCAATGGTGCCAATTGGAATTACCATTTTTATTTCGCGGGTGTCGCTGCCTTCAAACTGGGCTGGCTTTAAGGTACGGATAAATTTCAGTACAGTTTTAATGCGCTCGTCTAACTCAATAAAGCTTGTTTCATTGTCTTTCATGAAAGGTGCGTCGACACCGGCTAGGCGGCCGCAACAGCCTTTAACGTGGTCGGTGGCAATGCGCACTTGGCTAATCAATGGCAGCATGTCTGGCGCTAGGCGTGAACTTAATAGCACGCTTGGATCTATGCCGCGCGCTTTAGCATCTTTGGCCGCTAGCTTTAAAATAGCGGCTAGGTTTTTTAGCTGATGGGTAAATACGGGTACAGTTTGGTGATATAAATTCATTGTGGCTTTTCCATAGAAGTCATTGTTTGAAAAATTAACGGGGCGGCATGAAATAGGGTCGAATAATGAGACAAAGAAGTTAATGATTTTAGCTCAATCACTCCCGCAATATTCGTTTGTAGGTAGCTTGCCATTGCGAAAGGCGACCAGTTGTCATCGGTTCCATGCCACAGGGTGGTGTGTGCGGCTTGTATATTAATCTCGCCATTCCAGTTCACATAATTATATATATCGCGCTTATAGCCAGCGCTCGATTGCTTAAAGCAATTACTGAGTATTGGTGTTATGTATTCTTTGAAATCTCTTTCCTTGCTTAAGCTTTTGTCTTTACCTGCAGCACTTGCGAACAGCATTTGTGTTAACAGCTTAGGTGCTACGGTTGCCAGCAATTTTTGAAAGCTTGTCAGCAGTGAGAACAACAACGGTTTATCTCTAGCTAGTGTGAAAACAGCTCCGCCAGCCATGGTGTCCAAAAAATCACCATGGCTAAGCGGCGCGGCGGCAGAGACCAAATGTAATTGGTTTACTTGGCTGCCTAAAACTGCGCTGACTGCTAGCGCCACATGGGCACCAATTGAAAAACCAATGATGTTAACCGGTTTGTCACCGGCGATGTCAGTGATATTTTTGGCTATCTGTTGGTAATATTTTTTATCGTCAGAGAAGGCTTCAATAGAATATCTGTCGATACCAATAAGCTTTACATTATGTTGTGTGGCTTGCTTTTCAAATATGGCGCACTCTGCCGTCGAGCCAGGCGCGCCGTGTAAATAAAATACTAACGTTTTACTAAAGGCCATTTTTATACTTACCTATCTTGTTAGTTTGTAGTAATTGCTTGTTGTCGCGCTTGCTACTAGTCGGGCTTCATAATATGTTTGTTATCAAATAATTAGTAGCACTTATCAATAGGATAAAGCCATGCAAGTTAGCGCCCCCACAA
>JBLHWB010000210.1:0-3073 GCA_047628915.1 Porticoccus sp. | reverse complement strand
GGTGAACTATAAAGTATTAGAAGAATCTGTCGAAAAAATGGTGTGGGCCACAGCTCAATATAAAGCACGCTTTAATGGTAGTGAATTTCAACCCGATGGCTACCTAACTGACTACTACACCCGTGAAGCCGTTAAAATTATTGAGGCAAATAAAAACCGGCCCTTCTTTTTATATTTAGCTCATTGGGGAGTACATAACCCCGTACAAGCCACCAGGGCTGATTACGACTCCTTAAGCCGTATAGAAGATCACGGTCTGCGGGTCTACTCCGCCATGATTAAAGCAGTAGACCGAAGCATTGGGACAATTGTAGAAGCCCTTGAAACCAGCGGTTTAAGCGACAACACCCTTATTGTCTTTACCAGCGACAACGGCGGTGCTGGGTATATTCACTTGGCAGATATTAACAAGCCTTATCGTGGTTGGAAGTTAAACCATTTTGAAGGTGGCACCCATGTGCCCTATATGGCCAAATGGCCAGCTAAAATTAAAGCGGGTACAGTTGTTGAAGAGGCCATTCACCATATCGATTTATTTCCTACCTTTGCCAACGCCGGCGGCGCACAAATACCGACTGATAGAAAAATGGATGGCGTAGACTTATTGCCCTTCATTACCGGTGATGCAAAAGGTGCTCCTCACGATACCTTATTTTGGCGCCAAGGCAGCCATCAAACCGTATGGCATAAAGGTTGGAAATTAATCACGTCAGATGATTCAAAAAATGGCCCCAATGCGCCACAGCTAAAATGGCTATTTAATCTTGAAGTAGATCCTACCGAACAAACCAACTTGGCAGCATATGATATCGAAAAAGTTACTGAACTAGAGATATTATTGGATATGCATAACAAAGAACAAGCACCCTCATCGTGGCCCAGCACCGCGGATACAGTACAGCGTATAGATAAGCATGGCGGTGAACCCTATGAGAACACCGACGAATATATTTATTTCCCGAACTAATCTAGTTGGCAATTACGCTTTTTTTATAAAATTAAATATTAGAGAGAGAGAGTTAATTAATGAAAACCATAACCACAGTTGGCGCAGTTATTGTTGCAGCCGTTATTACAATTGCTATTGCACTACCCAGTATTTTACATAGCGCAGGTTTGCACCCAGAGTACCATGGCGAGACTTATAAGCTACCGGGTAAACGCGCCCTAATTATTACCACCAGTCACGCCACATTAAACGCTCCCGGAGAAACAACTGGCGATGCCACCGGCGTGATGGCTTCTGAAATGACCCACCCGTACTACACCTTTCTTGATGGTGGCATGCAGGTAGATATTGCCAGCATTAAAGGCGGCGAAATCCCCATTGACCCACAAACATTCTCGCGCCCTGTCATTAGCCCTGAAGATAAGCGCTATTTAGACGACGCTGGCGCTCAAGCCAAAGCTAAAAATTCCATTAAAATTGACGACGTAGACATCAGCCAATACGACATTGTATTTATCTCTGGCGGCTGGGGCGCAGCATACGACCTAGCTCAGTCAGAAGCCTTGGCCGAAAAAGTCAGCACTGCCTACTACGGTGACAATCAAGCTGTTATTGGCGGCGTATGTCACGGTGTATTAGGTTTGGTTAACGCTAAAGATCAACAAGGTAACTTACTCATTGCCGGCAGAAAAATGACTGGTGTAACCGACAAACAAATTAAACAGCTAGGCATAGAACTTACTCCGCTACATCCCGAAACAGAGTTACGCAAAGCCGGTGTTATTTTTGAAAGCCAAACCAAATTCATCGACTTTTTGGCAACCCATGTGAGTGTAGATAAAGAGCAACGTTTTGTTACCGGACAAAACCAAAATTCAGGGCTAGAGACAGCTCATACAATGATGGCCATTATCGCCAACAGATAATAAGATGGCCGTTAATATAGTAGCCCCTAAAACAGCTACTAAGCAAAAAAAGCAATAACAACAAAAGAGCTAACTATTATGAATAAAGCACTAACAATAATCATCGCACTGCTTGGTAGTCTATTTGTTTTTCTTGGTTTGCGCTGGTTGGTAGACCCAAGCGGCTCAGCAGCAGATTTAGGGATGCCACTACTTGAAGGCTTAGGACGTAGTACCCAAATAGGCGATTTAGGGGCCTTCTTTTTCGCCAGCGGCGCAATGTCACTTATTGCCCTTGTGACACGAACGTCCAGCTGGTTTTATGCACCCGCCCTGCTGCTTGGCTGCACTGCCCTATTTAGAACTATTGCATGGCTTGCCCATGGTGCACCGTTTGCGGCAGAACAAATTGTGGTAGAGATTGTGATAGCTACAGTGTTGATAGTGGGGGCTAAACGGCTTACTGAAAAAAATTAGGCCGCCAGTAACGGCAGCTCTTTATTTCAGGAAAAACACTAACTGGCGTAAGCGATAACTAATCAAAACAGTTAAGCATCGTCGTTACGCCGCTTCATCTATAACAGAGTTACCTAAGCAGACGTAGTGTTGCGAGACAATGCAGTAGCGCAACCAAACCTTGTTTAGAACGTAATGTTTTTAACAGTTCCCAAATTAAAACTAACCTAGTATCACTACATAACCCAAGCATTGCCAAAAAGTAGATTATCAACAATGACTAAACAGCCACTATTGCTCACGCTAGCCTGCTTAATATTAGCGAAAAATGCATTCGCCATACCAGCCACTGAAAGCAAACCCCAAGATAGCCGGCCCAATATCGTCGTTATTCTGGCTGATGATTTGGGCTATTCAGATATTGCGTCCTACGGCAGTGAAATCAACACCCCCAACCTTGACCAGCTCGCCCAGCAAGGCCTGCGTTTTAGCCGTTACTATACGTCTGCCAGTTGTGCACCAACCCGCGCCATGCTGCTAACCGGCGTTGATAGCCATCGTGCTGGGGTTGCCAATATCGCTGAAGCGCTTACTGCCGAGCAGTCCCACTCGCCGTTCTATCGCGGCAGCCTTAACCACAATGTTGTCACCGTTGCGACATTGCTAAAAGAATCTGGCTACCACACCAATATGGCAGGCAAGTGGCATCTTGGCTATGAAGACAAATCGCTAATGCCAATTAACCGTGGCTTTGAGCAAACTG
>JBLHWB010000209.1:0-3222 GCA_047628915.1 Porticoccus sp. | reverse complement strand
TCTAAGCCACAATGCGCTTCACATATACGACAGTATG
Source organism: Porticoccus sp. (assembly GCA_047628915.1). Taxonomy (GTDB): domain Bacteria; phylum Pseudomonadota; class Gammaproteobacteria; order Pseudomonadales; family CAWVSB01; genus CAWVSB01. The sequence continues at coordinate 3,185 of JBLHWB010000209.1, read as the reverse complement.
TTTTCATCGCTACCTCAGTCTAATCTCACTATAGGTATCGCCACTTGTGGGCGACAGACCTGTCGTAGGTTTTATTATTAACGCTGGTTGACGTGATGCTACTCAGCTCGCCAAATCGGCAATTGATAGCTCATTAGCATCATAGATTTTCATTATCGGCGCACTGGTAGCAAGCGCCGACAGTGCTTGCACAAAACCTTGCGACTCAGGGACTGCAAAGTGCCCTAGTAAAGCTTGCCGATCGGCCCACTCTTCAACAAAGCTAATTTTCTGCGGATTCTCATTATCTATTTGTACACAGTGGGATATACAACCGCGCTCTGTTCTAGAGCGCTCTACATGTTCTTGGCTAAGGGCCAAGGCCTGCTCTAGTTTGCCGTCTTCGATGACGACGCTACCGGTTACAATAATCATTATCAATACCTCAACTCTTAGTGATTTGTTCTTTTTCTAACATCGTTTTTCGCCAAATTTGTCCATGCTTGATAATGGCTAAGATAAATATTACCCGACAAGCGAGCTAAAAAATCTGTCTGTTTAAGCCTATCTAATACCGGCCCTTTAACTTCAGACAAATGGAATTTAATACCCGCTTCTAGCAATTGCTGATTAATAGCGCCAAGGCTCTCTAAGCCGGTGCTGTCTATTTTATTTATTGCCGAACACAATAAAACAAAATGCTTAGCGCATGGATGCTGAGCAACTAAAGCATTCACTTTGTCTTCAAGAAACCGTGCATTGGCAAAATATAAACTTTCGTCAAGTCGAAAACTAACAAACTCCTCGCACTGCTCCACCTCATGCCGATCAACATTACGAAAATGTTCAGTCCCCGCCACTTTACCCAGCACAGCAATATGCGGATTACTTGAATTATATAAGTGCAACGCGATTGCCAGTATTACACCACAAATCAAACCAAGTTCAACACCTTGAGCTAAGGTAATAACAACGGTTAACAACCATGCTGCAAAATCTTGCCTACTATAGCGCCAAGTGCGCCTCATCGCGTCAAAGTCAATCAAGGAGGTCACTGCCAACATTATCATCGCCGCTAAAGTGGCTATAGGAAGGTAGTAAAGTGCAGAGGTAAAAAACACTGCCGTAATACCAACACCAACTGCCCCAAAGGCTCCTGCTGCGGGGGTTCTAGCGCCGGCATTAAAGCTGACAGCCGACCGCGATAAACTAGCAGACAAGGGAAACGCTCCCGATAGTCCCGAGGCTAAATTAGCCATACCCAAGCCAATCGCCTCCTGATTGGGATCAATTCTTTCGCGTCTTTTTGCGGCAAAGGACTGGGCCACTGACAAGGCGCTAACAAAACCAATAATACTAATTAATACTGCTGAGGTAAGCAGGCTTTTCCAGGTTGCAACATCCCACTCTAAATTTGTCCATGCCGCTATTTGTAAGGTGGGCAAACCCTGGGGAATACTACCAACGATGGCAACACCTTGTTTATCTAAGGTAAAAAATTGAACTAAAAATATCGAAAGTATAATTACAATAATCGGCGTGCTCTTGGAAAGAAATAATGCCCAATGCTCGGCGCAACCGAACGCCATTGCTAAGCGCTTGATACCAGCAGGCATCAACCAAAGTAATAAATATGCCGCAACACCTATTAGTACGGTGTACCAGTTTATATAGTCAAGCTGCGACAACAAGCTAGCCAGTAAAGCCAACAAACTATCACCACTACTATGCACGCCTAATAGATGGCCAAACTGGCTCACCATAATCACTAGCGCTGACGCAGAAATAAAACCAGATACCACCGGAAAACTCAAAAAATTGCTCAACAAGCCCAACCGTAGCAAACCAAACAGTAGTAATAACGTACCACTCATCAGCGCCAGTACGGCAGCACCGGCTAAATAGTTTACTAAGTTTCCATCAGGAAATACCGCCGCCAAAGCAGACGCTGTCATAATTGAAGATATGGCAAATGGACCAACAGACAATGTACTACTAGTACCAAAAATGGCATAAACCAATAGTGGCAAAATACTGGCATACAACCCTAGCTGTGGCGGCAAGCCTGCCAATAGCGCATAGGCCAGCGATTGCGGCACTAACATCATGGCAATAATAATTGCCGCAACAACATCATCTCTAAACAGATCTGCGCTGTAGTTTTTACCCCAAGTTAAAATTGGGAAAAACTTTTTCACTGACATTCCACTGTTCCTAGTCATTTTTTGCTAATAAGTATTGGTGGCAATTGGAGCAAACAAACCTGTAGTCAATTTTTGTAAATCAATTGGAGTTAACTCTATCTCCAATCCTCTGCGCCCAGCACTAATATAAATAGTGTCGAAATTTCTAGCCGACTCGTCTATAACTGTCGTCAGCTGTCTTTTCTGCCCCAGCGGACTAATCCCACCAAGCACATATCCCGTCGCTCGCTCTACAGCGGCGACATCTGCCATTACCGCTTTTTTAGCGCCTACTGCTTTAGCCATTAGCTTCATGCTTAACATAGAGGACACAGCCAAAATACCAACAGCGAAGGAATTATCATTGAGTCTTACGACTAGGGTTTTAAAAACCCTAGCTTCATTAACAGCCAGTTTTTCAGCCGCCTCTAAGCCATAAGACTCACTTGCCGCATCATGCGCATACTCATGTACGGTGTGAGCGACGCGACTCTTCTTCGCAATGCTAATTGCAGGAGTCATCAGTCAACTTCTTGGTTCACGAATATCAGTTCATCTGGGTTATAGCCATACTCTGTAATTGTTTTAACAAAGCGTTGTTTAAGTTCATCGCTGACTGTTGGCGTTCGCGATAAAAACCACAATGTATTTTCACTACCGGTTATCCATGCATATTGATAATCTGGCTGGTCTAACTCGAAAATAATATAGTTGCCATAAAACGAGGCGAAAAACGCAACCTCTAAATGACCAATGTCTGCGCTATCAGCAAAGCGCGCTTTACCGACAGCATCACTCCACTCTTTGTTATCGACGTCCCAACCACGATTCATGACTTTTACTGAGCCATTATCGTTAATCGAATAAACCGCTGTTACTTGATCTAAACCACGCTCAAACCGATGATCTAATCTAGCGATTTCATACCATTGACCCATGTATTTGGCTAATTCGAAATTATTAACGGGTTTGATATTTTCAGGAATTGCCGTACATCCAGCCAAACAGGCGAATAGGAACACA
>JBLHWB010000208.1:0-3228 GCA_047628915.1 Porticoccus sp. | reverse complement strand
TTCACTTGCCTCGGTGGTGGCAATAATATTAGGCGTTTTCGTGTTTTTACTGTCTTCTTGCGTAACTAATTTTGCTAAGTCGCTTGGTACGTCTTTAGTTGTTTTCCATGGACCCATAGCATCATTGGCTGCGTACCAGCCATTGCCGCTACTTAAGTAAAATTCGGTTTCTTCTTTATTAGCGGCAACCGCTAATGGAGTATTAACCGCACGTAAATAGTCTGATTTCTCTATCGACTGGAATTTCGGCTTGCCATCATAACTTAGCAGTACTGCCAATTTATCTGAAAATAGTATATCCGGCGCTTCGTGTTTTAAATCTTCTAAACTTTTTTGCGCTTTATCAGAGGCAGCTAAAGTCGCCTTAAGCTGAGAAATAGTGGTGGTGAACACACTGTCTTCTAGTTCCTTTTCAACAAATGCTGAAAAACGTTCTTCGCCAGCATCTTTAGAGTCAGGCCAGCGAACTTCTTTAACTTTAAGATTAGAAATCGTTGCGGAGTCATCGCTGCGATCTGTTTCAATATCACTTTCAAACCAAAATACGCCCCAGATTGGATCTTTTTGGTTGGTTAGCTGTATCGACATCGCTGCGCGGCCAGATAGGGTTTTACCACTTAGTTTCTCTGGCTGTGGTTGATATACGGTTACGGTGCCGTCTTTACCCTCAATAAATTGAGGCCACTGGGCTGTGTCAGTCGCGTTGGAGTAAACTGAAAATAAACTAAGAGTTATGCTGATAGCAAGAAAGTTAAGTACCGCAATAGTTTTTTTTAACATTGGCATCCAGTGTATTCTGTTCGTTTTTTTAGATCATTAAAGGCATGCAGTATAACGATTTTCGCCGCAGAGTCATCAGCCTCATAGTCAAGCTAACAGCGGCGTAAGTAGGCAGCTTAGAGAGTGCTAAGGGGGCTGGTAAGCTCGAATTGTTGTTTTAATAATAAGCGATCTTCTTCGAACACCAAAAAGGTCCAGGTTCCTGGCACTTGCTCAAAGGCTTCGGTTATCTCAAAAGCCATTACATGGTCAGATAAGCTGCGGTCTAGCACATGCATTACTTCGTACTTGTCATGGCGATTGCCTTTGTCGTCGACAACACCGGGAGTCAGGTACAGCATTTGAATCCTGCCTTGGTCGCGGCTTTTGCCACCAAGGTTAAACCTTACGCCAAATTTGGTGCCTATCTCGGCGGGTATTTTTTCTGTTGGGGTGACGACTTCAGCAGTGCTGGCATAAAACACTTTATCGCCTTCTTCGGCTTCAATCTTACTTGCGCGGGTAAATACCCCCGCCTCGACGGCCGTAATACGCAGCTCCATTCTAATCACTTCGGTTTCAATTTGGTGCATTTTGGCCGGCGCCGCCCAAAGACTTGATGCTAAGCCTGCAATAATTAGTGTGGTGACTAGTTTTGTTATTTTCATTAGCGGCCAATCTAGGTATGTCAGCGAGGATGTTACGATGTTTTTACACACTCTAATGGCTTATTATGACAGTTTAATGTCGGTCCTGTAAGGTCAGGTTTGTCAGTAGTGTTTAGTTGCTAAGCATGGCCAGCAATTTGATTAGCGCTTCTTCACTAACGCCGCCTTTCAATTCGCTAAGTACTTTGCCGCTGCCATCTACAGCAATAATTGTTGGCTCGGTAACGAGTGTTAAGCCTGCTTTGCTGGCAAAGGTAGGTAGCTCAGCAACCAATAATACGCTAGATTTATCACTTGGTACTATGCCTTTATAGCTGTCGGTCATCGGCTACCTCAATGGCAGCAACGCCAATCAAGCAAGTAATAAGCGCGGTAAGAGAAGGTGATGGCGATGATGTTGATGCGATCATTCAATGCGTGACCAATGCATCAACAGTCGATTTTTTTCCAGCGCTACAGCACTATCTAGAGAAACGGCTTATTCCTATCAATATTGGCGGTGTTTGGTATGCGCTTCGAGCATGTGGTATCAACGATAAAATTACTGTTAAGGGTTGGTTGTTAGAAAAGTTTTAATGAGCGTCTTATGTGCGTTGTAAAAAAAGCTCCATTGGAGCCTTTTTTACAAGCTAAATCTACTTAGGAAAAGCCTCTCTAGCTATTGTTAGGCTGTGACTAGCTTGTCTGTACTTGCGCTACTATTAATAGCGGACTAATATTTAGGCATATTTAATCAGTACTAAAACTAGGTTTTGAGAACAGAATGGCCGCGCGACAGACTCTGACACCGCAACAAAAATGGTACGCCAGCGAAATGAACCTGCACAATCAAATTATTGTCGATTTAGGTGCTAATGTTGGTGAACAATCAGAGTTTTTTTGGTTGCAGGGTAAAGGGCAGAATATCGTTATTTCGGTAGAGCCATTACCTGAAAATATCAAACAGCTAAACCGTAAGATAAAAAAGCATAAAGCCAAAGCATGGCAGCTTGTTCAAGCGGTAGTAAATAACACTAATAACCCTACGCGAGTTCTGTTTCAGCAAGACACGGAGTCTGGTTGGAATAGCGTTGTAATTGATGATCAAAAAGTGGCGTCAAAAAACATTATACCCGTTAAAAGCCAGCGTCTTAGTGATATTCATCCTGAACCAACCGTCGTTAAAATAGATATTGAAGGGCATGAATATGTTGTTCTCAATGATGCGGTTGCAACAATGCCTAGTATTCATAGCTGGGCAGTCGAGCTGCATATGCGTGAAGAATATCCTTTAGATGAGACATTAAAACTATTTGAAGAAAACGGCTTTACGATTGTCGCTGCTGGAACCGATCCGACAAATCCTAGTGTTTGGAAATCAATACCTATTAGCTCGGCACTTACTTGGAACCAGATACCCGTTGCCAAAATTAATCCCAACGGCAGTGTGTTCAAAAGCCTTCACATCATAGCCAAGAGAAAAGCTAATGGATGAGTTGTTAAATTACGCAAAAGCTGGAAACGATATTATTATTGGCGGCGGACGCTACACTAAAGATCCTGTTTCACGCCAGACGTATTTCGTATTGGCGGTATTCCAGCCGTTAGAGAAAAAAAGCAGCTGATTGAGTTGGACTTTTTGCCACACGGAATTGCAGTTGATCCACTAAATCCATTGCGTTTATTAGTATGTGAAAAAATTGGTCCTGGTGCAGCAGTAATTGATTTGAACACCATGAAGCTAGTGCAGAAACTGCAGTCGCCGGCCAATCGGCGGTTTTATGGCCATGGTGCGTTTTCAGCTGATGGGGAAACGATTTAC
>JBLHWB010000207.1:0-3236 GCA_047628915.1 Porticoccus sp. | reverse complement strand
TCACTGCTAGGGCAATAAAAAATCTGTTAGGCAGCAGACAGCAATTTATCTTTCTCTTGCCAGCGTTGGTTTAGCCAGCTGGCAACATCTTCTATATTGTCGAGTGGGTAATGATCTAAGGTAATGGTAATTTTCTTGGGGTTGCCGTGCAGGCAGTTCCAGATCCGAACGCCTTGCTGATGATAATTAATTGTTACATCTACCAGCATTGTTCCAGCAGTAGCATGCCCCTTAATCATTTTTAAGCCGCCTATTTTTGGCTTTAACAGATGTTCATAGGGTGATTGCTGCTTTGCTTGTTTGGCTTTGGTGAATCGTGTCCCTTCTGGGAAAATTAATAAGGCTCCGGAGTCTCCACCATGGCTTTTCGATGCTTGCTGAATAATAGAAAAATCGGCTTTTCGATCACTAGTCTCTTTACTGCGGCGCAGTCTGGGAAAATTAAGCGCTAAACAGATCCAGCCAATAATTGGCACCCAAGCCAGTTCTCGTTTAATCAGAAACTTAACAATCGGCCCTTTGCCAGTAATAACTTCTTGAATTAGTGGGATATCAAACCAAGACTGATGATTGCAAATTACCACCGGCGTACGGTGCGTATTGGGGCTGCCGTTAATAATTAGTTCAATGCCAACGACTCTCTGCATCCAGAAGCTGTCTACTTTTACCGCAAAGCGATAAATATGATCAACCAGAAAAAAACTAGCATGAGAAACAATGGCGACAGGAAGTAGCCAATTTATGATGGCGATAGGAAGCAGCAAAGATAGGCCAATAGATAAATTAATGGCTACCCAGAGGAAAGAGCTGAGGCTAATAAGATGTTTCACAATAAAGTTTTTATATACTAAAGGTGGTTCATTTACGAGTTTTTAGTGGTTTTAGATCAGTGCTAATTTCCCTAATAAATCACTAAGTCTAGCGCTAGATGATGCTATGGGTTGTTTTAGCCGTTAAACTAGCTGCTATGCCATTATTTTTCTATTCTACTATTTTGTATCTGCTGCAACCTATTATTGTAGGTCGCTTATTTTGGCGGTCGCTGCAAAACCCTGTCCACCGCGATAGATTGATAGAGCGTTACGGCTTTGTCTCAAATATTCCTACGGGTTGTATTTGGATACATGCGGTTTCTGTCGGTGAGACAATAGCCAGTGAGGGTATGGTTAAAAAACTACTACAGCAGTATCCAACACTGCCGTTATTGATTACTAGTACCACCACCACCGGCAGCGCTCAGGTTAAAAAATCCTTTGGCGATTCGGTTTATCGAGCCTATGTGCCCTATGATTTACCGGGCTCAGTAGCGAGGTTTATCGCTACAGTAAAACCATTGCAGTGCATTATTATGGAAACAGAGCTGTGGCCCAACATAATTGATGGCTGCGCTAAAAGTAATGTGCCAGTGGTTATTGCGAATGCGCGCTTGTCAGAAAAATCAGCGCGAGGTTATGAGCGCTTTGCGGCGATAACTAAACCCATGTTGCAAAAAATAAGCTGTGTTGCGGTGCAAACCGAAACTGAAAAGCAGCGTTTTACTAATTTGGGCTTGCCGCCTGAACGAGTAGAAGTTTGCGGTAGTATAAAGTTTGATATCTCCCTGACCAATAAAGTTACTCGCCAAGCAGCCCAGTGGCGAGATCAATGGAAGTTGCTAAATCGGCCGGTTTGGATTGCGGCCAGCACCCACAAAGGCGAAGACGAGATCCTACTGCAAGCCCATCAGTCCTTGTTGCAGAAGTTTGACAACGCATTGTTAATTATAGTGCCGCGTCACCCCGAGCGCTTTGAAAGTGTTTATAAGTTATGCCAAAGCGCTGGCCTAGCAACTGCTAGACGGTCTAACGATGAGGCGGTGGCAGATAGTTGTCAGGTTTTGTTAGCCGATACCATGGGTGAATTAATGGCGCTATACGGCACTGCCAATAGTGCTTTTATCGGCGGTAGTTTGGTGGCAAATGGCGGCCACAATATGTTGGAAGCTGCAGTCTGGGGCCTGCCTATATTGTCTGGATCTAGTGTGTTCAATTTTGCTGAAATAGCTGCAGGGTTAATTAGCGCTGGCGCAATGAAAACCACCAATGATGCCATCGACATTAGCGCGCAGCTGCTAACGTTATTTAGTGATGCAGACTACGCCAAGCAGATGGGTGATGCAGCGGCCCGGATGCAAGACAGCAATCGGGGCGGACTCGATAAACTACTTACTGTTGTAAGTCGCCAATTACCGTAACAGTCTTGTCTGAGGCTGTAGCCGCAGCTGGCATTTCTAGCCATTTGTTTAAATCGTAAATATCTTGCGGACTTAAAGTCCCCGCCAACTGCTTGAGTCTAAGCATGTTGATAATGTAGTTATAACGCGTATTAGCATAGTCGCGGATTGCGCTGTACAAAGATTGCTGTACGTTTAACACGTCAACGATATTACGAGTTCCCACTTCATAACCAGCTTGGGTCGCATCTAGTGCGCTTTGGCTTGAGGTGATGGCTTGTTTACGCGCGGCGGTTCTGGCTACATCAGTTTCTACCGTTAAGTGAAATGCTCGCGTGGTTTGCACGGTTGTACGCATTGTGCCGGCGTAGTTTTCAAGGCTAGCGTTGTACTGCTCATAGGCGCGGCGACTATTCGCGCTAATGGCTCCGCCAGTATAGATAGGCATGGACAGAGTGACGCTAATTGATGTGCCATCTACGTCATTTGTAAAGCTATTAGACCCTATGAAAGCATTTTGGACATTCTCAATAGTATTGACATTAGTATTAGTGTCGTCATAGCCAAGCCGTGCCGTTAACTTTGGCATATGTTCGTATTTAGTTGATTTAGCTTGGTTATGCGACGCATCGCGAGCGGCTTTAGCTACCTTTAAATCGTAGTTATTGGTCAAGGCGAACTCTACCCATTGGTCTTTATCCATCGGGTCAGGATTGGTAATAGGGTAGTCAGATACTAAGGTCCAAAAGTTGTAATGGGCCTGGCCAGTCAATATCGACAAAGCTTCCATGCTAACGCCAAGGTTACCTTGGTCGCCTAAGCGGGTGGCTACTGACAAGTCAAAACTAGCCTGCGCTTCGTGTACATCGGTGATGGCAATAAGGCCGACATCAAAACGCTGCTGAGTCTGCTCAAGTTGACGTTTGTTAGCGGCTTCTTGTGCTTTTGATGCCTCTAAATTGTCTTGCGCACGCAAGACGTTAAAGTAGGCTTCTGCCACTCGCACCACTAAGTCTTGTTGGTC
>JBLHWB010000206.1:0-3303 GCA_047628915.1 Porticoccus sp. | reverse complement strand
AAAGAGCTAGGTGAGCTTTAAGCTAAGCATCAGCGACTGCGCAACAGTCGCTTCAAGCGTTGAAAGTCTTTGGGATCTTCAACGCTATCTCGAGCAATCAATACCGCTTGTCCAAACGACCAGGGCTGGTGACTAAAATCCAGTGATACCCACTCAGCCCAAACTCGGCTATTTGAAGACAATGCGACAATGATTTTCTCACCCCCTGATCGGCGTTGATACCACCAGCGTATGTCACTGACATTTCCATCACTATCGACCAGTCCCCCTTCGCAGCCCAAACGAATAATACTACGTGAGCTAGTTAGAAATACCTTCAAACGCAGCTCAAACAAAATACCCGTGGACATTATCGAAAACAATAACAATTTATGCAGATAAACAAGAGGAACGCTGTAGAGCAACAAAGAAGCGCTTAAGGTAAAGAGTGCACTAAGAAACAGCAACCGTTTAGACGGTTGCAGAAAAATATCGAGGGGGTGATTCTCATCCATGAGAGGCCTACGCTAACGCATTAAATTAAAAGAGATAAGCCGTTAAATAGTCGTATTACCGACCTTCAAAATCATATCGACCATATAAGCATGATCAGAATTTTCAGCCACATTCTGCTGCATAAACCAGCCGAACAAATCAGGATCTTCACAGGCGATTAAATTAACAAACTTGGTTTGATCTTCCATACTCAACGTTAAAAACATGTCACGGCAAAAAGGCAATAACAGTACATCAAGTTCTAACATGCCACGACGGCAATGCCACATTACGCGTTTATGCTCGAAATTATCACTCACATCGACTCTCCCAATATTGAATCATCACATTATACATAAGCTCAAGGACAAGACACAGAAGTGATTTATCGCGTAAGATGAAAGGATTGCGGCAAAGCAATAATTTAGCCGTATTATCGCAATATTAGGACAAAATCAATGGTTTCACGCTCCGCACTTGAACACACCGGTCAACTTGATCTTTGGGGGGATTATATTCCTCAAACAGAAACAAGCGATATTAATAATAACGCTAATGCTCATCCGCAAACCTGCTGGCTAAATCAGTTTTCAGCCCTTAAAATCAGCGGCCCGGATGCTGAGCGTTTTTTGCAAGGACAACTCACTTGCAACATGACCGACATTACCACCAGTAACGCTATTTATGGCGCTTGCTGTACCGCCAAAGGGCGCATTGTCGCTAATTTTAACATCAGTTTCGACGGTGATAACTATTGGCTCATTTTGCCCAGCACCAGCGCTGATGTTTTAGAAAAATACCTGCATAAATATAAAGTATTTTTTAAGGCGAATGTAGAGAACTGCCAACAAAGCCATTTAATTTTAGGTCAATGGCATACCGCAGAAGCAAGAACCGCGGTTCATAATGCAGATCAGCATCAAGTAACACTAACCGATAACCGCAGCTTTATTATTATCAGTGATAATAGCCCACAAGAATATCAACTAAGCCCAACGCTTAACTGGCGTTATGCCGACATCCAAGATGGCCTGTATTATGTGGAAGGCGATCACATAGAACAATGGATTCCTCAGCACATCAACTGGCACCACTTGGGCGGAATTAGCTTCAGCAAAGGTTGCTACACAGGCCAAGAAATTATTGCCCGTTTACAGTATTTAGGCAAAGCTAAAAAGGCCCTGTATCACTATCAAGGGCCGATTAATAATCCTCTGACACCTGAGCAACAAGCCGCCAAGCAACTGTTGAATGAAAACGGCAAAGCCGTGGCTGATATTTTAATCTTGCGCAGCCAGAATCAACCCCAAGATACGCTGAATTTATTGGTCGTGACCCACGGTGAAAACCCCCTAAAAACGCTCTATTTAGGCCAATCCATTGATTTGCCTCTTACCCTGCAAAACCTACCCTATACTATTGAGAAGAATGAATAAAAGGTTAAAGAATTACGATGGCTATCCCACTCGTTCAGCAGATAAAGCAAGACATCATTCAAGCACTTGAAAATGATGATTTGGTACTTCCTACCTTGCCAGAAGTTGCACTGCAAGTTCGGGATGTCGCAGCAAATGAGACGTCTAGTATTTCCGACCTTACCTATATATTGGGTCGTGATGCCGCACTCAGTGCACGTATTATTAAGGTAGCCAATAGCCCTATGATTCGTACCAGTGTCCCCGTATCCGACCTTGATACCGCCGTCTCCCGCCTAGGCATAGACCTCACCAACAACCTAGCAATGGGCTTGGCCATGGAGCAAATGTTTAAAACGACCAGTGATATTATTGATAAACACATGCGCCGATGCTGGTTAAAAAGTATTGAAATTGCCGCCAGTAGCCAAGTTTTAGCGCGCAATTTTACCGATTTGCAACCCGGCCAAGCCTTATTAGCCGGTTTAACTCATCAAATTGGTAAATTGCCGATATTAGCGTTTGCCGAAAATAATAAATTCTTATTGAATGACTCTTCTGCACTCAATAAAGTACTAAATGTATTACACCCCTCTCTAGGCAGCTACATATTAAAAAGGTGGGATTTTCCAAAAGAATTGGTAGCCGTATCGAAGAATTATCTATTATTTGACCGCCAAGTCGACAGAGTTGATTATGCCGATATCGTGCAAGTTGCGACATTACAAAGCTATGCGGGCACAGAGCACCCTTACACCCAGCTTGATTGGACAAATATCTCTTCTTTTGAACGCCTAGGGCTTGACTCAACAACCTTGATCGCAGAGATGGAATACGTTAGTGAAGAAGTTACCGAAATTAAAGGCGCACTAGGAAGTTAATGAAAAATGAAATCTCTTACCGCTGATATCATGAACGCCATTGAGTATGACAACCTGATACTCCCTACCTTGCCCGAAATCGCCTTGAGCATTCGCCAATGCGAAAAAGACCCGATGTTAAATATTGTGACTCTTGCGCGCATCATCGAACGCGACCCTGCGACCACAGCACAGCTGTTACGCATCGCCAACAGTCCATTAGTTAGACGAGAAGTGAAGATTGCAAAATTAAGCAAAGCCATTAGCTTACTCGGTACAAACTACTGCGCACGCGTTGCTATCAGCTTATCGACACGCCATCTATTTAACAGCAAAAAACCTTCCTCTATCATAAAGATGCGCGAAATCTGGCAACACAGTTTAGATGTTGCATGCCACTGCTACGTATTAGCTGGCAAAACAAAACTCGCTCCCGAAGAAGCTTTTTTGGCGGGCTTATTACACAAAATAGGTGCTTTGCCTATTATTGCGCTGGCCGATAAAGAGGACTGTTACACGCATGAGGAATTAAATAAAACCGTCGATAGAGTTCA
>JBLHWB010000205.1:0-3346 GCA_047628915.1 Porticoccus sp. | reverse complement strand
TCGGGCCAAGGTTAAGCTGGTCTAAATGTTCTAAATAAGCTTTTGGCGAGTCCCAGCTGACATTGTCTGCACAGGTGCGCAGCAATGACTTGGGTAGGTTTTCCACTCGGGCAAAGCAGTCGACAATCGGGTCTATCTCACCACTGCGTTGGTTGCCAAACGCTAGCCCTAAGCTACAGTTAGCGATGACAACACTGGTTGTGCCATGCCTAACCGACTCAGGTAATCCTGGGGCGACTTCTAGTTCTAAGTCGTAGTGGGTATGAATGTCAAAGAAGCCGGGCATTAGCCATTTGCCGCTGCCGTCAATCACTCGCGCAGCGCTTTCTGGGTCGAGGTTTTCGCCCCGCGCGACAATTTTACCGTCGGCTATTGCAATATCCTCGATAACAGCAGGTTCGCCATTATTAAAAATTTTGGCATTTTGTATCAAGGTATCGACTAGTGGTAATGAACTCATGGGTTATTGCCTGTAATAGTTATAAGTTGTCGAAATAGCTGGCCAGCATGGCAGCGCCCAATTGCAGGGTGACTGCTTTCGATTGTGTGGGGTTGCCGAATACGTGGCGATGTACCAACCCTTCGGCCATGGCGAAAAGGTTAAATGCAACGGCATCCGCGGTTTTAATGTTGAAGCTTTGCACGAACTGTAATACTCGCTCATGCAGTAAAACCTCGCCTTGCGCTAAAATTTCGGCTAGTTCTAGGTCTAACTCTTTACGTTGCTCTAATACTTGATGCAGTTCGGGCGCTTGCTCGTGAAAGGCATAGATAAGTTCTAGTACATGGTGAAAAATCTGTTGGGTAGTGCCGGCTTTTAGACTGTCTTTGTGAGCCTTTTCACTGAGCGCAAAGAATTCTTTTGCCGACGGTACTTGTTGATAAAGATCTTCCATCCGCTGCTGCGCTATTACCCGCAGCATGTCTTCTTTGTTATCGAAATATTGGTAAAAAGTGCCTGTAGCAACGGTTGCAGCACTAGCGATCGTTTTTGCGGTGGTGTTGTTATAGCCGTGCGCAACAAAGCACTCAGTTGCCGCGGTAATTAACGCGCAGCGTTTTTGCTTGGCTCTGGTTTGAGTTGGAAGTGCTTTCATGGGTTAGCTCTAGTGGTGGATTCTTTGCACTGGCTGAATCAGTAGTGCGCTCAATATACCTATAAACTGAACTAGACGTCAAGTTCGGTTTAATTTAATATGCTTTAATGAATTTAAGTTAGTCAACTAAACAGACCGAATTCGGAGTAGAGATGAGTTTTGAGCATGCAGGTAAGCTAAGCAATGACCTTGCTAGTTGGAAGGCTAGTGGCGAATGGCTAGATTTATGCGGTCATCAAATATTTGTTAAAGACGACGGCGATAGTCAATTGCCGACTTTGCTACTGATCCATGGTTTTCCAACGTCAAGTTGGGACTGGAGTGGTGTTTGGGAGGAACTGAAAACACGTTTTCGCCTAGTTGCACTAGACATGTTGGGTTTTGGTTATTCAGATAAACCCAATGTAAGCACTTACTCGATTCATGGCCAGGCTGACATTGTTGAGGCCTTGGTTGCGGCGAAATCCTTAGATCAGTTTCACGTATTGGCTCACGATTACGGAGATACCGTGGCCCAAGAGCTATTGGCGAGGCAACAGAAAGGTTCAGGCGCGGGTGAATGGTTATCGTGCTGTTTTTTAAATGGTGGTTTATTTCCTGAAACACATCGAGCGATATTGACGCAAAAATTATTACTTAGCCCGCTAGGCGCGTTGGTAAACAAATTAGCCGGCTATAAACAATTTAGTGCCAACTTTAGTTCAGTATTTGGCGAGCAAACCAAACCGACAGAAGAAGAGTTACAGATATTTTGGCAGCTAATCAATGAGCAAGACGGCAAACATATTTTTCACAATTTAATTACCTATATACGAGATCGCAAGTTACATCGACAGCGCTGGGTGGCGGCATTGCAACAATCAACTATTCCGCTGGCGTTAATTAATGGCTCGGTTGACCCTGTTTCTGGTGCGCATATGGTGGCGCGTTATAGAGAGCTTGAGTGTCGATTAGATTATCTGGGAGTGTTAGCGAGCATAGGGCATTATCCTCAAGTAGAAGACCCTGCTGGCGTTGTTGGGCATTTCATTAACTTCATTGACAGCCAAAAATAAAAACACAGTATTGTTGAAGCATTGGTAAAACTAGGTCTGATTAACAGTTTCATTCGTAAATAAGTATAACTTTACTAAATAGGTTGTACGAATGATTAAGTTATTTCAGCCCTTAGCTTTACTTATGTTTTTAGGCGTATGGAGCTTTGCCGACGCCAGTGCAAATAATGCGCAGCAGTTAACATTTAAAGTATTTCTGGACGATGATGAAATTGGCTTTCATAAATTAGCAGTCAGCCCAATAGCAGGCGGCGAGACAGTTAGTACGGAAGCAAGCTTTGATATAGCGCTATTTTTTATCAATGTTTTTAGCTACCGTCACCAAGCAAATGAAGTTTGGCAGCAAGGCTGCGTCGTAAGTCTCGATTCAAATACTACTGAAAACAGCGACCAAGAGTTTGTTAGATCAGCCATTGTTGATGGCGCGCTGGAAGTTAACAGCGTAGAACATAATAGCCGTCTAGCTACTTGTGTAAGCAGTTTTGCTTATTGGGATGTGGCGCGACTTCAGGCAGAATATTTATTGAACTCGCAAACAGGTGAATATGTTCCTGCAGAGCTAACTGCGCTGGGTGAGGCTAGTTTCGAATTTATTGGCAATAAGCATGCGACAACGCAATATAGGTTGTTTGCGGAGAATGCGTATATCGACTTGTGGTATGACGATGACAATGTTTGGATGGCGCTGCAAACTGAAGTTAAAGGTGGGCGGGTACTAACTTACTATCGAGACGACGCGTAGCGGTAGCTGAGCGACGGTAATTTTAAAGCTATTAAATAAGAATAAAGAGGAAACTATGAATAATAAATTATTACCGCTAGGTGCGATTTCAATTGTTATATTGTTATCGGCATGTGCCGGTAAGCAGGCTTATCGTGATGAATGTGCTATTCAAATGAGGGCGGCCTGGGAGCAGTTAGATGTAGCTGAAGCCAAAGGTTTTGCCGGTTCAGTTAGTTACACCAAAGCGCTAAGTATGTTGACTGCAGGTAAGACAATGCAAACATTTGAAAATTTTGATACCTGTGTGGAAAACGCTAAAGATGCGCGTGTTTACATTGGCCAGTCACTGCTAGGGCAATAAAAAATCTGTTAGGCAGCAGACAGCAATTTATCTTTCTCTTGCCAGCGTTGGTTTAGCCAGCTGGCAACATCTTCTATATTGTCGAGTGGGTAATGATCTAAGGTAATGG
>JBLHWB010000204.1:0-3386 GCA_047628915.1 Porticoccus sp. | reverse complement strand
CATGTAATGCTTTTGATTGATCAAAGGCGCCAGCGATATTCATATTGTCACCCCAACCAATAGCATTGCCGTTAATAATCACCGCATTTCTGCCTAAAGCATCTTTAACCTGCTTACCGTTTGACGCCAAACCACAGTCGCTGAATAAGCCGGTCATTGGTTTTTCAGCCCAATCTTGCGGTGCAATCTTGCTACTTGGCAAACCATCTAGACCAAGCTGCTCTAAATCAGCGACCGACAAGGCATTGATGTCACCACTGAATAACGCCTGGGTAATACGTTGGGCCGCCTCCAGGCCTTCACCGCCATGCACCAGTGCAGTAACATTTTCTGCTAATAGTCGTTGTGCTTGTGGCTTGCCTTGGCGCTCGCTGTCTTCTTTCTCAATAGCGTCAATTTCATGGGGAGACAAAAAGGTGAAGTAACGTAAGAACTTATATGCGTCAGCATCAGCGCTATTCAGCCAAAATTGATAAAAGGCATAGGGCGAGGTTTTTTTAGGATCTAACCAAATAGTACCACTTTCGGTCTTACCAAATTTGGTACCGTCAGATTTGGTGACTAAAGGAAGGGTAATGCCGTAGACCTGCCGCTGATTCATACGCCGAGTAAGATCTGTGCCACCAGTGATATTACCCCACTGATCGGAACCACCTATTTGTATAGTGCAGTTATAGCGCTTATTGAGCTCGGCAAAATCATAAGACTGCAAAATCATATAAGTGAACTCGGTAAACGAGATACCTTCACCATCACGATCAAGACGCTGCTTTACTGACTCTTTTTGAATCATTTGGTTAACCGAGAAATGCTTACCCACATCACGCAGGAAGTCGAGTGCGGTTAAATCACCAATCCAATCCAGATTATTAACCACGATTGCAGAGTTCTCGCCGCAATCAAAATCAACAAAACGCGATACTTGAGCCTTTAACTTATCAACCCATGCCACAACTACATCTTCAGTATTTAGCTTTCTTTCAGCTGCCTTGAAGGAAGGGTCGCCGATAAGACCAGTTGCACCACCAACCAACAGCACTGGCTTATGCCCAGCTTGCTGAATACGCCGCATAGCCAACAACGGCACTAAGCTACCTATATGAAGGCTATCGGCGGTTGGGTCAAAACCGCAATAAACAGTTCGACTCGCTGCATTTAAATGCTCGGCCAATTCCGCTTCAGCTGTCATTTGAGCAATTAGCTCGCGCTTTGACAACTCATCAAGCAAGGGGTTATTTAACGACATATATATTCCAACTGTTTATTTGAGGTCGCACATTACATCAAAAATTAGCAATTTCAAGAGGGCTAGGTAGCAAACAATGTTCCAAAACTTACTAACTTAAACTATGCCCAGAGCATAAAGCTAGTTTACACTTGCCCCAACGTTATTATGAGAGCTATTGTTAGCTACCCTATGAATTCACAAGCCAGTAAACCTGAGAGCAACGCGAAGCTAAGCAACCCAATGCCTAGCAAGCTTAAATACCGCCTGTTAATACTCGGGCTCGGGGTAGTTGTTGTTGCTATTGGCTTATCAATGCAGCCCAGCCCAAAACAACCCGCTGAGCGTATAAGCGCCAAACTAACGCTAAATATAGAACCCAAAGCCGAACCCAAACCAGCAGCGCCCGAGCACAACTGGAAAGACATCACAGTAAAAAGTGGCGATAACTTGTCTGCCGTGTTTAAACGCGCGGGGCTCAATGATGCCTCAATGTATCAAGTTATCAACCATAACTATGAAGCAAAAGAACTTACCAATTTATTCCCCGGTGAACAGCTTGGCTTTGATATTGTCGATGACAAGCTATTAGCATTGCGGCACATAAAAAACCCATTAGACACTGTCATTATTAAAAAAGCTGGCAGCGGTTTCGAAACTAGACATATTGTCCGTGAGCCAGAATCACGAATTGACTATCGCTATACGTCTTTAAAAGACAACTTATTTTTAGACGGCAGCAAAGCTGGTTTATCTCAAAATGTCATCATGGATATGGCTAATATTTTTGGCGGGGTTATCGACTTTGTCTACGACCCGCGCAAAGGCGATACTTTTGAAGTTTTATACCAGCAGCTGTACTTAGATGGCGAGTACTATAAAGATGGTAATATTTTAGCCGCCAGCTATAACAATAAAGGCATTCAACACACAGCCTACCGCTATACCGACAGCAACGGTAAAACCGGCTACTTTAGCGAAGAAGGCGTCAGCATGCGCAAAGCATTTTTACGTGCGCCGGTCGATTTCACTCGGATAAGTTCACGCTTCAATCCGAAACGCTTGCACCCTATATTTAAAACTAGCCGGCCTCATCGCGGTATAGACTACGCTGCCAGAACTGGCACCCCAGTATTTGCCACCGGCGACGGCCGCGTCATCAAAGCATCTTACAATAACGCCAGTGGTAACTACATTGTGCTACAGCATGGCCAAGCCTATACCACAAAATATTTACACTTAAGCAAAAAACATGTCAAAAAAGGACAGCGGGTAACACAGGGGCAAATAATCGGTAAAGTAGGCTCTACTGGCTATGCGACAGGGCCACACTTACATTACGAATTTTTGGTCAGTGGCGTGCATAGGAACCCGAGTACTATTTTGAATAAACTACCCAAAGCCAAATCAATAGAAGCAAGCGAACTAAAGCGTTTCGATCAACTAGTTAATCCGGTAAAAACTCAACTTGCCGCGTATAACGCGACTCATACCCAGCTTCAGGCCAGTAACGGCGACAGCAGCCAAGCAACCGGAGGCTAAATGTCAGAGCTATATATTGGCCTAATGTCTGGCACCAGCGTTGACGGCATCGATGCCGTTATCGTAGATTTTGCTGGCGGCAAGCCTTGTATCATAGCGGCAGAAGAATTTCCTCTAGGCGAGACTATCAAGCAAACAGTTATCAATTTGGGGACACCTAGCCATAATGAAATTGACATTATTGGCCAGCTGGATCGAGAGCTGGGAATACTCTTTGCTGGCTATGTGAACCAACTATTAGCCAACAGCGGACTAGACGCTACCGATATCAACGCTATAGGCAGTCATGGTCAAACAGTCAGACATAGACCTGCAAGTAGCGATAGACCTAAACACCACGCTTTTACCCTACAAATTGGCGATCCGAACACAATCGCTGAGCTAACAGGCATAACAACCGTGGCTGACTTTAGAAGAAGGGATATCGCCGTCGGCGGCCAAGGCGCCCCTTTAGTGCCGGCCTTTCATCAGGCAATTTTCTCTAGCGGCGATAAAAAACGTGCTGTCATTAATATTGGCGGAATGGCTAACGTAACAATTTTGGCCTGCGACGGCTCGGTTATCGGTTACGACACAGGGCCGGGCAATGTATTGATGGACGGATGGATTCATCGTCACC
>JBLHWB010000203.1:0-3430 GCA_047628915.1 Porticoccus sp. | reverse complement strand
TTACACAAGCCTATGACTTAGCTTATGTAACTGATACAGAATCAGCCTTTGGCGGCATTATTGCGTTTAACCGCGAACTAGACGGCGCCACAGCCGCCCTTATTTGCGAGCGTCAATTTGTTGAAGTCATTATTGCGCCAAGTATTAGCGAGGAAGCTAAAACCGTTGTCAGCGCTAAGAAAAATGTCCGCCTATTAGAAACTGGCCAGTGGTCAAACAGTTTGCCAGCGCTAGACTTTAAACGCGTAAATGGTGGCTTATTAGTGCAAGACCGTGACTTAGGCATGGTAGCCATGAGTGATCTTAAGGTTGTGAGCAAACGCATACCAACCGAAGAAGAAATGCGCGATTTATTATTTTCTTGGAAAGTAGCCAAGTTTGTTAAATCTAACGCTATTATTTACGGCAAAGATGGCCGTACCGTCGGTGTTGGTGCTGGCCAAATGAGTCGAATCAACTCCGCTCGCATTGCCGGGATAAAAGCAGAGCATGCTGGATTAGACGTAGTAGGTGCAGTGATGGCATCTGATGCGTTTTTCCCCTTCCGCGATGGCATCGACAATGCCGCCAAAGCGGGCATTAGCTGCGTTATCCAGCCCGGCGGCTCAATGCGCGACGACGAAGTTATTAGCGCTGCCGACGAAGCCGGCATGGCGATGGTCTTCACTGGCATGCGCCACTTTCGTCACTAGCTTTCATCGCTAACTTTTATCACTCACAACAGAGCCACAATTTTATGAATGTATTAGTTATTGGTAGTGGTGGCAGAGAGCACGCCTTGGCGTGGAAAGCAGGCCAAGCACCAGGCGTTGAAACAGTGTTTGTAGCGCCGGGCAATGCAGGCACTGCATTAGAAGCGAACATGGAAAATGTAGCGATAAGCGCGGGTGACTTTGCTGCCTTAGCTCAGTTTGTGAAAAGCAATAACATTGGCTTAACAATTGTTGGCCCGGAAGCACCACTAGTTGACGGCATTGTGGATTACTTTTCTGAGCAGGGGCTAAAAGCTTTTGGCCCAAGTAAAGGGGCAGCCCAGCTAGAAGGCTCAAAAGCTTTCACTAAAGACTTTTTAGCCCGCCATAATATACCTACTGGCTACTACCAAAATTTTACCGAGGTAGAACCAGCACTTGCCTATTTGCGCGAACAAGGCGCACCTATTGTCGTTAAAGCCGACGGTCTAGCGGCAGGTAAAGGGGTAATTGTTGCCGAAACTTTAGCGCAGGCTGAAGCAGCGGTAATCGATATGCTATCCGGCAACGCGTTTGGCGAAGCAGGTTGCAGAGTAGTAATCGAAGAATTTTTAGCCGGAGAAGAAGCCAGTTTCATTGTGATGGTAGACGGCAAAAATGTGCTTAGCATGGCCACCAGCCAAGATCATAAAAGAGTTGGCGATGGCGATACTGGACCCAATACCGGCGGGATGGGAGCCTACTCACCCGCGCCAGTTGTCACCCCCGAAATTCATGACCGTATTATGAACGAAGTCATTTATCCAACAGTAAATGGGATGGCTAGTGAAGGTAATGATTACACTGGTTTTTTATATGCAGGCTTAATGATTGACAGCGCTGGCGTCCCCAACGTCATTGAATATAATTGCCGTTTTGGCGACCCTGAAACCCAACCAATCATGATGCGCCTGAAATCAAATTTGGTCGAGTTATGTGAGCTAGCATTGGCGGGGAAACTAGACACTGCAAGTGCCCAATGGGATGAAAGAGCAGCAGTGGGCGTTGTATTAGCGGCTGGCGGCTACCCTGGTGATTATGGTAAGGGCTTTGAAATAAGCGGCCTTACCAACGCAGACACCGATGACAGCAAGGTATTTCATGCCGGCACTGCACTGCAAGATGGCGCAACGGTTACTAGCGGCGGACGCGTATTATGTGCAACCGCTTTGGGTAATACAGTAAGCGAAGCACAGCAAAAAGCCTATGCTCAAGCTAAAAAAATAAACTGGGCAGGTTGCTTTTATCGCACAGATATTGCTTACAGAGCTATTGCCAGAGAATCATAAACCAATAGAGATATTTCAATACGGATGATTTAGGAAAGGACTATGGAAGACGAAAACAAGACATCCACTAAATACAATATGAGTTCACTATCAGCACCTACAATGCTCACACTTATTTATGCAGGAAAAACCCACTCTATTTATAAAGAAGACACTCCATTCCTAATTGGTCGTGATAATAAAAATTGTGCGCTTTTCGTTGATACTGAATTTGCCTCACGCAGCCACTGCAAAATAAGCTATAAAGATAAAGTATTCTTTTTAGAAGATTGCAGTCGCAATGGCACTTATATACAGCTGGGCAACGCACCCCACGTCAAACTAACTAGCAACTCCATTCATTTAGTCGGCCGCGGAGTTTTTAAATTGGGTTATGGCATTGGTGAAAAAGACCTTGATGTCATTCAGTTTAGACTACACTTCTAGACGTCAAATAAATACTGGCCAACAAAAAATCATAAGAGTATATTTCGATTGAGAATGAGGAGTGTTTATGAGCGATAACAATTCATCAATGACCATGTTTAATATGGACGCAGTTATTGCTCCACGTCAAATTCAACTAACGGTTGATGGTAACACTGTTGCCGTTGATGCGGATCAAACGCCTTATACCATTGGCCGCGACCCGAATAGCGTCAACTTATGTGTTAACAGCGAATTTTCCTCTCGAACTCATTGCACGATAAAATTCGAAAATAGAAATTTTAGCTTAATAGATAGCAGTACCAATGGCACTCATGTCCGCATTGGCGCCAACCCACCTATAAAATTACAGAGCAACGCTACTACGCTAACCGGTAGTGGCGGTTTTAAATTAGGCGAAGCGATTAAAATTGGCGACACTAACTTAATTCAATACAAAGTAGTTTATTAAAAGCGCCTATTGCTACGTACTTCTTGCGGCGTCTTACTCGTCCATTTCACATAGGCTCGCCTGAAATTAGACGCATCATTAAAACCTATATTGAGCGCAATGCTAAACATCGGCAAATTAGTTTTAGTTAAATAATAATCTGCATGTTCTAGGCGCACAGTATCTAACAACTGCTGAAACGACAGTTCCTCTTCTGCTAGTCTGCGCCGATAAGTTCTAGTACTCATATTTAATAATTGAGCCGTTTGGCTCATTTGCGGATAATGCCCTTCTAGCTTTCTCAGCAAGCGTAAAGTTTGCTCTGCTGTAGATTGTTCACTTTCTATATCTGCCAGTACGCGCTTGCACTCTTGCTCGTAAAGCGCCAACAAAGCGGGATTTGAAGTTGGCAGGGTTAAACTTAGTAACTCTTGACCGAAGGAAAGCTGGGTGACCTTACAATCAAAGCTTAAGTCACTGCCAAGCACTCGCCGATATTCGTCAACATAATCTGGCTGCGAATAATTAAATTCAAAAGCCAACTCCAGCTCCTG
>JBLHWB010000202.1:0-3445 GCA_047628915.1 Porticoccus sp. | reverse complement strand
TGGGCATTAACCGTCCACACGGTAAAGTTAGACGATAGTTCTGTTTCGTGGTCAATGGTTATGGCTGACTTAGTTGCCGAGGTGACGTTGCTATTGTAATAAACCGCTACGCTTTCTGCGGCTAAGTGTTTTCCAAATAGTGTTTGGACTTTTTTATTATGGCTAGCCAACAGCTTATTCGCGCCGCAAATAAGATTGAGCTTTGCATCAATTTTAAGATTTTTAAGTCGATGCTTAATGGCCAGTATTACTTCGATACCGGCTGCGCCCCCGCCAACCACGGCTATACTAGGCATTGAGCTGGTATTTTCTTGCTGAGTTGCGAGCCAGTGTTCCCATTCAGTAATAAACGACTTTATCGGTTTGACCGGATGCCCAAAGCTGGCACCCAATATATTATTGAGATTAGGCTGTGACCCAGTATTGATGGATAGTACATGGTATGCAACGGTGTTGCCGCTAGAGCAAGAGACTAGGTTATTATCAGCATCTATAGTTGTAGCTCTTGCTTGAATAAACGCCACTTTAGCCCATTGGCAAAGTGCTGCAAGGTCGATATGGCATTCATTAAAACTGTAATGGCCAGCAATTAAGCCCGGTAGCATGCCTGAATAAGGTGTCTGCAGGTCTTCACTAATAAGCGTCACTCGCACATTCGCTATTGGGCTAATTGCCAGCTGCCTTATCACTTCGATGTGGCTATGGCCGCCGCCAAGCAATACAATTGATTTTTTAGTTGTGGCTAGTACTTGTTGCATATAAAACGACACAATTATTTGGCAACCTAATGATAGGTTAGTAGTCTTACCCTGTAACCTGTTAGCTTAACCGAAAAGAGTGATTTAAAGTGGCAAAACAAAAAGCGGATGGATTGGTTTATTCCACCGACGGTGGGCGCAGTTGTCCCCAGTGCCGGCAGCCGATAGGGCAGTGTAATTGTAAACAGAATAATGCCGTCGCCAGCGGTGATGGGGTGGTGCGAGTTAGCCGCGAAACCAAAGGCCGTAAAGGCGCCGGTGTTACTTTGATTAAAGGTGTGCCATTGGCTGCTGACGAGCTCAAAGTATTGGCTGGTGAGTTAAAGAAGAAGTGCGGAGTGGGCGGTGCGATAAAAGAGGGCGTTATCGAAATACAAGGCGATAAACGCGATGCTGTTAAAAAAGTACTTGATACTAAAGGCTGGGTTGTAAAGTTGGCCGGGGGGTAATTTACC
Source organism: Porticoccus sp. (assembly GCA_047628915.1). Taxonomy (GTDB): domain Bacteria; phylum Pseudomonadota; class Gammaproteobacteria; order Pseudomonadales; family CAWVSB01; genus CAWVSB01. The sequence continues at coordinate 2,232 of JBLHWB010000202.1, read as the reverse complement.
TCATTTTATAAATTGAAAATGTTATAGCTGGATTAAATATGCGAGATACCAAACCATTATTACTGCCAACCGCGTTTCCGGCGATTAAACGCGCTAGCTTAGATACGCTGCAAGTGAACTTAGGTTATTTATGTAATATGACTTGTATGCATTGCCATGTAAATGCAGGTCCAACTCGTACTGAGATAATGACGCTTGATGTAATTGAGTCGGTCATCGATTTCATTCGTGAACATGCTATTACTACTTTGGATTTAACTGGCGGCGCACCAGAAATGAACCCGCATTTTAGATATTTGGTTGAGCAGGCGCGTGGCATGGGTGTGGCCGTCATAGACCGCTGTAATTTAACCATTCTACTCGAGGATGGTTATGAAGGCTTGGCTGAGTTTTTAGCGGCTCAGCAAGTGATAGTTTCGGCCTCCTTGCCCTGTTATGAAGAAGAAAATGTTGAGCAGCAGCGGGGTAAAGGTGTTTATTCAGACAGTATTACGGCATTGAAAAAGCTAAACAAGCTAGGCTATGGGCGACGTCCAGAGTTGGTGCTTGATTTAGTGTATAACCCAACTGGCGCAGTCTTGCCGCCGCCCCAAGAAGGGCTGCAAAGTGATTACAAGCGAGAGCTAAAAAAACGCTTTGATATCGATTTTGACGGTTTATTAACCATCACTAATATGCCCATCAGCCGCTTTGGTAGTGTCTTATTGGCGCATAATCAATTCGATGATTATCTAAATTTATTAAAAGAAAACTTTAGCCAAAGTAATTTGGCAACGCTTATGTGTAAGTCACTACTGAGCGTCGATTGGCAAGGTTATGTTTATGATTGTGATTTTAATCAGATGTTAGACATGCCATTAGTCGCACCGCTTAGTGCGACAGGATTATTGGCCAGTGACAAGAAAAAACTACATATAAGCGAGCTGGCGGGCAATACCCAAGATTGGCCGATAGCGATAGGTGAACATTGTTATGGCTGCACTGCTGGCCAAGGTAGCAGTTGTGGCGGAGCATTGGACGTAGCCTAAATGCGTCTATCGGTAATTATTCCAGTACTCAATGAACAAGAAAACGTTGCTCGTCTGCTTACGCAATTGGCACCGCTGCAAAGTAAAGATTGTGAGTTAATCGTTGTAGATGGCGGCAGTAGTGATGCCACTGTCGCCAATGCCGCTAGCGCCAATAAATTATTAGAATCTCAACCCGGTAGGGCTGTGCAAATGAATGTTGGCGCCGCTCAAGCCAGTGGTGAGATGCTATGGTTTTTGCATGCGGATTCATTATTTGACGGCGATATTAGTAGTTATGTCGATAGAGTTACTGCTAGTCGGTCATGGGGTTTTTTCTGTATTAGGCTTGATGGCAAACATGTTTTCTTTAGATTAATAGAGCGAATGATTAATTTTCGCTCTTCACTTACCAATGTAGGTACGGGTGATCAAGGTATGTTTGTCTGTCGTAATTTATTTGACAGTGTCGGTGGCTTTCAAACTATTCCCCTAATGGAAGATGTGGCCTTGAGTAAAAGTTTAAAGCACTTAGCTAATGCCAATGTAATAAGTGTTAGTAAAATTATTACCTCCAGTAGGCGATGGCAGCAGCGCGGTATTTTAACTACCGTATTGCTTATGTGGTCGCTGCGCTTACAGTATTTTTTAGGCGTATCGCCCGCTCGCTTGGCAGAGAAATATCGCTGAGAAAATGGCATGAAAGATATTATTAAAATCTTACTATTTGCAAAAGCGCCTGAAGCCGGCAAAGTTAAAACTCGTTTGTTGCCACATTTGTCACCCGTGCGAGCGGCGCGGTTATACCAGCTGTTGTTAGACAAAGTGGTCGCCAATATTGCTGCTGCTAAGTTGCCGATAGCGCTATGGAGAGCAGGTGATTTAGATCACCCCTGTTGGGGAACGTACGCTAATAATCCCTTGGTAAATTTATATGAGCAAACCGACGGCGATTTAGGTGAACGGATGAAATATGCTGCGGTAGAAGGTTTAAATAGCTCTGATAAGGTGGTGTTAATTGGCGCTGACTGCATTGATATCGACAAAGCCTATTTAGATTTGGCAGTTAATAAACTAGACACTGTTGATGCCGTCATTGGTCCAGCTATTGACGGCGGGTATGTGTTGCTGGCGTTGAAAGCGGTAGATGGTGAAATATTTTGTAACATAGATTGGGGTAGTGAAAAAGTCTTAGCCCAAACGCTAGCAAAAATGGACTTGCTAA
>JBLHWB010000201.1:0-3512 GCA_047628915.1 Porticoccus sp. | reverse complement strand
GAACAGTTTTTATACCAACATACTGGCTGGGTCTTACCGATTAATGAACTGCGCTATTGGGTTAAAGGTCAAGCAGCGCCAACCGCCGAGATTACCCATATAGAACAAGATATTTATATCACTGAGTTGAGCCAAAACGACTGGAATATTAGTTACTCAAAGCATCAGCTGATTAACTCGATGTGGTTACCGGGAAAAATCACTATTAGTAAAGGCCTGCACAAAGTGATTATATTGGCCAAAAAATGGAAGCTACCTAACTGATGCTGGCCCCGCAAACACTCATCGCGCCTGCTCCCGCCAAGTTAAATTTATTTCTGCATATTACGGGCCGCAAGCCAAATGGCTATCACGAGCTACAAACCCTATTTCAATTGATTGATTATGGCGACGAATTGCAATTTGAGCTAACCAGCAATGGCATTGTTAGTCTAACCGATAACCTTGCTGACGTAGCGGCAGCTGACAACCTGGTCTATCGTGCGGCATCAATGCTTAAACAATTCGCTAACGTAAGTCATGGAGCAACCATTAGGCTGCATAAAAACCTTCCTGCTGGCGGCGGCTTAGGCGGTGGCAGTAGTGATGCTGCAACGACTTTACTGGCACTGAATAAGCTCTGGCAATGCGGTTTATCACTAAGTAAATTGGCCGCTATTGGCCTGACACTGGGAGCCGATGTGCCGGTATTTATTCATGGCCGCACCGCTTGGGCTGAGGGCATTGGGGAAAAACTCACTCCAGTAGTCATTCCCGTTAAATGGTATCTGGTAATTCACCCCAAAATAATGGTGTCTACAGCAGCTGTTTTTGGCCACAAAAATTTGACACGAAACAGCCAAGCCATTACATTAGCGGCCTTTCTGGAGGGGCAAGGTCGCAACGACTGTGAATCAGTGGTTCGCAGCAAGTTTCCAGCTGTTGATAAAGCCTTAAATTGGCTATCTCAATATGCTAAACCAAACCTAACAGGAACAGGTGCATGTATATTTGCTGAGTTCTCCGATAAGGAGTCCGCACAGACGGTTTTAGCAGATTTACCGGCAGCCTGGCAGGGTTTTATAGCTTGTGGAGTTAATTCATCTCCAGCGCATAGCGCACTAGCTTATTAAATACTGCAAAGAGAAGTACTATTGGGGCGTCGCCAAGCGGTAAGGCACTGGGTTTTGATCTCAGCATGCGCAGGTTCGAATCCTGCCGCCCCAGCCATATTTATAGTCTTGCGCTAAATTTTAGCGCCAGGATAAGAACCTAGTTTTCGCAGAAAACAACTGGTTCGACAAATGCGCAGCATTTGAATGCCAAAGCGAAGCGACGGCAGTAATAGATAGACCATTCATCCATAAGCGGTAACATAGATACCACCTCTAAAAAAACAGGAATCTTCCAGTGTCAAAACTTATGGTCTTTACGGGCAATGCCCACCCTCAATTAGCTCAAGAAGTCGCCAAAGAACTTTCAATTCGTCTTGGCGATGCTGACGTTGCTAAATTCAGCGATGGTGAAATTTCGGTAGAGATTAATGAAAATGTGCGCGGCAAAGATGTTTTTATCATTCAGCCAACATCAGCGCCAACCAACTCAAATTTAATGGAGTTGCTATTTATGGCCGACGCACTGCGCCGCGCTTCAGCAGCTCGAATCACTGCAGTAATACCCTACTTTGGTTATGCCCGCCAAGATCGTCGTGTACGGTCGTCACGTGTACCTATTAGCGCCAAACTGGTTGCCGACATGATTGCAAAAGCAGGCGTAGACAGAGTACTAACCGTTGATTTGCACTCTGAACAGATCCAAGGGTTTTTCGATATTTCAGTAGATAACATCTATGGCTCGCCAGTATTACTTGACGATATTGAACGTCGTAACTACGACAACTTAATGGTGGTGTCACCAGACATCGGTGGCGTAGTGCGTGCCCGTGCATTAGCGAAGCAGCTAAACGATGCCGAGCTAGCCATTATCGATAAGCGCCGCCCTAAAGCTAACGTTTCAGAGGTGATGAATATCATCGGTGAAGTGGAAGGCCGCACCTGTATTTTGATGGATGACATGGTCGATACCGCAGGTACTTTGTGTTCTGCTGCCAAAGCATTAAAAGATGGCGGCGCAGCGCGTGTTGTCGCCTACTGTACTCACCCCGTTCTATCGGGTAAGGCGTTAGAGAATATAAACAAGTCTGAACTTGATGAGCTAGTGGTCACTGACACTATCCCGCTGAGCGAGCAAGCAAAAAACTGCACCAAGATCAGACAACTGAGCATGGCAAAATTACTTGCCGAAGCAATGCGCCGAGTGCGTAATGAAGAATCTATCAGCGCAATGTTTCGTTAATAATATTGGCTAGTAGATACCATTAACCAAGAAACCAAACACCTGGTCGCGGGCGGTTTCTTTAAAGAAAGGAGACAACGATGTCAGATAATATCGTTATCCAAGCAACAACTAGAACAGACTTAGGGAAAGGAGCGAGCCGCCGCCTTCGTCGTATTTCGGGATTAATGCCAGCTATCATTTATGGTGGTAAAGCTAAACCGGAGTCGATTTCTATTCCTCACAAAGACATGATTAAAGCAGCAGAAAACGAAGCTTTGTTCTCGTCAGTTATTGATGTAGATGTAGAAGGAAAAGTAAGTCATGTAATTATTAAAGACTTACAGCGTCATCCAGCCAAGCAAATCATTCAACACGTAGACTTTTTACGCGTAGATATGAAGAAAGCGCTAACTGTACATGTGCCAATTCACTTCATTAACGAAGATAAGTGTCACGGCGTTAAAATGGAAGGCGGCCGTGTTCAGCACAGCATGGTAGAGATTGAAGTTAGCTGTCTACCTAAAAATCTTCCTGAGTATATTGAAGTTGATATGGCAGATGCTGTTTTAGGCACAATCATCCACATCTCGGATATTAAACTTCCTAAAGGTGTTGAAAGTGTAGCCTTGTCTCACGGTGAAGATCACGATCTTCCAGTAGCGTCTATTGTTGCACCTAAAGGTGGTGACGAAGAGATAAATGACGCCTCAGTTGAAGCAGCTGGTGATGAAGCAGTAGAGGGCGGCGAGGAGTAAATCCTTTCCCCCTTTAAAGAGGCCCTAGCGTGAGCGACGAGGTTAAGCTAATTGTAGGCCTGGGAAACCCAGGTCCGGATTACGCTGATACCCGCCACAACGCTGGGGCTTTTTTTGTGGCTGAAATTGCCCGCCAATATGGTTGTACTTTACAGCTAGAGACCAAATTTTTTGGCCATAGTGCTAAATTTACCCTTAACAACGGAGATGTCCGCCTACTAATACCTAGCACTTTTATGAATTTAAGCGGCCAGGCAATTGCCGCCATTGCTAATTTTTATAAAATTAATGCAGAAAATATTTTGGTTGCCCATGACGAACTTGATATACCACCGGGCACTTTAAAACTAAAACAAGGTGGCGGCCACGGCGGCCACAACGGTTTGCGAGATACTATTAGCAAGCTTGGTAATAATAAAGATTTTCAACGTCTTCGTATTG
>JBLHWB010000200.1:0-3563 GCA_047628915.1 Porticoccus sp. | reverse complement strand
AATAATTTTCACCCGCGATTCATACGCCTTTGCCGTCAACGCCGCTTGCTTGATATTTTTCTTGGCATTACTATTGCGTGCCTTCAAATCACTGCTACTAATAGCCCAACTGCTACGGCTATCTTGCCGGCCAGGATCTAAGCCTTTTAATTCTGTCAGCAAGGGTGAACCAGGGGCAATCTGTTCGATCCACGAAGTATACACACGATAGTCTCCAACCCGATCAACCTCCAGAGACTGCTTTGCTTTTAACGACAAAATTTCAGTTAAATTTTGGATCCCCGCTAAGGCTTGATCGTTATTTGGATAGAATATTAACAGCTGACGATAATAGCCGTTAGCGTTGTCGAATTGTGGCGCAACGAAGCGACCTCGCTCAATCGCTTTGTTAGCCTTATCCAACAGCAGAGTTAACTGCGCTGACGGCGGCGGCTGTCGCGGTTTATGAGTTACCGTGTCAGACGCCAACATACTGCAGCCACTAACTAATATTAACAGCAGAAAACTCGCGTAAATTCGCATACAATCTAACCTAATGGGTAATTTTATCTAACAACTGGCTAAAATAAAGCCATATAGTAAACGGCAGGCTTTTGTCACACCACCAATGTAAGAAAATTTTTATCTGCATTGAACTTTCCCTGCTAATGGTATCTATAGAGCCATATAACCAAATTTGAGTCTTCATGTTTAAGCAAAAAATTTATCAACTGCTGTTCTTAGTCTTCGCATTCACCAGCACTGTAGTTGCCAGCGATGATATTTTTGCGCCACAGGATACTATCTTTTCCAATCAGATCGACTTTTTGCCAGTTGAAAAAGCTTATCAAATCATGCCTTCTATCGGCTCCGAAGGCGCTAGCTTTTATTGGACCATAGCGCCCGAATACTATCTCTATAGACATGCGTTTAAGGTTGAACTAAACGATATTGATATTACTAACAGCCTAGAAATTGCTGATGGCATACCAAAAACAGATGAGTATTTTGGTGACGTAGAGGTATATTACCAGCAGGCGTTGATTGCAACCCCACCAATCGAGGCGCAGGATAAGTTAGTACTTACTGTCACCTCACAAGGCTGTGCTGATGCAGGTTTATGTTATCCGCCCCGCCAGCAGTATTTTACGATTAACGCTGACCTTAACACCATAACCGAACTTGATAGATCGCCAAGTAGTGCTGCAGATAATCGCGACACAAACCAAGCAGGCACCCCCATCACATTAATCATTGCCATTGCGATGGCCTTTGTTGGCGGCCTAATTCTCAATTTAATGCCCTGTGTGTTACCAGTGCTTACCCTTAAAGTATTAAGTTTCAGTCGACAAACAAACAGCCGCCAGCTAAAGCTGCAAGCCTGGGCTTACACAACTGGCGTTATTGCTAGCTTTGTTTTTATTGCGGCACTGCTTATCGCACTAAAAGCCAGCGGCCAAGCAATCGGCTGGGGCTTTCAATTACAGTCAGCGTGGTTTGTTGGCGCATTGGTTTATCTATTCTTTGTGCTCGGACTTGCCATGTTCGGCAGCTTAGAGCTGGGTAGTAGCTTTATGGGCACAGGCCAAACAGCAACCGAGCAAGGCGGCGTTAAAGGCTCGTTTTTTACCGGTGTTTTAGCCACTGTGGTTGCCAGCCCCTGCACCGCACCATTTATGGGCACCGCATTAGGGTTCGCAGTAGCCCAAGATTGGTATACCGCATTATTAGTTTTCGCCTTTCTTGGCGCAGGTATGGCATTTCCATTTTTGCTGCTTAGTTATTGGCCCAAGCTACAACAATATTTACCTAAGCCCGGCCAATGGATGGAACGCTTTAAGCAGTTCATGGCGTTTCCATTATGGGCAACCGCTATTTGGCTGCTAACCGTTGTTACTGCGCAAGCTGGCTCATTGGGTATGGCCATTATTTTATGTGGCTGCTTATTGATCGCTATGGCAATCTGGTTTAAAGGTAGCCTTGGTGGAATGCTTAAAGTTGTTTTGGCAGCTATCGCCATCGGCTTGCTGCTATCACCCCAATTACGACTCGAAAATAAGCCAAGTCAAAATAATTTGAGTAACGCTTATTCCCCTGAAAAACTCACTCAACTGCGCAGTGAAGGCAAAGCAGTGTTTATAAACGTCACCGCAGACTGGTGCATCACTTGCAAGGTGAACGAGCAAATTGTACTGGGAACTAAAGAATTCGAAGATGCCGTCAAGATCAACGACGTTAGCTACATAATCGCCGACTGGACTTCATATGATCCGGAGATATCGACACTTTTGGCACAGTATCGACGCACAGGTATTCCGCTATACCTACTTTTTCCCAAAAATAGCGCTGAAAAAGCCCGTGTTTTACCGCAACTGTTGACCAAAGACATTGTAATGTCTGCACTTAACTCACTGTAGATTTATAACTTCGTCAATCTTGTTGCGAAACAGTAGTCATTTTCGGCTAACTAACAAATACTAGACTAATCGTCATTTTTACTGCAGAATCGCTTTATCTAATAAAAAGGGCTGCATTGCAGCAAACGGTTATGGCGACAATTCTGGTATTGAACGGCCCAAATTTAAACTTACTTGGCAGCCGCGAGCCTGAGATTTATGGCACCACCACCCTTGCTGACATTAACTTAGCATTGGAAGAACAGGCGCGGGCAGCTGGCCATCACTTACTTAGCCTGCAAAGCAACGCCGAATACGAGCTAATTGAGAGAATTCACGATGCCCGCAATGAAGGCATTAACTTTATTGTGATTAATCCCGCCGCGTTTACTCATACTAGTGTCGCTCTACGCGATGCATTGGCGGGCGTAGACATCCCCTTTATCGAAGTGCATTTATCCAATGTCCACAGCCGAGAAGAATTTCGCCAACATTCGTTCTTCTCTGATATCGCCGTCGGCGTAATTAGCGGCTTAGGCATTAACAGCTACAAGCTAGCGCTAACTGCTGCCATTGATCTTTTAACCAATAACAACTAATCCAATCATCCAACGGGGAAACTAGCCACCATGGATATCCGCAAAGTAAAAAAACTTATTGAGCTGCTTGAAGAATCGAATATCAACGAGCTTGAGATTAAAGAAGGTGAAGAATCAGTGCGCATTAGTCGCGGTGGACCAGGCCTTCCTGTCGGCGCGCCGCAAATGTATGCTCCTGCGCCCGCTCCCATCGTTCCGGCAGCAACAAGCCCCGCTCCAGCAGCGGAGCCAGAAGCCCCAGCAACACTAGGTCATGTTATTTCATCACCTATGGTAGGCACCTTTTATGCGGCAGCATCTCCCGGCTCACCCCAATTTGTAACGGTAGGCCAAAACGTAAAAGTTGGTGATGTTATTTGCATTGTGGAAGCAATGAAAATGATGAACCAAATTGAAGCCGACAAAGCTGGCACCATCGAGGCCATTTTGGCTGAAGATGGTCAACCGGTTGAATTCGATCAGCCATTAGTCACTATTGTTTAATAATAGTGCGTGACAAAACCATCGGCTGAACCAATCTCAGCCGCTATAAGAACAACTAAAGGTAGAACCTTTTATGTTAGCTAAAGTGGTTATCGCTAATCGCGGT
>JBLHWB010000199.1:0-3626 GCA_047628915.1 Porticoccus sp. | reverse complement strand
AAAGCAGCAATATTGCAAAACCATGGTTTGTTAACCGTCGGTAAAACAGTTGACGCTGCCGTGTGGTGGTATATAACAATGGAGCGAAGCTGTCAGGCACAGTTAATGGCTGAAGCGGCTGGGACACCTAAAATAATTGGCCATGACGTTGCCAAAAGTACCTGTGACGCAGTTGGTAGTGAACTGGCTGGCTGGTTTAGTTACCAAACGCTTTACAATGTCATCATCGCCGAACAACCTGACTTACTCGACTAATTAATCTAACAACGCGGAGAATAATAATGAGCGAAATTATTGATAAAACCACCGATAAAACAATAAAACGCGCAAAATTTAAAGCGATGACCGAAGGCACTCAAGAAGATTGGATGCATATAGGGATGGCAGCTTTAGAGTCTAGAGCAGAGCTAGCCGACAGAGTGTTGGCGCATCTTGGCTTACTTGATAATGACTACGGTGGTTTTTCAGTCGACCGCTTAGAGCATAGTTTGCAAACCGCTACTCTGGCCGAACAAGACGGCATGGACGAAGAATATATTGTCTGTGCCTTACTACATGACATGGGTGACACTTTAGGGTCTTACAACCACGCCGATGTTGCTGCGGTTATTTTGGAGCCTTTTGTGAGCGAGAAAAACCACTGGATGGTTAAGCATCATGGAATTTTACAAGGCTATTATTTCTTTCATTATCTTGGTCTAGATCGCAATGCGCGCGATGCTTATAAAGACAACGAGTTTTATGATCACACCGTAGACTTTTGTTTTAAGTATGACCAAAAAGCCTTTGACCCAGATTTCGAGTCTTATTCATTAGAGCATTTTGCTCCCATGGTAAAACGGCTATTTGCCGAGCCTAGGAAGTCATTATACAAAGGTGCTTCTGCCGACTAAATTACGTTAAGCTAATAGACATTGTCTAATCTAACGGAGAAGCATAATGCGTATTGGTCTAATGGCCGGAGCCACCGCGGCAACCGGTAACAGTTTAAAAGATATCGTAGAGTTTTCTAAAACCGCCGAGCAGCGCGGTTTTGATAATATCTGGGTGGCCAATGCCTTCGGCTTTGATGCGATTGGTGCCATAGCCATAGCCGGCTGGGAAACTAGCCGTATTCAATTCGGCACCGCCGTTACGCCTACTTATCCTCGTCATCCGCTAGCGTTAGCCCAACAAGCACTCACCACCAGTGTTGCCTGTGATGGTCGTTTTACTTTGGGTATTGGTTTGTCACATAAATTGGTTATCGAAGATATGTTTGGCATGTCATACGACAAACCAGCAAAACACATGCGTGAATATATCGACGTACTTACACCGCTGCTGAAAGGCGAGACGGTTAATTATTCGGGCGAGCAATATAAAGTTAATGGCTCGCTTAATATTTCGGGTGCTAGTGAAGTGCCGTTAATAATCGCAGCGCTTGGGCCTTTGATGCTAAAAATTGCTGGCACTTATGCCGACGGCACAACCTTATGGGTTACTGGCCCCAAGACTATTGCTGCACACATTGTGCCGGCAATATCTAAAGCGGCTAGTGCGGCGGGTAAAGGCGCTCCGCGCATTGTCGCTGGCTTACCTATAGTGGTAACTAACGATGTTGCTGCCGCTAAATTCAAAATTGCAGAAGACTTAAAAATTTACGGCATGTTGCCATCATACCGCGCCATGCTTGACCGTGAAGGCGCTGGCGGCCCGGAAGACGTTGCTATTATAGGTGATGCTGCAATGGTCAAAGAGGGCATAGCCAAACTGCGTGACGCCGGCGTGACAGACTTTAACGCTGCTATCGTGCCCATTGAGGAAGGATCTCTCGAAGCAACTTTAGACGTGCTTCAAAGTGAACTGAATTAGGAGTCGTTAGCTGAAAAAAATCACCAATGGATTAACCGCGCTAGTTGCACTAGAGCATATTTGGTTTTTGATCGTAGAAATGTTTTTGTGGACCAAACCAATTGGCATGAAAATGTTTGCATTAGAGCCAGACTTTGCGCATCAGTCAGCAACGCTGGCGGCAAATCAAGGTTTGTATAATGGCTTTTTAGCGGCAGGGTTAATTTGGAGCTTGTTGAGTAAGACCAATAGCACTGACTTAAAAGTGTTCTTTTTAAGCTGTGTGGTCGTTGCCGGAGCGTTTGGTGCAGCCACTGTTAGTACGAGTATTTTAATAGTGCAGGGCGGGCCAGCATTGCTAGCGCTTGTATTTGTTTATCTGTCGCGCAAGGCATAAACCGTTAGCTGTTAGCCTTGGCTAACAGCTGATGCACAGTAGTCATTGGGGTTTCAGTCATATCGCATACAAAGCGGTTTTGCTTATCGACCAAAATCGCCGTTGGCGTTATCGGCTCGCTAGTTAACTCAAATCCAATAATAATCACCTCTTCGTCTTTTTTTATCAAGTGCGCAGCCGCGCCGTTTAAGCAAATGCATCCGCTGCCACGCTCGCCTACTAAAATATACGTTTCAAGCCGTGCTCCAGAGGTATTACTAACAACTAATACTTTCTCGTTGGGCCAAAAGCCAGCGGCCTCGATTAGATCTTGGTCTATGGTAATAGAGCCAATATAGTCTAGCTTAGCCTGAGTGACAGTAGCCTTATGAATTTTCGATCGCATTACAGAGCGCATGATTTCACCTTAACAAAATACCAAGCGGATGATCTAAGCCTAGCAAGCAAGTGTCAAGTGCCAGCTAGCAAAACGTAAACTGTTACCGTTGAGCTATTTTTTCAGCTAAGGCTTGTTGATGGTAATAATCTTTGCGTTGCGCGTAGTCGGCGGGCTTATCAAGTCGGTGTTTAAATGGCGCACTAAGCTGGCCTAAATAATTATGCGGGTAGGCGGGGTTTAATACCCCAATAGAGCCTACTTCTTTATCTTTGGGTAAATAGTAAGTGCCAAATACTAAATCCCAAATAATTAAAATATTGCCAAAGTTTTTATCCGATAACTCAATAACCTTAGAGTGATGCCAGCGATGTAGTTCTGTCATTGAGAATACATAATTTAGTATGCCGATACGGGTTTGTATATTGGCATGTTGAAAAAACCCATGGACTGAATTAGTCACTAAATACAGCATTAGTACTTCTGCAGATGGGTTAAGTAAAATAAAAGGGAGTAGCTCTGGCACTTGTAAATAAAACCGCTCTATAGGGTGAAAGCGCGCCGCGTTTAACCAATACAAACGATTAGGACTATGGTGCACCGCATGAAACCGCCACAGTACTGAGTTGTTGTGTGACCAGCGATGAAACCAGTAACGGCCAAATTCACAGATTACTAACATCAAGGTTAATTGGGCAATAATATGCCAATGGTGGGGCCATAAATTGTCGCTGCCAAACTCGTTGCCTAAATATTCCAGTAGCGCAAACAGTAAAAATAAATACATTGGCTTAATCAGTTTGGTGAGCGTGCCCGTTATAATAATGTGGATAGCATCTGTTGCTAAGTCGTCATCATTTTTATTCCACTGGGCACGATACGGTAGAATGTATTCCCAGGCCCATATCCAAAGTGCAGCCCCTATGGTTACCAAGACAGTGGCGGTGTCAGCACTAAAACCCAACGATTTATGCAGCCAATATACCAGTGCCAATGTACTGGCTAAGGTGAGTGGGAATA
>JBLHWB010000198.1:0-3638 GCA_047628915.1 Porticoccus sp. | reverse complement strand
TATCGCCAACTGGCAGTGCAGTAACCTCTTTCACAAATATGATCTATCTTCTAGCCGCAGCCGTAAAAGATGCTAACTGAGAGGAGAAAAATATGATTGAACGTAATTTAGGTAATTTTGAGCGAGTATTTAGACTTTTATTCGGACTAGCAATTGGAACCTGGGCGCTAATTCAGCCACACATGAATGGGATCGAGTCGTTTGTAATGTTCATATCGGTGCTGCTTATAATGAATGGTATCTTTTCACGCTGTTATCTCTGGTTTGTGTTGGATTTAAATTCTTGCTCCGATAACGGACAACAATGTAATGAAAGAAACTCTTTGTGTTAAGAGATCATTGCGATTGCAGTATTTTTAGAGTGGCATTAATTAGGCTGACCAATAAATAATTAGCCGTATCACCCTGATTATAAGGTCTAAATACCGTATTAAAAGATTTACTGACAGGGCTTTACAGGTAATAGATATAGACCAAAAAGGCTACCTATAAGGTGGCCTTTTTGCTAGCTATAGTAAGGGCTAACTAAATGGCTCCTTTAGTCGCATTTTATTGGTCAGGCATGAAGAACCAATCAAAACTACTAACATATAAATAAAAATGCCTCCGCAAGGGAGGCATTTTTATTTATATGGTGGGCCGTGCTGGATTCGAACCAGCGACCAATTCGTTAAAAGCGAACTGCTCTACCAACTGAGCTAACGGCCCTTAATGGAGGCGCACATAATACTGATTACACCTCAAAAAACAAGCCCTTTGACGCTGTTTTTGGCAATTAGTCGACGTATTTTGTAGGGTCCTCTAAGCCTGCTTCAATGAAGCCTTGGGCACGTAAGCGACAGCTATCGCATACACCGCAGGCTCGACCTTCGCTATCTGCTTGGTAACATGACACGGTTACACTGTAATCCACGCCTAAGCGCGCACCTTCAGCTGATATTTGTGCTTTTGTCATCTCTAACAAAGGAGTTTCAATAGTAATTCGCCGGCCTTCAACACCAGCTACCGTTGCCAAGTTTGCCATTACTTCATAGGCTTGGATAAATTCTGGGCGACAATCGGGATAACCAGAGTAATCCACCGCGTTAACACCCATGAAAATCTTATTAGCGCCTAATACCTCTGCCCAACCCAGAGCCAGCGACAAGAATACGGTATTTCTGGCAGGAACATAGGTGATTGGTATGCCTTCGCCGTCTTCCTCTGGCACATCAATAGACATATCAGTGAGTGCAGACCCGCCAATAGTGCCTAAATCTAGTTTAATCACTTTATGCTCAGTCGCACCTAGCATCGCTGACACTTTGACCGCGGCGTCTAGCTCTGAGCGAGTTCTTTGGCCATAGTCAAAGGCTAAAGTGTAGCAATCCAAGCCCTGCTCTTTTGCCATCGCTAATACCGTGGCTGAATCTAATCCGCCTGATACCGTGATAACGGCTTTCGCTTTACTATTCATCTACCTTGCTCCTCGCCCCAAAGCAGCTTGTGCATTTGTATCTGCATTCTCACGGCTAATTTATCGGCCAGTATCCAGCCAGCTAACTCCGCTGGTGATACTTGACCAAAACTTGGCGACATCAAAACGTCATCGACTTTACTGGTGAGATTGAGCTCATCAATTTTAAATTTGGCCCAGTCGTAGTCTGCCTTATTACAAACAACAAACTTGAGCTGATCATTAGGCTGCAGGTGTTTGATGTTATCCCACAAGTTTCTATGACTTTCTTCACTGGCGGGAGTTTTTAAATCCATGACGACACTAACTCGCGGATCTAAACCTTCAATTGAAATTGCCCCACTAGTCTCAAGTGATACTTCAAAACCATCATCACATAGCTTAGTTAACAACACCCCACATTCTTTTTGTGCCAGCGGCTCACCGCCAGTCACAGTGACATATTTAGTGCCAGTACTCTTTACTTCATCAGCAATCGACGCAATTGACTGCATAGTACCGCCAGTGAACGCGTATTCAGTATCGCAATAGACACACCGCAGCGGACAACCTGTCAGGCGCACAAAAGTGGTCGGCAAGCCGACGGTACGTGCCTCACCTTGCAAGGAATAAAATATCTCAGTAATACGCAACTGAGTTGATAATGTTTGAGAAGCAGACATAACGCTAGAAATCTAAAGTAAGTTGTGCCGCTTTCGCGGCGCAATGTTAAGGATAATTTTTGCTAAGAAAATCTTTTACTAACTGCACTGTGCCTGATGATTTACCAACGTTGTCAGCGATAACTTTTTCTAACAATGCCTTGGCCTCAGATCCATTACCTTGCTCGTGATAAACACGCGCTAGTTTATAGCTGGCATCGGGTACTTTTCGATGAGCGGGGAAATTCTCCAGCAGCGACATATAAGATGTCTTAGCCAAGTCTAAATCACCGCGCAAAACATAAAGTTCACCCAACCAGTAGTATGCATTGCCAGCATATGTGCTTTCTGGATATTGTGGAATAAAAATCTCGAAAGCAATTACCGCTTGTTCAAAGTCTTGCTTCTTAATATTGGCATAAGCATCATCATAAGCCTGCTTAGCACCTATCGCTGTGACAGCAACAGGTGTTACATCAGGGTTAGCCACAGCAGGAGTTGTTGGCTGCGCCGCTACCCCGCCTTGCTGTAATTCTAATAAGCGCTTATCGATATTTCGATAATCATCTAGACGGCTTTGCTGTAAGCGTCGAATAGCGTATTGCTGCTGTTCAAGAATACCGCGTAAGTCGCGCACTTCTTGCTGCAACTGTTGCACTTCATAAGCAAGGTTGCCACCAGCTTGCACAGAGGCAGATTCAACTACCACTTGCTGACTAACATCAATAACTTGAGCTTGTGCCAATAGAAAAGGGGAGTGCATCAGCACTCCCCAAATTACTCCAACCCTTAGGGTAGGATTAAACAACTTAGTCATGAACTTACTCAGAGTAAATTAATTCAACACGACGGTTTTTAGCCATCGCTTCAGAGCCGCCACCTAACATTGCTGGCTTTTCTTCGCCGTAGCTTACAGTTTCAATTTGTGAAGCTGGAACACCTTGACTAGAAAGATAGTTAGCAACGGCCTTAGCACGACGCTCACCAAGAGCCATGTTGTATTCACGAGTACCGCGTTCATCAGCATGACCTTCTAAACGAAGAATACCGCTTTTGCTTTGCAATGCTTCAGCACGCTCGTCTAAAGAAGAACGCACGTCTGCACGTAATTCCGACTTATCAAAGTCAAAATACAATACAGTGCCGATTATAAATGCATCTTCTACTTCTACTGGCGCTACTGGCTGAGTTTCAACTGGCGTAGTATCAACCATAGTGTCTTCAGAATCGGTAGTTGAAGTAGAACTACAACCCGCCAAAATTAATGCTGCTAATGCAATACCAGCGGTACTTTTTACTGATTTTAATACTGTCATGACATACGTCCTGTTTAAAAAATTATTGGTTATTTCTACAGTTTAATCTAAAAACGGCGACCATGCAGGCTCGCGCACATCGCTAGATGTAGATGGTAATCGATATTTGACACTTCCATCAATAGAAACCGCAGCTAAAATGCCTTTCTTTCCATATTGTGTGGCATACATCAACATAGCGCCATTAGGTGCAATTGTCGGTGATTCGTCCAAACTTGTCTTACT
>JBLHWB010000197.1:0-3685 GCA_047628915.1 Porticoccus sp. | reverse complement strand
GTCTCGATCAGCTGGCTCTAGGGCTTGCATTGCCCCCAGTGCTAATTCGGGTCTGCCTTGTTCCAGCTGCTGGGTAATGCTGGTTATTTGCCATTGCTGTAAAGCGCAGCCTTGTAACAACAAAGCCGCGCTAAATAGAAGTATTTTAGTCAAGCTAACGCTGGCGCGCATAGATATAGCGTCAATAGTTAGTATCTAAGAGATGCGTTTTTGACGTATTTTTTGATCTTTTTCTGGCCTAACCAAACCTTACGATTATCTGCCATGCTGATCAGGGTTAAATCAACTTGGTAATAGCGCACTTGTTTTTTACCTTCTTTGTCGATGATGGTATTGATCTCGCCTTTAAGCATAAAGTCGGCGCCCATTTCTTGGCCTGCGGCGTTGCGAGTCGCTTCAGTAGAATTGAGGTCTTGGTCGATGCGCTCATTACGAATTTCACCGCGCTCAGTGCTTGATGCAACAAAGTCTATGCGGCCAGAGTTAACCAGAGCTCGCTCCATGTCGGCAACAAAAGTGCGCACGTTAATATGCTCATGGCTGAGATTTCTTACCGTACCAACAATAACAGCGGGGGAATTGCCTTGTTGGCGGACAAAGTTGTCAACCCAGGGGCGCGCCAGTACGTCTTGAATCAGCTCTTCTGATACCAGTTGCGAGTCGGTGTCATTCCAGGCGCCGCTTAAATCTATTTGTTCACTCACATCGACCCGTTTTACTGACGTGCCGCCGCAAGCGGTAAGGACAATAGTTGATACACTGATAACGCAGACTGCTAACCACTTATTCATTACTACTTCTCCTCAATAAAACGATTAAAGCCAGATGCGGCTTGTTGGCTATAGTATTTTTGGAAACCTTCACTGAGTGAGGTGGCCGTCTCTAAGGTTTTATCAACGGCTTCCATATCTAGTTCAGCAAACGAAAAAATATCGCCAGTATCGTCGTTTTTCCAATGCCCCATAATTTTTGCCCCGCTAAGTGCAAGCTTGGTTTGGGTTTTAATTTCACGTTCTACGCTGGCGTCTAACTGACCGGAGGCACTAGCGGTGTAGTCATTTAATGTGGTTTCTATATAGGACGATAATACTCTGGCAATTTCGGCTCTAGCTCTGCTATCAGCAGTGCCTTTTTGTAACGAAAAATCGCCCATTGGTGGTGCCATGCCTAGCCCTTGAATTAGACGGCCATCATCATCGCTAACCGCCTGAGTTCCTTCGTTAACCCAGTCTGGCGCACCACTAATGCCCAAATCACTTTCGATATTGGTGCCGCCGGCACAGGCCATCAGACCGAGGCAGAATACGCCAATAAGTGATGGCTTTATTAATACAGCTAATAAATTCATGATGAGACTCCGCTGGTCGGGTTAAGTCGTTTTTGTAGTTATCGCAGATAATTGTCTGTCTGAGCTAGACAGTTTCATATCCCTATAAGTTTCAATCAGATGTGGATTGTAAACGATTATAGGAACGGGTAAATAGCCCCGCCGTTGCTAAATGTGGATGTAATGGGGAAGTTTGAAGTTAGGTGTTATCGTTATTCATAGTGTCTGTGCCATTTTTAAGTTGATAGCAGGCAATGTTGAGCTGTTACCCTAGTCGAAAAAACGTTAGCATTCGACCACTTATGGCTGCTCTTCTATTACTTTATCTAACACTTCCTGCATTGGTTATTTATAGCTGTGGACGCTTTGCGGTGTTAAACAGCATTGGCGTGGTGGTGCTGTGCTATATCGCGGGTATTGCCATTGCGCAACTACTGGCGGTGTTATCTGATTTGGGTTTGTCAGTAACCGTTGATAATAATTCGCAGGAACTACTGATGGGGTTCTGTATTACGTTTGCTATGCCAATGCTGCTGTTTTCTACTAATGTGAAAGATTGGCTGCGGCTGGGTCCAACCACAATACTATCTATCTCATCATCTGTTTTTGCCGTAATCAGCATGAGCTTTATCGCCGGCTTGTTATTAAATGACCATATCGTTGAGATGTGGAAGCTAGTGGGTATGTCGGTCGCGCTTTATGTGGGTGGTACCCCTACCTTGGCGGCAATTAAAGAAGCCTTGCAGGTTGATACTAATTTATTTTTGCAAATTCATTCATACGATACGGTATTAACGCTGGGCTATGTTGTGTTTATGGTGTCAATCGCACAGCGAGTATTTAATCGGTTTTTACCCGCTTTTAGCTCATCGCTTGTCACCGACAAAAAAATAATGGAGGCAGAGCAAGGCGTTGAAGATATCCATAAGTATCAGCAGCTGATGTCAGTGTCTATATGGCAAAAACTGTTGCCGGCAATTACCTTGTGTTTAATTATACTAGCCGTTGTTGTGGCTAGCTCGTATGCCATTTTTAATGAAGCAAATATGGCAATGATCATGGTTGGTTTGACTGTACTGGCGGTAGCCGCTTCATTCAATGAGCGTATTCGCTTGTCGCCAAATACATTTGAAATTGGCATGTATGTGGTATTGGTTTTTTGTGTGGTTGTGGGGTCACTAATAACGCCTGAATTGTTTGCCACTATGAGCTTGCCGCTAGCGGCATTTATTTTATTAGTGGTGTTTGGCTCGCTAATTATTCATCTAGCTATTGCCAAATTATTTAAGATTGACTCAGACACAACTATAATAACCTCGGTCGCATTAATTTGTTCACCGCCATTTATTCCGATGGTAGTGGTAGCGCTAAAAAATAAAGATATGCTGTTGACGGGTATAACAGCGGGAGTGCTGGGTTATGTTTTAGGTAACGTATTGGGCGTTGTAATTGCGTATTCTTTTAAAGCCCTGATGGGTTAATGGTAACTGGAGAAAACTATGGCACAGGCTAAATCTAACGCGTCAGTTGATAAAATGTTTACAGGCGAATTACCTGCTAAAGGCTTGACCAAAGAAAAATTGTTAGGTGGCATGGAACAGCTAGCCAATGGCGACGCTGACTTTAAGCAAGGCAAACTGTGGAGCTTGGTGTATCACAAAGACGAAGAGCATTACGACACAATTAAACAAGCGCACAATATGTATTTCTCCACTAACTACTTAAACCCAATGGCGTTTAAGAGTTTGAAACGATTTGAAACTGATGTGGTACGCATGACGGCGAATATGATGCGTGGCGATGAAAATGTTGTTGGTACGATGACTTCTGGCGGTACTGAAAGTATTTTGATGGCGATTAAAAGCTATCGTGACCGAGCTAGAAAGAAAAAGCCGTGGATTTTTAAACCCAATATGATTGTGCCAGAAACGGTACATGTGGCGTTTGACAAAGCAGCGAAATATTTTGATGTAGAGATTATTCGGGCGCCGGTTGGTAAAGATTTCAGAGCTGACATTAAAGCCACTAAAAAACTGATTAACCGCAATACTATTTTATTGGTGGGCTCGTCGCCGTCATATCCGCAAGGCGTAATAGACCCAATTACAGAGCTTGGAAAATTGGCACTGAAGAAAAAATTACCTCTGCATGTTGACGCTTGCTTAGGTGGTTTTATGTTGCCATTTTTACGTGAGCTAAATTACCCCATTGCAGACTTTGATTTTTCAGTGCCGGGGGTGACTTCTATTTCTGCCGACGTGCATAAGTATGGTTATGCGGCCAAAGGTGCTTCGGTCATTTTATATCGCGACATGACTTATCTCCGGCACCAGTTTTTAGTGGTTACCGGTTGGTCTG
>JBLHWB010000196.1:0-3828 GCA_047628915.1 Porticoccus sp. | reverse complement strand
GCGCCAGACTCATGGATTAACGTGTCTACATCCAGCTCTTGTGCCTCACAGTAGGCGTACATTAATTCAGTAATCGTTTCGAATTCATTAGTAGCATCAATGCTATAGCTTTGGCGCGCCGATTCAGCGCGGCCTGACCGACCTATTGGTGGTGCTAACTCAGTATCTGGGTCAATGTTTCTCTCAATTAAGTAAAATTCCATTTCTGGAGCGATAACCGGTGTCCAGCCATTGTCTTCATAGAGCTTTAATACTCTTTTTAAAACATTGCGGGTAGAAATGGGATGGGGCGTGCCATCGCGGCGAAAACAGTCATGAATAATTTGGGCGGTTGGCTCTTTGGCCCAAGGTACCATCCGCATCGCCGTTGGGTCTGGTTCTAGCAGCATATCAATATCAAGCGGGTCCATGAATTCGTCATGTTCTTCGGCGAAGTCGCCAGTAACCGTTTGCGCCAAAATACTCTCAGGTAGGCGACTGTCTTCTTTAACGAATTTTTTCGCGGGGATAAATTTGCCACGAGCGTTGCCAGTAATGTCTGGTATTAGGCACTCAACCTCTTCCACATTATTTTCTTTAAGCCACTTTTCAACTTCGTTTGAGTACTTCATGAATCATCCTTTTAGGTTCAATTAGCTGCCTAATAACGTGTCCGCCTGCTTATCTTAGCGCAGATGTTATATGTATTGTTATTGCGAATTTTAATTATGCCTGTTGTTTTTAGCTTGATACAAGCAAAACCGAACAATTGTTCAAAATTTAATTGTACCCAATACGGGCTTGAGCTACCCTGTGTGTATATATTTAATATTGACTGTTATCTGATTCCATCAATTAAGTGATTTTATTATGGCGCTTCAAGGACATATCGACTCGTATTACGCTGCTACTGCCCATGGTTTTGAAGATCATGCAGCCTTAACCGAAGTGGTTGAGGCAGACATTTGTATTATTGGTGGTGGTTATACTGGTCTTTCGACCGCCTTGCATTTAGCTGAGAAAGGCTACCAGGTAACCCTGCTAGAGGCGGAAAAGGTAGGTTGGGGCGCATCGGGCAGAAATGGTGGTCATGTTGGCGTTGGTCAACGGGTAGAACAAGAAGCCTTAGAAAAGATGCTTGGTCTAGAGCATGCTAAAAAACTATGGCAATACGGCATAGCCGCGGTTGACCTGGTTAAAGAGCTTATTGCTAAACACGATATTGACTGTGACATGAAGCACGGGACTATTCATCTGGCGTCAAAAAATAGCCATGTAGATGGCATGGAAGAAGATATAGAGCACTTGGCTAAAGTGTATGGCTATGAAGATATCCGCTATTGCGATAAAGCTGAAGTGGGTCAGATGATTGGCTCTGAGGGATTCCATGCTGGCCATTTAGACAGCCGCTCAATAACGATTCACCCGCTTAACTATTTACTTGGTTTAGCTAAGGCTGCCAAAGCGGCCGGGGTGACAATTTATGAAAATAGTCGCGTTACCTCAATTGACTACAATGAGCCGGCAGTTATTCATACTGATAAAGGCCAGGTGACAGCCAAGACGCTAGTGCTGGCCTGCAATGGTTATTTGGGCAAGCTTAATAAAAAAGCGGCCGGCAAAATTATGCCTATTAATAACTTTGTTATCGCCACCGAGCCACTGTCAGAGCAAACGGCGCGGGACTTGATTCGCGATGATGTAGGCGCGCAAGATTCCTTATTTGTTATCAATTACTGGCGGCTTTCTGGCGACAATCGCTTAGTATTTGGTGGCGGTGAAAACTACACTTCAACGTTCCCTAAGGATATTAAATCCTTTGTTCAAAAGTGTATGCTTAAAATCTATCCACAGCTGCAAGCTACGAAAATAGATTATGGCTGGGGCGGTACCTTAGCTATCACCATGAATCGTATGCCGCATTTCAATCGACCAGAAAAAAATGTTTATGTTGCTCACGGCTATAGCGGTCACGGCATTTCTACGGCAACATTTGCTGGTAAAGTATTGGCCGAAGCAATCAGTGGTGACAGTGAAAAGTTTGATGTGTTTGAGTCGGTACCAACCCATACTTTTCCTGGTGGAACATGGCTGCGCTGGCCCGGTTTAGTAGCGGGCATGAGCTATTATGCTTTACTCGATCGTATCGGTTCTTAATTTTTTAACGTTTGAAATAGGTTGTTGCTATGGCTTCATCAAATACAAATTACTCAATGGATTCTCACTGGATGGCTTTTACCGGCAATCGAGATTTCAAACAGAATCCACGTATTATAACTAGCGCTAAAGGTGCCTATTATACCGATGATAAAGGGCGTCAAATAATTGATGGTTTGTCGGGTTTGTGGACTTGTGGCGCAGGCCATTGCCGTGAAGAAATTAGTGAAGCGGTTAGCAAACAAGTGGCTAGTTTAGATTATAGCCCTAGCTTTCAGTTTGCGCACCCTAAGTCATTTGAATTGGCTGACAAAATTGTCGAGTGGATGCCACAAGGTATTAATCGAGTTTTTTTTACCGGCTCTGGCTCAGAAAGCGCCGACACCTCTTTAAAAATGGCGCGCGCTTATTGGCGTAAAAAAGGCTTAGCGTCAAAAACTAAGTTGATTGGCCGTGGCAAGGGTTATCACGGCGTAAATTTTGGTGGCATTTCAGTTGGTGGTATTCCTGGCAATCGTGCTATGTATGGGCAGGGAGTAGATGCCGCGCATATTCGTCACACACTATTAGCTGAGAATAAATTTGTTAAAGGCATGCCTGAATACGGCGCGCATTTAGCCGAAGAGTTTCTAGATCTTATTGCGCTGCATGATGCGAGTAATATTGCGGCATTAATAGTAGAGCCAATGGCAGGATCTGCCGGAGTATTACCGCCACCAGTTGGCTATCTGAATCGGCTTAGAGAAATATGTGATCAGCACAATATATTATTAATCTTTGATGAGGTGATTACCGCCTTTGGCCGCATTGGTGCCAAAACTGGCGCTGAAGAATTTGGCGTCGTGCCTGATATTATTAATATTGCCAAGCAGCTTACCAATGGGGTCATCCCCATGGGGGCCGTTATTGCTAAGCAGGAAATATACGATACCTTTATGGAAACTGGCGGGCCGGATTATATGGTCGAATTCCCTCATGGTTATACTTACTCTGCGCATCCGGTTGCTTGTGCGGCGGGCCTTGCAACCTTAGACTTGCTGGAAAAAGATCAGTTGGTGGCGCGGGCAAAAACCATGACCCCGATATTTGAGACGGCCATTCATCAATTAAAAGGCAGTCCGTTTGTTAATGACATTCGTAATTATGGCTTGGCGGCAGCGCTGACGCTCGAAAGCTATCCTGGCGAACCAGCACGGCGACCTTTTGAAGTTGCCATGAAGTGTTGGGAGAAGGGCGTTTACCTACGCTGCGGTGGCGATACTATTCAGTTGGGCTTGCCATTTATTATAGAAGCAAGTGAAATAGACACTATTGTGAATGTTCTAGGTGAATCGTTAGCAGAGCTAGCGTAGCCTCGACGTCTCAAAACTTGACTACCCCC
This sequence comes from Porticoccus sp., assembly GCA_047628915.1. GTDB lineage: Bacteria > Pseudomonadota > Gammaproteobacteria > Pseudomonadales > CAWVSB01 > CAWVSB01. The sequence continues at coordinate 311 of JBLHWB010000196.1, read as the reverse complement.
AGAGAAATTTTATGGCAATAAACTCTTGGCTTAACTCAATAGCTGACGCAGGACGTGAGCTTTGGACTAAAGCTAGCCAGCGCAACGGCAAGTCGATTAAAGATTTGTGTCAACAGCTTAGCTCTAATAAGGGTGAGGCAATGGGCACTGCATTGGCGTATGCGTTTGTAACTGTCTATAAGGAACTAGACGAACAGGGTAAAGCCGATTTTTTTGAATTATTACTGACTGATTACTCTCAGGACAGTAACCAGATAATTCGCCGCGCTGATGCTTACAAGGCAGCACCTAATCCAGCTACCTTGGCCGCC
>JBLHWB010000195.1:0-3840 GCA_047628915.1 Porticoccus sp. | reverse complement strand
CAATTAGCATCCATTAACAAATCGTTATAATTCCAACCCGAGCCCAATGCCACAATAGGGCTGGCTAAATGAGTTGACTCAATGTTGGCGGGCTGACTTATCAATTCATCGCCAATTAACTGACACAAGCCAGCCTCAGTTTTAAAGCGACCGAAATAAACTTCACCCATGCGGGCATCAAAGGCAACGCAAATTGTGGCGTCGCATGGCTGTTCGCATTCGCCAATCCAGCCCTGTGCCATCGCCGCCAACGATGACACCGGCACAACCGGTAAATCGGCTGCAAATGCTAAGCCTTGCACCACTCCTGCGGCTATTCTTAAGCCAGTAAATGATCCCGGGCCACGACCAAATGCGATTGCGTCTATATCTTGCAGGCGCAATTTTTGCGCTGACAAAACACTATCAACCATAGGCAGAATTTTTCGGGTATGTTCGCGCGGACTAAGTACAAATTCTTCAGCACAAATACCATCGCCATAAATAGCAACTGAACAAGCACCAGCACTAGTGTCTATTGCCAAAATTTTGGCCAAGCTAAAATCCTTTAGGTAAGTGGGTATGACTAATAAATTTATTGGTTACAATGGTGACAGATTATACCAGATGCCCACAGGAAACAGATTATCAATGACATGTAGCGCAATAATTTTAGCCGGCGGTGAAGGGCAACGTATGGGTGGGGTAGACAAAGGGCTAATGGAGTGGCGCAATAAGCCATTAATTCAACATGTGATAGAACGTTTAGCGCCACAAGTTGATGAAATTATTATTAGCTGTAACCGTAATATTGAGCAGTACCAAGCATTTGGATATACATGTATCAAAGACTCAAGCACCGATTTTCTAGGCCCTCTTGCTGGTATTGCTAGCTGCGTGACTGCTGCAAAGCATGACCTTATTCTGTTATGTCCGTGCGATACGCCACTTATTCCTGAAAATATGCTAGCACGGCTAAATGAAACCAGACAAAGCAGCGCCGCCTCGGCCATTGTCGCCAGCGATGGTAACAACGAGCATTACAGCCATGCGCTACTAACAAAAACATTTGCTGAAACCGCCCAACAGCAGCTGCTAGCTGAGCGAAAATCACTGCGGGCTTGGTTTGACACAACAAATTGGCAATGCGCAGACCTTGGCGACAACACCAAGGCTTTTATGAATATTAATACCCTAGAGCAGCTAACAAAAAACTAGCCTACTTGATGCGACTTAACTAACTCGGCAATCATTTCGATATGATCACGACTATCGTTTAAGCAAGGTATATATTGATAACCTTTACCACCAGCCCCTTCATATATTTCAGCATTTTCCATTTCAATTTCTTCAAGTGTTTCCAAGCAATCTACTGAAAACCCAGGGCAAATCACCTGTACTGAAGACAATTTTTGCTGCCCCAAAAGTTCTACCGAATCACTAGTACTAGGTTCCAACCACTTCGCTCTACCTAAACGCGACTGAAAACTAATTTGCCACTGACGTTGCTGCAAACCTAATTCTTGCGCCAATAAATTAGCGGTCTGTTCACATTCTTGCGGGTAAGGATCACCTTTGTCAGCAAATGACTGGGGGATACCGTGAAAGGACATCAATAGAATTTCCGCTTGGCCGTGATCAGCCCAATACTTCTTCACTGATTTCGCCAGCGCCTCAATATACTGAGTATGATTAAAATAAGAGCGGGCATAAGAAACCTGCAAACTATTACGGCGTGACTGAAAATAATCACCCAACTGATCAAGTAGCGGCGCTGTACTGGTGGCAGAATATTGTGGATAGAGCGGCAGCATAACCACCTGCCCTACGTTTTCATCACGCAGCTTATCTAAGGCCGACTCAAGACTAGGCGCGCTGTAGCTGTATGCTTGAGTAACTCTATACTGCTCAGGATTAGTTTCATCTAAGTAGACTTGCAACGCCGCCACTTGGCGCTCGGTAATTACTCTTAGGGGCGAGCCCTCTGACCACCAAACTTTGGCATAGTTTTTAGCCGAACTAACTGAACGAAAAGGCAAAATAATACCGTAAAGGATAGGACACCACAGCCAGCGCGTTAATTCAATAACGCGATGATCATGCAAAAAAGGAATAAGAAATGATCGAACGGCTTTTGGAGTAGGAGCGGTCGGACTCCCTAGATTGGCAAGGATAACACCAATTTTTTCAATTTTTTTATCAGGATTATCCATTAAAAACTCAGCTAATTAACTACAGTGCTAATTATACGCTAGCAGACTGTTTTCAGCTTAACTTAACGCAGCTAAAGACCTTGTTTTAATCTCTTGTACCGAGCCAATACCCTCAATTTTATGATACGCAGGCGCGTTGTCACCTTGCATGGCTTGATAAAATCCAACCAGTGGTTTGGTTTGTTCGTGATAAATAGAAAGACGATGACGTACAGTGTCTTCTTGGTCGTCTTCACGTTGCACCAAGGATTCGCCAGTTACATCATCCAAACCTGCTTGCTTCGGCTTATTATATTCGACGTGGTAAATACGGCCTGATCCAGGATGTACGCGACGTCCGCTCATACGCGCTACAATTGCTTCATCATCAACATCTATTTCAACAACAGCATCAATATCTACGCTCGCTTCAACCATGGCTTCAGCTTGTGGAATAGTTCTTGGAAAGCCATCGAACAAAAAACCGTTAGCACAGTCCGCTTCTTGAATACGTTCTTTAACTAAACCAATAATAATATCGTCGGACACTAAACCGCCGCTGTCCATAACAGCTTTAGCTTTTACGCCTAACTCGCTGCCTGCCTTTACGGCAGCTCGCAACATGTCACCGGTGGAAATCTGAGGAATGTTGAAATGCTCAATAATGAATTGAGCCTGCGTGCCCTTACCTGCGCCCGGGGCGCCTAATAAAATAACTCTCATATATGCTTCCTCAAACCCTTACTAATTCGCTGTATTCGATTCCTGTGCTGCTTGAGCTACCTCAAAACAGGAGAGGCGACACAATACACGGAGTTATTTCTTAGTCAAGACTAGAAATACAGGCGCAAAGCTACTAGGAAACATTAGAATACCAAACCCAAAAGACGATAAATTTGTCATTTCACGCCGAAAATTAAAAAACAGCCGTGTTTCTGCAACAACTCTAACTAGAACTGCGTGACTTTGCTTCTACCCATAGAACTTCCATTTCAGCGCTAGTCATAGCTGAAAGCTCTTTACCGCTATCAAGACCAAGCTGTTCAACGATAGTAAAGCGAGACTCAAATTTAGTTGATGCCTGACGCAGAACTGTCTCCGCATCCAAGCCCAAATGGCGAACCATATTGACCATCGAAAACAATACGTCGCCGGCTTCTTCACTTATATTCGCCTCATCCTTATTGGCCATCGCTTGTGCTAATTCGGCAAACTCCTCATCGATTTTTGCTTTAACGTCCTTAATATCTGACCAATCAAAACCCACAGATGAGGCCCGTTTTTGTAGTTTTTGCGCTCGCACCAAAGACGGAAACGCCACCGGAATATCAGCAAGTAAACCTGTCTTTTGTTTTTTCTTACGTTCTTGCTGTTTAATCGCTTCCCAACTGGCACTAATTTCTGCCGTATCAAGAACCGCATCAGCGGCCCGCGAGGCGAGGGTTCCCGCTGGAAATACGTGGGGATGGCGATTAACTAATTTATCAACCAAGGTATGCACAACATCATTAAAGCCAAAGCCGTATTCTTCAGTCGTTATCTGACTGTAAAATATTACCTGAAATAACACATCACCCAACTCTTCCTTTAAATGCTCGCTGTCGCCACTGGCAATAGTGTCAGCCAGCTCGTAACACTCTTCAAGAGTATAAGGAATGATAGTCTCTAG
>JBLHWB010000194.1:0-3852 GCA_047628915.1 Porticoccus sp. | reverse complement strand
CTTTTTATCTACATCATCTAGTTGGCGTTTAGTCATTGTTAAAAGGCACCCAATTTGGTTGATTTTTTAGTACATCCACCGCCAATGATGGCAGTAATTTACGCACTCCTTTTACAGCCGCTAATTGCGTCAACAGCTCATTCATATGAGTTTGGTCTCTGGCCAACGCTAAGATCTCTATATCGTGACTCCCAATCACTACACTGACCGAATACACCTCATCTAATTTCGCTAAATCATGCCCTACTTCAGAAGCGGCCCTGCCTTCTAACTCCACGCCTATTGCCAGTAACATATCAAAACCTGCCGCTTCAATATCAGTGACTGCTACCACTTTTATGGTGTTAGATTCCTCTAAACGTTTTACCCGCGTTCGCACTGTTGCTTCGGTAATATCCAGCTCACTAGCAATAGTTCGATAAGCCATACGGCCATCTTTGCGCAGCAAGGAGATGATTTTGAAATCTGTTGCATCAGGGGTAAAGCCATGCGCTTTACTACCGTCTATTGTTAATTTTTTAACAGCCACTCTTTTCTCCTTGTTGGTGAATAACGGCCTGTTCGCGCAAGGAATTTTTTAACACTTTACCCGCCGCATTTAACGGCAGCCCAGCAACAAAAAAAACTTTAAACGGCACTTTATAGCTAGCTAAATTTTGCTGACAATGGGTAATAACAGACTGTTCGTTTAGGTCACTGCTTGCGACAACAAAAGCGATACCAACCTCTCCTTGGGGCGATTTCGATATGCCAACCACAGCAACTTGTGCAACTTGTTCTAAAGCAAAAATTGTTTGCTCCACTTCGGCAGGGTAAACATTTTCGCCATTCATTATGTACATATCTTTAAGTCGATCAGTGATCTTCAAATAGTCATTACTATCCATTACACCGATGTCACCTGTGCGCAGCCAACCATCAGCAGTTATCGCTTGCTGACTAGCTTCTGGCATCTCAAAGTAACCTTTCATTACATTATAGCCGCGCACCCATATTTCGCCCTCAAGCCCCCTACCCACTTCTTGTCCTGTGGCAGGGTCAACACATTTCACTTCTACCCCAGCTATCGCCTTACCGGATGTAGTCGCAACGATTTCTGGCGGATCATCTTGGCGGCAAATACTGACCACTCCACAGGATTCAGTTAAGCCATAGGCAGTGACAACCACCTCAAAACCTAAATCATCTCGCATCGCCTCTACTAAAGTAACTGGCACTGATGCGGCGCCGGTAACACCTAAGCGCAAGCTGGATAAGTCATAATCTTTTCTAGCGGGGTGAGCCAATATCATTTCGTAAATTGACGGTGCGCCGGGCCACATGGAAATACGTTTTTCTTGAATAACTGACAGCAGCTCGTCTTTATCGAAAGAGCGCATTGGCACTATAGTTGAACCGGCCAGAATTGACGCCAGCCAGCCCGCCTTGTAACCGAAAGAATGAAAGAAAGGGTTTATCCCCAAATAAATATCATCACTGCGCAAACCAACAGTGTTCACCCATTCGCTGAATACCCGAATATTTTGCTGATGACTACACATAACACCTTTAGGCATACCGGTAGTCCCAGAGGTAAATAAGATATCAGCTATATCATCACTAGCTACCGCTTGTTGCGCCTGCAGTAACTCCTCGCTGCTACACTCACTGCCGGTTAGTAAAAATCTGTCCCAACTAATATCGTCGTCGCGTTGCTCAGACGGCATTGAAACCCGCAAAGTTAATGCTGGCAGCTCTTGCTCAGCTAGTAAATCAGCAACCCTCCCTTGCTCTAGCGGAGAATAATAAAACAGCGCTTTTACCCCGCTGCGACGCAAGATATCGCCCGCCTCATTACTTTGAAACCGAGGGCTTAGCGGCACCAATACAGCGCCAATAGACTGCAGCCCTAAACAGGCAATAATCCACTGGGGTAAATTAGGCGACCAGATGGCAACACGATCGCCATGCTGAATATCGTTAGCCAGTAGAGCTTTGCTAACGCCTGCGGCCGCGACGCGCAACTGGGCGTAGCTCCAACTGCCGGTGACATCATCAATCGCCAGTGCATCGCCATACTGTTGTGCAGCATTAGCTAAAACGGCGGGGGTTGTGTCGGCAGGTAGCTTCACTCATCAATCTCATTACTAATAATAGGGTGAGCAGTGTAATGAGATAAAAACCAAGGAGCAACGATATGCGTATTTTTATTATCTATATTTTACGCAAAGCTAATATCAACCTAATTGCCACTTATCAGCCTGCTCACAAGCGAGGCTATCTTCTTTCAGTTTAAGCAAATGCGCCCATAAGGAAAAATACGCCACTGGATGCAGACTGGCATCTACATCGTCATAAACCAGCGGCACTAAATCTTCAATGGTTGTTGGCGCTAAGCCCTGCATCGCCCTAACCACCTTAGCCTCACGCCCCAACCTATGGGCAACCAAGCCTTTCACTACGTCGACGGGGTGATCCATCAGATCACCATGAGCAGGCGCAATTTGACTGATATCGTAATCCAATAATAACTGTAGCGAGCGGATATAAGCGCCCATATCGCCACTGGGCGGCACAATTACCACGGTAGAGCCATTCATTATATGATCGCCAGCTATTAACAAACCGCTATTTTCTTCATAAAAACAGTAATGATTAGCCACATGGCCAGGGGTATGGATTGCCCGCAAGCGATATTCAGCACCGGCAAACAATTGATCATGCTGACAATCAATGTCAGGCACAAAGGTCTTATCTTGAGCCCGCGGATCAGTAGCAAGCTCACCAACTAATACCGCATCAACATGATTAAGCAGCAGCTTAGCTGCCGGAGAATGGTCCATATGAGTATGGGTCACAATAATGTGTGTTATTTTTCCGCCTAGCTTTTTAACCCCCGCTAAAATGGCGTCAACATGCTCTTCCAGTGCTGGACCAGGATCAACAATGGCGATTTCTTGGCGGCCGAATAAATAAGTATTGGTGCCCTCACCTGTCATCACACCTGGGTTAGGCGCAGTAATACGATGCACATTAGGCGCCAAATTAATTAACTCACCATGAATAATTTCGGGCATAGAACTTACCTACTCTGAATGGGACTGGTCTACTCTAAATCTGTGTAGTTTTCTGGCTGAAAACGTGGTGTGCAAATAGCTAAAAATACTAAATCTTCACTGCCATTATTGGTAATACGCTGACGAACTCCGGCAGGGATAATCACCACATCGCCACTAGCAACATGCTCACTGATATCAACGCCTACTTCGACCAAACCTGTGCCTGCGACAATAACATAACGTTCTGTAGTATTTTCTAAGCTATGCCACTTAGTGACTTTACCTGTTTTTACCCTGGCTCTGGCAATTGAGCAATCTTCATCATCATCGCTATTAGAATACTCAGTGATAAAGCAACCTTCATGAAAATAATACTCTTCACTAAGGTCTGTTTTTTTAACTTGTTCTATCATCAACAAATACCGCTATAGGCTAACTATAAATATGCCCGCACAGCTAACTGTTCGGGCATAAGGATTAACAACATTTATACTAAATTTTTAATAACTACCTGGGGCTCTACTTCGGCCTCGTAATCAACGTCATCTATACCAAATCCAAACAGTCGCAAAAACTCGCTTTTGTAACCGGCGAAATCTGAAAGGTCAGACACATTCTCTGTTGTGACCTGCTCCCACAATTGCGCCACTGCATCTTGAATTTCTGGCCGTAACTCTAGTCCATCGGCGCGCAAGCGGCCTTCATCATCTACAGTGGGCTGACTGCCATATAAGCTGTCACGGAATAAGCCATAAACTTGCTCAATGCAGCCTTCATGACTGCCATCAGCTTTCATAATTTTAAACAGTAGTGA
>JBLHWB010000193.1:0-3907 GCA_047628915.1 Porticoccus sp. | reverse complement strand
TGATCGTCGTAATAGCTCTATCAGTTGCTAGTATTGCTGCTGTTTCACAGTTAACTATTGATGACAATGTTTACCAATACTTCCCTGAGGATCATTCATTTCGACAGGGTACAGATTTAATCGATGAACATTTTTCAGGCAGTATGCAATTAGTCTATTCACTAGACAGCGGGGCAGATTTTGGAGTGTTTGACCAACAGTATGTTAACCGGCTAAATGCGTTTACCACTTGGCTGCAGGCCCAATCGGGTGTTGCTAACGTAACCAGTGGTGGGGCAATTTTGCCGACTAGTGAAAGTCGATTAGCCAAGGCGCAAGATTTTTTTGAAGGCTCTAAATCCTCCGACTATGGTTATCAACAGCTTATTAGTGAAAACTATCGCTCGACTAAGTTATTGATCTCACTGCAAGGTTTAACCGCCAACCAATTAATAGCTTTTGAAAATAATACCTCCACTTGGCTCAGGGCTAATTTATCCGTTTATGAATTTAGTGGCGGGGTTGGCGCTGATATTCTATTTGCAAAATTAGGTGAGCAGAATGCCAAAAGTTTATTCGTATCGTTATCGCTAGCATTGGTCTTTATTGCATTAATTATTGGCGTATTGTTGCGCTCCGTTAAGGCCATGATTATTGCTGTTGTGTGTAATGGTTTGCCAGTTATTTTAGTATTTGCCGTATGGTCTTTAATGGGTGGTTATATTAGCTTGGGCAGCGCCATGGTGATGGGGATGGTCATTGGTATTATTGTCGATGACACTTTGCATTTGTTGTTTAAGTATCGCAGCAGCGAAAATTTTAGCAACAGCATTGAACTAATTTACCTAAATGTGTGTCCAGCTATAGTCGTTAGTAGTATCACGTTGAGCCTCGCATTTGTGGTGGGCTTTTTCTCAGACTTTAGGCCCATTTATGAACTCAGTTTGTTGTCGTTCTTTATCATTGTTGTTGCCATGGTCACTGACTTATTGGTGTTACCCGCATTGATGAAGTCATTAAAGTATGGAGTTACTACCAATGAATGATATGACCAGCGTTAATCGACACAATGCGCTACGATGTTTTACTTTAGCGATTAAACCAAACGCTCAGCAGCCCGGTTGGTTATCTGTTTGGAGGCGCGAATTTGCAAATACTAACGTGGCGTTAACTGATCGCCAAGAGGAGTCAATGGCGCGGTTACTGCCGTTACTGCTGTGCGGTGAACAATCCGCTATTCTAATATTTGGCAGTGAGGTCGAGCGTTTACAGGGTGCTAGCTGGCGTGAAAGCATTGCACTATTAAGCGCCATCGAAACCGACGAATATGGACATGAACAAGCGTTACAAGAATTGTCGTCTATGTTAATGGTTCCAGCTGATTTACATCAAATTAAACGTCGCGCGCAGTTGTTTTATCTGTCTATAGGCAAAGCAGCGGGGCTCGATAATCACTTTGCTAATATATCTCAATTGGATGCCTGCGTAGCATTACTAATGCATGCAGTAGCTAACTCTGGCTTGGGGCGCGGTCATTGTATTGCTCATTTATTTGATCGAATCAAACAAGATGAAGCCCGCCATGTGGTTATTTCACGGCAACATTTTTTGAAATTGGGTGGTGATAAAGACATTTTTACGCAAAGCAGAAACACCATTAGTCATGCCTTGGTAAGCTTATTAAGTAGTGAAGCCAGCAGTTTTGAAAACTTAGGTATCGATCCAGATCAATTGTTTGCAACACTTACTAAAGGCAATTATTGATGACAGTTCATTTTGCCAATGGTAAGGCGAAATTACTCAGTAGTGGATCACAGCTGCCGGGGCCAGCAGTGTCTAATGCAGAGCTGTTTGCTCATATTGAAAAAAATTGTGGTAAAAGATTAGCCAAAAAAGCGGCAAGAATTAGCCGTGGCTTTGGGATTAATCAACGTCATTTATGTCGTAGTAATTTAACTGGCTTTACCCCACCGGATTATTCAGCGCCGCAATTATGTGTCGATGCTATACAGCATGCGTGGCTAGAGGCTGGCCGAAACCTAGAGATTGACTATCTGATTGGGCATACCACTACGCCTGAAACTCTCGTGCCGCCTAACATTGCTTGGGTAGCCGATAAACTCAATCATAGTGCGCCTTATATGGAGTTACGTCAGGCCTGCACAGGCTTTGCCAATGCATTACAAATTGCCCTGCCCATGCTTGCGCAGGGCGGCGGCCTAGATACAGTAGGTATTGTTGGTAGCGAAGTTGGATCTGCCTATTTTAATTTAAGCCCAGAGTTTGTCGACTTGGAACAGTTAATCAATTGCTTACAAATGGGTGACGGCGCAGGCGCGGTATTGCTGGGGCAGGACGATGGTAGCAATAGCAATATTATTTCTGATGCTTATATAGGCCACATTGGTAATGGCATGCAACCTGGGTTTTATTTGAGCGGTGGCGGCAGTGGCAATGTGTACTGTGAAAAGTCTATTCCCGAATTCCGCCATAACGCCGTAGCGGTAAAAAATAACGGGGCTAGTTTGTTTCTAAAAGGAATTGAGGCGATCACTCAACGTGGTTATTCGCTAGATGATTTTGCTTATATTTTACCACATCAGGTAAACGGTCACTTAGGCGAACTATTTGAGCAACAGTTAGGAATTGATAAAGAGAAAATTATCGTCGATGCCGACCGTTTAGGCAATTTAGGCTCAGCGGCTATCTGGGTGAGTTTTGATCGCTTGCGTAAATCTGGTCGATTAAAAAAGGGCGATAAGGTATTAATTTTAGGTGCAGAGGCGACTAAATATTTATATGGCGGTTTTGTCTTTCATGTCTAGTGTTGATGAATTTAGTCATGTCATCAGTCGCCTAGGGTCTAACTAGTTTTCTGCCAGCAGCTCATAATATCAATCTTAAAGATTACCCATTAGTTATCATTAATCCACCGTAATCCAAACCACCGCTAAAACCCTAGCCTTAGCTAGCCCAGCCAGTAATACTTATCGCCTAATTCAGTCTTAATAATTAATTATAAAAAGGCTACTACAGCTTAAATTTAAGTATTTGAGGGTTAACTATGTCGCAGCAACAAGATTTAGTATTGAATCAAACTTTCAGCTCCGGCTATAACTATACTCGCTCGACTGGGCCGATAGTGGGACGGTTTTTAACTGAGCTACGCCAACGCAAGGTGGTTGGTATTAAGGGTAGTGATGGCAGAGTGATAGTGCCGCCAGTTGAATACGACCCGATAACTGCTGAGGAACTGACTGAGTTTGTGTCGGTTAAAAATACCGGCGTGGTACAAACGTGGAGTTGGGTTAAACACCCTAGGCCTAAACACTTATTACAACAGCCGTTTGCTTGGGCATTAATATTAATGGACGGCGCCGACACACCGATGATGCACATGGTTGCTGCTGGTAGTGAAGACAATATGGCTACTGGTATGCAAGTTAAGGTGCGTTGGGCCGATGAGCCTAGGGGCTTTATCGATGATATGGCGTATTTTGTGTCAGCCGAGTCTACAGATGAAGCTAAGCCGTTGCCGGTAGGCGAAAAGTTAGCAGATATCACCGATATTGAGTGTCCAACTTATTTGGATTACAACTTTACTGCTGGCAGCTCGACAGCGCGATTCTTAGGGGCGATTAAAGAGGGCAGAATAGTCGGACAAAAGTGCCCTAAATGTAGCAATGTCTATGTGCCACCGCGTGGCTCCTGCGCTGCCTGCGGGGTTGCTACCATCGAAGACGTGGAGTGTGCTGACAAGGCAACGGTTGAGTCTTTTACTATTGTTTATATTCCTATTCCCGGCCATGCCATAAAACCGCCCTATATTATTGCTAATTTGGTTGCCGATGGAGCAAATATTTCGTTTATTCATTTAATGAGTGAATGTGTGAATGAAGAGATACATATTGGTCAGCGCGTTGAAGCC
>JBLHWB010000192.1:0-3908 GCA_047628915.1 Porticoccus sp. | reverse complement strand
ATGCAGATATTAAAGCTTTAGCAGACTACTGTAAGCGAGTTAATAGCAGTCTATTTGCGCCTGAAAACACATCATCAAAGTTAATAAAACTGCTGACAATTTCTTCTATTGAGTAATACTAACCCACAACAGCTTCTTCACCTGGCGCCGCCAGCGAAAACAATTTCCAACCAGGCTTTGGTTGCAATTTTTCGTCGCTAGTAAACCAAAATAAATTACCGCTTTCATCAAGGGCAAATAATGGCACAGTAGTGTCTATATCGTTATTCTCTAGCCACTGAGAATATAAATACTCCTCAGTCAGTAGCGTGCTTTTAGTCAGTGTTTCATGTCCATTAACTAACCGATAGAGCTTACGATAGTTACAGTCGTTACCTAATAGCACACGCCCAGAATACAGCTCGCCAGCATGGTGTTTACTATGTTCCTTTTGATGGTGCAGCTCTGGTAATACAAATATTTTTCTCGGCCCAAAGTCTTCACGAAAGCGTAGCGCCGCTGCCGAATTAATTGCATGGTTACGCGACAGACCAATCATCCCACCGATGGTAGTCATATCCAAATGCATTTCAGCATGATCCGATAGCGCATTGCCATAATATGTTTTTAGGCCCGCCATTCTGGCCGTACTAATATTGGTCCAATCAGAATCACATATAACAGTTTCTATTTTCGCTTCTTGCAAGGCCTTGCCAATAGCAATTGCTACGGGGTTACCACCAATAACTAAGTAACCCTTAACATCTGGCGCATTCACCCCCAGCTTTACCGTCAGATATCTAGCGGTAGCACTCTGAATCACCACCGTGCCAATAATCACACTAAAAGCTAGGGGCACTAATAATTCTGCATGGGGTATATTCATCAACTCTAGCTTTAAAGCAAACACTGCGGTAATTGCCGCAGCTACAATTCCACGCGGCCCCACCCAGGCCAGTAGCAGCCGTTCATTACGGCTAAGTGTTGAATTTATTGTGGACAGAAATACCTTGGCAGGCCTGGCAATAAACTGCATAACTAGCAACACGCCAAGTGCGCCCCAGCCCAACGTAATCAAACCGTCAAACTCAAGCCTGGCAGACAGCACAATAAACAATGTTGATACCAACATTAAGGTCAAATTTTCTTTAAAGTTCAAAATATCGCGGGTATGCACGCCGCGCATATTTGCCAGCCAGATCCCCATAATTGTCACTGCTAACAAGCCTGACTCATGCATCAATATATTGGCCACCGCAAAAGTGCTAGTAACCACCACTATGGCGGAAAAATTATGTAAATAAAGCGGGATGAATCGGTGCCGTAATAGTAAGCCATAACTGTAAGCAACCCCTGCGCCTAGGATCGAACCCACCGCAATAGTCTGGCCGAAGATCGAAAATACATGGAGTAAATTAGTGCCAATTTGATGCGCGACAATCCATTCAAACACCAACACCGCTAGTAATGCGCCTAGCGGGTCGATCACAATACCCTCCCAACGCAGAGTTCTAGCCAGCACTGCATTGGGCCTTACTGTTCGCAACATTGGCATAATCACCGTAGGGCCGGTGACCACCATAATGGCTCCAAACAAAGCCGACAAAGACCAGCTAATACCGGTTAAATAATGTGTACAGACGGTGACAATAACCGCATTAAGCAAGGCGCCATAGGTCACTAAATTTTTTACTACACTGCCAACTTCATTTAACTCTGAGCGTTTCAGCGTGAGACTACCCTCAAATAGAATAATGGCTACAGATAGAGAAATAAAAGAAAATAATAAATCGCCAAATAGTGCATCTGGATCAAGCAAACCCGTTACTGGACCTAATAAAATACCGGTCAGTAATAAAAACAAAATAGCCGGCAGCTTCACTCGCCAAGCAGCCCATTGGCATAACAAACCCAACAAACCAATTAGGCTTAACAATAATAAACTAGGTATTTCCATCTAATAATTATCTCTCGGTTAGGCAACACGATTTAAAGGTAGCAGTGTGGAAGTAGCGCACAACTTACGATACATCGAAAACAGGCATATGACTTTTATTTAGGCTAGTTTAGGTGCCATATTTCTAATTAAGTATAACTAATTTCAACATACGTCAGAGTTATAGTTTTTATTTAGCCACCATCTGCCGACACTAACTAGTAGCGCAAGGTCAAATAATGCAATAACGCTATCACAGCTTAAATTTTCTTCGCGCCACCATGATGTCTCTAGGCATTGCATTACATGGAGCTCAGATGTACTTGGCAGAAATCGCTATCGCCGATTACTACATAGATCCCATGGGGTCATTATCAATGGATGCGATACTAATCATTATCAACACCTTTCGCATGCCTATATTCTTTTCCCTTTCTGGCTTTTTATCGCCGTACTCATCGATAAACGCGAGCTAGAAGGCATGTTAAGCAACAGGCTAAAGCATATCAGCCTACCTTTTTTTGTCCTGCTGCCACTAGGGGTAATTATGGGGGCCTTACAAATACTCGGCGCAAACTGGCTAGAATTCAAAACTGTAGGGATTGACCTCAGGGTTATTGATAATCTGCTGAAATTGGTCGATGAGACCCATAATTTGTGGTTTTTATATTATCTAACCATGCACTTTTTATCGTTAGCTGCGGTTGTCGTAATATGGAAAAAGCTGATTCGCCCGTCTAAAACATCTCTCTTTATCAAAACCGCTAATTGGCAGCTAGTGTTAGCCATGGCCGCAATGTCACTATTACTGGCGACAATTGGTTATGGCGCCGACCCTGGACGGATTAACGCAAGTTTGGCATTTAAACCAGATCTACTGGTTTACCTTTACTTTGGCGTATTTTTTGCCTTTGGCTGGGCTTGATATTACGCCCAATGGGTGAACACAACATTCAACAATCATTGCTGGAAGCTTATGTTGGCCGCTTGGATAAGCTTAATAGACGGTATTGCGGGCTTTGCGCTACAAGGACAGCTTGGTGCTGAGTATTATTATACCTATCATAATTTACTAGTACTTATGAACGGAGTGTCCATTACCTTGTTCATCGCCGCATTTATTGGAATATTTCAACGTTACTTTGGCGAATTTAGCGAAACCAAACATTATCGCTCTGACAGCGCATACTGGGTATTCTGCTCGCATTCAATATTTCTAGTCGCGCTCGCTATTCCGATGGCTCATTTAAATTGGCCGGCAGAGATAAAGTTTCTAATCGTGGCAACAGGCACTTGCTACCTCTGCTTACTTAGCTACAAGCACTTGGTAAGGTCCACATGGCTGGGCTAGCGGCTCAATGGCAGAAGATATTGACCCCAATTGAGCAGCGGATTACACCACCAACATAATCGCTGCGTAGCGCGCAAAAAATGGCTACAATAGCGCCTTTACAGAAGATAAAGCGACGATAATTATGGGTGATAAAGACACCACACATTTTGGCTATAAAACCGTAGCTAACGACGAGAAAGTCAGCTTAGTTGCTGGCGTATTCCACTCAGTGGCAGCTAAATACGACGTAATGAATGACTTAATGTCAGCCGGAGTTCATCGCGTCTGGAAACGGTTTACTATTGAAGTCAGCGGAGTGCGTCGCGGTGACACCGTACTAGACATTGCCGGCGGCACTGGTGACTTAGCCGCTAAGTTTTCTAAATTAGTAGGCGCAGACGGCCAAGTGATACTGGCTGACATTAACGATTCAATGCTAGCCGTTGGTCGCGATAAACTTACTGATATGGGGCTGTGCGACAACATCGAATATGCCCAAGCCAATGCTGAATGTCTGCCTTTTGCAGATAATACTTTTGACTGCATAACAATCGCTTTTGGCCTGCGTAACGTCACCGACAAAGATGAAGCGTTGCGCTCAATGCTACGAGTTCTAAAACCTGGCGGACGTTTATTAATACTAGAATTTTCTAAGCCGAC
>JBLHWB010000191.1:0-3990 GCA_047628915.1 Porticoccus sp. | reverse complement strand
GGGCCAAGCGGCTTAATATGATGAAGCACTGTCGGTTCTACTACGCCATATCTATCTTCAGTTAATTGTATGACTTTCTCGGCTGGCTCTAAAATTGTGTATTCCAACTGTCCTGCCAAAATAACAATCTTTCCCCAAACCCCTTTTTTTGTTTGATGGTCTTTTAATAAACCAGCCGGCACCGTAACCTCGGTGAATTCTAGAGTCTTCGCGTAGGGCCTAATATTTTTTGGCAACTGCTTCATAAGTGTCCTTTTTTATACCGCCAAATACAGCAGCAGTGAGTATTGACCAAGCAACAGGTTAGTGGCGTCACTTGTTAATTTTGGCAACCGCAAACGAGCGTATTTCTTTTGTAGTGGTTATTCTATTTAAGTCTGTATATAAAATGCCATCTTGGCCTGAATGGTGTCCAGGTCCAATTAATGGCAGCAAATACTCTGCGGATTTATCGAAACCGATTACTGCTTGGTAAATCAATGATGGCTGACCGGAAGATTCACTGCAGTGCAGGCGAATACATTTTTGCCAACACCGCCAGCCATATGGCGACGGAAACTATTCCAATCGTTATAGAAATGCAGCGCTAAACATAATATTAAGAAGATTGAAGCCCGAGTATGTAAAGACTAGGTGAAGTAATCGTAAGACGTACTGAATAGTAAAACGCCGGTAACTAATAGCACTAAAATGCTGTTTTTTATAGCTGGGTTGCTGTTTTGGTATAAGATTTTTATGCAGTTGTTTGTTCCAGATATTATCGCTATTTAAAGGCAAATAGTTTGTTATCAGGTTGGCGGTTGTGGGTTGGAGGACTGCAATCAGTCACACCTTTTCTCAGCCTCAATGCGGTAGGTGCCCAGTTCCGTCTTGTCTATCCCTAGTTTTGTAGTGGCATAGTGTATTTATAAGCCAACGATCTAATCGGCCAAGTAAAATTGCTGCCCCCGGGAGTGCAACAAATATGGTGCTAATGTAGGCAATCATTTTCCCAATACAATAATTCGCCGTTGGGACTTACGATAGTAGCAAGCTTGGCTGTCGCGGGTAATGCTGGCCCAGTATCGACAGAGCGGGCAGTGATGATTGATAAATTTGCATTAGGACGATGCCAGTAAACTAACTGACGATAATGACGGGGTGCTTTAAGCCCAAGGTCAAACTCGACCCAGCTTAACTGATATTTTTCTGTATCAGTTGCTGGCAGATATTTTACTGCAACGCGTTTACCGCGCTTAAATTGCGGATACCACGGCAGCGCGGATAGTGTTGCCGTATTATAAAAGGCATCCGTTAGCCAAGCCAAACGCTCTATAGGCTGCGCACTTATCGTGATATGGGTTTGGTAGCAGTAAGTCCCAGCAGCTCCATGCCAGTGACGAATGGCTTGAGGTTGATCAACAGCGCAGTGACTCCCGCGATGCTCTGCAGCCAATGTATTTAATTCAGCGGCAGTATCAGCTGCTTGTTGTATAGCTGCTTGAACAGAAATTTGTCTGGCTAGCATATAATAGCTGCCTTGGTCTTAGCGCTAGCTATTATACTTACTGAGCTAACTCAGGCAGCTGTACAGTTGTTAACTGGTGGCTTTTTTTCGACGTTTTGGTTTAGTCGCCGCGGTTGCTTTTTCTAGTTCTTCCAGCGCCACTAGCAACTGCTCTCTCTGCGCGGCAGTTTCAACAGTACGTTTTGAAAGATGACTAGGGTGCTGCTCTCGATCTAACCAAAACTTACCTGATACTTTGCCTGCTTCTTTAGCAGCGGCTAGCCAAGTAATTGTATCCGCGCCTTGCTCAGATGTTCGCAGTACACGCTTAGTCACTCGATAAAACTCTGGCAGAGCATTGACAACCCCAGGCGTGTCTACCCAGCCAGGGTGCATTGCATTGACGCTTATAGCATCACCTTGCCAGCGCTTAGCCCATTCTTCGGTCAAAATCATTAAGCCACGTTTTGCTCTCGCATAGGCAGCAGAGCCTGAATATTCACCGCGTTGGCTTTGTAAGTCGTTTACCTGCACCTTTTGCGAGTACATTCCGCCCGACAGTACGTTTACTACTCTTGCTGACTCAGACTTTGCCAGTAATGGATGCAATCGTTCGGTAAGGATATAGGGCCCAAGTAGCAGCAGGGCAAAGCTCTGCTCTAAGCCTTCGGTAGTTTGCTGGCGGGGATTAAACAGCGCGCCGGCATTATTGATTAACATATCAACCGGTTTACCTGTTTTAAGTAAACGGCCTGCTAATGCATGTACATCTTTCATCAGTGACATGTCGGCAAGCTCTATAGTGATTCGAGTATTACCAGTTTGCTCTATTAACTCACTGACAATTTGCTTAGCCTTGCTTTCGTCACGTACCACCAATGTTAGCTGTGCACCTAGCTCAGCTAATTGTTTCGCTGCTGCCAAACCAATGCCAGAGGTTGCGCCGGTTATTACTGCATGGCGATCATTCATATATGCCGACAGCGCATTCCAGCGCTTACGAGAAGTTGTATAACCTAAGCGGGTAAAACGCCAAACTCCGGGCAGTATTAACTTATCAGCGACGGCCAAAGCTTTTGACGCCTTGGGAGTAGCAAAATCTGCTTCCAGGGCTTTTCTTAGGCCCTCAAGTGCAGTGTTGCCGACCCAATCCATTACCGCTGGGCTTAACCGACTTATCATGGCAACTGGCGCAGGGAAGTTAAAATTAGCGATATAGCGAACCTTAGTGCCGCTATCGCTAACGGTAAATAAAATCTCTTCTTCAGCTGTAAATAATTTTGAATCTACCGTCATTAGCAGGCGCTTATTGGCTTCAAATTCAATGATTTCATAGAACAGACTAAAGCCTGCTTTCATGTCTATCTGATATCGACTGCCAACGCCGGGTTTTCCACTAGATAGTTTTGAGGCTTTAGCGACAGCAGGGTCCCATTGTTCAATACGTGAGAACTCAGCAACATAGGCAAATGCCTCATTTAGCTTGCGTGTCACTTCAATAGTTTTATCTAGGGTAATAATATTGCTCATCTTGCATTCCATCGTTAACAGGTAGTTAGCAAGGAATACGCGCTGAAAAGCGTTTTAGTTCAGCGATGAGTTAAATGATTTGGGGCGTTCTGGGTAAGACTTAGTCGTCTTGCTCGGCTTCTTTGATAAGCTCTTGGCGGTCTTGCTCTTCTTGTATCACTGCCTTGATTTCTTCTAATACCGAATCGACATCAGCGCTCTCGCTGTCATCTTCAAACTCGCCGGTAAGAGTTGAGTTGGTGGTTAATTTACCTTCTTCAAACAATGCCCACATTTCTTTGGCGTATTGTGTCTTCAATAAGGCTGGCGCAAACTCGCCATAATAGCGACGCATATTGTTAACATCACGAGCAAACATTTCTTGCGCATTGTTATTAGCCGCTGCATTTACTGCCTGTGGCAAGTCGATAATCACCGGGCCTTCATCATCAACCAGAACATTAAATTCTGATAGATCTCCATGCACAATACCCACGCAAAGCATCAGCATTATGTAATGCATCATCAGCGTGTGGTCTTCAATTGCTTGATCCTCAGGCATTGTTACATCACCGAGTTGCGGTGCGACATCACCGTCTTCGTCGGTGACCAATTCCATTAGTAAAACGCCATCGACACAGCCGAATGTTTTAGGTACACGCACGCCGGCATTATTTAGCCGTGATAAAGCGTCAATTTCAGCGTTTTGCCAAACTTCTTCTTGCTGTTGTCGCCCATAGCTGGAGCCTTTTTCCATAGCTCGTGCCCGGCGGCCACTGCGAACTTTTCGGCCTTCTTGGTATTGAACAGCCTTTTTAAAGCTGCGTTTCATTGAGTCTTTATAGACTTTAGCGCAGCGAATATGATCGCCGCAGCGCACAATGAAAATATCAGCTTCTTTACCGCTCATTAGTCGGCCTTTGACTTCATTAATTAAGCCATCGTCGACAAGGGGTTGTAGGCGTTTCGGTATTTTCACTAGTAGTCTGCTAAAG
>JBLHWB010000190.1:0-4025 GCA_047628915.1 Porticoccus sp. | reverse complement strand
AAACCCGCTACAGCGTTTTTGGATGTAATTTATCGAATTCGTCAAAACACCGCTAAACCGTTGGCGGTTTACCATGTCAGTGGTGAGTACGCGATGATAAAAGCGGGTGCCGCTGCGGGAGTGATTGATGAAGATGCAGTTGTGGAGGAGACAATGATTGGATTTAAGCGCGCTGGTGCTGATTTGATCATTACTTATTACGCCAAAGAGTTGGCCGCTAAGCTAAAAAACCAATAACTGACTTGTCAAATTGAGATTTGAATCACGGTAGCTTCTGCTCATCTATTTATAATTAGTCTCATAGAAATTTTCGTTTTTGAGGTCAATTATGTTTCAACAAGCCGTCAGTCAGTTACCTTTTGACAAGCAAGCGTCAGTATTGGGTCGTGTCCCGTTGTTAAGAGAATTGCAGCAGTTAAATGAAGACCAGTATCAAAATATCCTCATGGCCTGCTCGTTGGTAGAGCTAAGCCAAGACGAATTGGTATTTGAGCGTGGAGCACGAGATCAGAGCTTGTGCTTTTTGCTAACTGGAGAGTTGTCAGTATATTCGCGTGAAGCTCAAGGGCGTCCGCTTAATAATATCCTGGCTGGAGAAATGTTTGGTGATCTAGCTATCCTCGATGGCGCTGAAAGAAAAGTAACTGTTGCTGTGGCCAAAAATACTTTAAAGGCGTCATTCCTAAAAATTGATTTCGAACTATTCGGCGACGTAAACGATTTTAGTTTGATCAATTTAGCTACTAAAATAAAATTCTATCGCGCTATTGTGTACGCTATTCGTTGGCGTATAGAACTTAAGAAAGCGGACAATAAACTTCACCCACTGATGCCTTTGATAAAAAAAGTAGAGGTATTTGCCGGCGGCAAGGACTCCATCGCTGAATTACAGTCGCTGTATTTGCAGGCTAGACAACTTGCTTGTTTGCTAACTGGCTGGGATGGCAATAGTTATTGTGATGAAGCTACACTGCAGAATATACGCAACGGTTAGCGACTAGTCCAAAGACATTAAATCTTTCAATGATAGATATAAACTCTCGGTTATACCTTCTACGTCCTTAAGTTGATCAATGTGCTCGAAAGGGCGTGCCTCAATAATCCGCTCAGCAACTACAGCGCCTACTTTGGGAAGTTTTCTTAAAACGCCTTTGCTTGCCGAGTTTAAGCCTACTTTTACTAGCGGCGAATTACTGGGTTCAGCTTTGGCGGTTTTGCTGGTGCTGCTAGTACTCGTTGTCGGCCCAGTTTGATCTAACGTAGTAAGTAACTTGCTAAGATTATCGGCTACATTGCGTTGACGATCGTTGGCTTCTTCTAGGTGTTGTTGGATATTCCATAGCAACCAGACAACTGCTATTAATAATAAGGTCGTAATCATAATCCCTGCTCCTAGCTTATTAAGTACGTTATTTTAGTGTAGTTGTTAACAAAACTAAGCGAAAGATTTTAAGCCTGTCCTGCGACCCAATATTCTTGCCACTTGGTCATAACTTTTTCTGGATACCAGGTTTTGCCAGCGCTGCCGTTATAGCGGGCAAGGGCGCGAGACAGGTGGCCGTTTTCTTTATCAAGATAGAACTTAAGAATAGTGCAGCCATAGCGTAGGTTAGTTTCGATATGGGCAAAATTATCGTCTTCGCGGCCAAGCTCTTTTTTCCAAAATGGCATTATCTGCATTAACCCCTGGGCACCGGCTACTGACAGGGCAAAACGGTCAAAACGGCTTTCAATATGAATAAGCGCAAGGACTAGGTCTGGCTGCAGGCCCGCTTTACTGGCTTCATAGTGAACTGTGCGTAAAATATGTATACGCTCTTCACTATCACTGACAAAAGGCTCTAGGCGAGTCGACATATCTAGCAACCAAACTTCGGCTGAGTATTTATCCTCAAAGCTTTCTGAAGAATCTATTGCCTGTTTTAAATAATTGCGCAGCTCTAACTGCTCATCAGTTAGGTTCAATATTGTGGTGGTGTTGGCTACAGTAGTCGCGCAGAAAAAATACAGCAAGGTGGCAATTAGTTGATAGTAGGCTGTATTTTTTAGCGGCGGTCTCATAATGTTAACTATGTAGTTGCTGCGATAGGTGATCAAGCATTTTGTCTGCACTTACAATGGTGTTTTCTTCGTCGCGACGACCTTTGTATTCCATATTGCCTTCTTTTAGACCACGGTCACCAACAACAATGCGATGGGGGATACCAACTAATTCCATGTCGGCAAATTTAACCCCAGGGCGAATATTTCTATCATCTAATAACACGTCAATACCTTTAGCTTTTAGCGCTTGATATAGCTGTTCGCAGGCCTTTGTCACTTCCTCTGACTTATGCATCATTAAGCCAATAACAACTACGGTAAATGGGGCAATACTTTCGGGCCAGATAATGCCATTGTCATCGTGATTCTGTTCTACGGCTGATGCTACAATTCTTGACACTCCAATACCATAGCACCCCATTGTCATTACTTGGTCGCGGCCATCTTCACCGATGACAGTTGCACCCATAGCGGCTGAATATTTAGTACCTAGCTGAAATATATGGCCAACTTCAATGCCGCGTTTTATAGCAAGTGTGCCTTTGCCGTCGGGGCTAGGATCGCCTGCTATTACATCTCTAATATCGAAAGTGTCTGTAATAGTGGCATCACGATCCCAGTTAGCACCGGTTAAGTGAAAGCCATCTTTATTGGCTCCGCAAACAAAGTCAGCCATCACTGCTGCACTGCGGTCGACAATTGTTGGAATAGACATATTGCAGGGGCCAATTGACCCTGGCTCGCAGTTTATTGCGGCTTTAATATCGTCGCTATCAGCAAAGGTTAGCGGGCTTGCGACCAGAATATGCTTTTCAGCCTTTAATTCATTCAAATTGTGGTCGCCGCGCAGTACCAATGCTATTAATGGTTCTTCCGCCGTCGCGCCGTTCACTATCAATGTCTTTATTGTGGTGCCCGCTGCTACATTTAGTGTGTTACATACATCAATAATTGAATGGGTGTTGGGGGTGACTACTTCAGTTAACACCGCGCTGGCGGCGGCGCGTTCTGTGCCAGGCGCTAGGGCTTCAGCCATTTCGATATTAGCGGCGTAATCGCTGCTGTCACTAAAGGCGATAGCGTCTTCGCCTGACTCAGCCAGTACATGAAACTCATGTGAGGCGCTGCCGCCAATAGAGCCGGTGTCGGCAATAACCGGGCGAAATTCTAAGCCAATACGGCTAAATATTTTACTGTAGGCGCGATGCATTACATCGTAAGTTTGTTGCAGCGACTGTTGATCGATATGAAATGAATATGCATCTTTCATGGTAAATTCACGGCCGCGCATAAGACCAAAGCGAGGTCTTATCTCATCTCTAAATTTTGTTTGAATTTGATAAAAACTAACCGGTAGCTGCTTATAGCTTTGCAGTTCATTGCCAATCAAGTCGGTAATAACTTCTTCATGGGTAGGGCCTAGGCAAAATTCACGATTGTGACGGTCTTTTATGCGTAGTAACTCTGGCCCATACTGCTCCCAGCGGCCTGATTGTTCCCACAACTCAGCTGGTTGTACTATTGGCATTAGTAGCTCTTGTACGCCCGCTGCATTCATTTCTTCGCGCACAATGGCTTCAACTTTTCGCAGCGATCGCAGCCCTAGTGGCAGCCAAGAGTACAGCCCTGATGCAAGTTTTCTAACCATGCCGGCGCGCAGCATTAACTGATGACTAATAATCTCAGCATCGCTTGGAGTTTCTTTCAAGGTTGGTATTAGTAGTTGGCTAGCGCGCATTATATGTCCAAAAGTGAGTTATTTTTAAGCTTGTGGTTAAATAGCGCTGCATTTTACGCGCCTAGTGCTATGGGGTACAGTATTAGCGCAAATCATGGGAAAAATATGTTTACGTTAGATAAAGTTTTAAAGGAAGATACCTATTGCTTAGGTGATTTTCCATTGTGTCGCTTATTGTTGTCTAAAGATGCCAATTACCCTTGGTTTATTTTGGTGCCGCGCCGCAGTGGCGTAACCGAGATTT
>JBLHWB010000189.1:0-4049 GCA_047628915.1 Porticoccus sp. | reverse complement strand
GCCTATGCGGTGGCAGCATTGCCCATCGCAAAAGCTTTAGGCAAGAAACTAGTTGTAGCAACAGCGACAGTAGCCTTGCAAGAGCAAATTGTTTATCGCGATTTCCCTGATATTCAACAACGTAGCGGCTTAGATTTTAAGTTCTCGCTAGCCAAAGGACGCAGCCGTTATATGTGTCTGTCCAAGTTAGACGGTCTACTTTCAGCTGATCCAGGGCAAGCCATGTCGCTAGCGCTTTACCCTGACGAAGAAGGGGGTTCGCTGCTCAGTAACGATGCATCAGAAATATATCAAGCAATGCTGCAAGCGTTGTCTGAAGGTGACTGGAAAGGTGATCGTGATAGTTGGAAAGAAATTATCGAAGACAGTGTGTGGCGACCAATTACTACCGACCATGCTCAGTGCACTGGCCGGCGTTGTGCGCATGTTACTCAGTGCGCTTATTTTAAAGCCAGAGAAAGCTTAGAAGAAGTTGATTGTGTTATTGCTAACCATGACCTGGTATTAGCCGACTTGGCGTTGGGCGGCGGTGCCGTGCTGCCCGCGCCAGAAGACGCTATCTACATTTTTGATGAAGGCCATCAACTGCCTGATAAAGCCGTCAATCATTTTGCGCATCATCAGCGAGTTAATAATACGCGTAAATGGTTGGAGCAAAGCGGCAAGATATTAGCCAACCTTGGGCAAGAGGCGGGAGAAGCAGCTTACCAGCGTGAGATAGATCGCATTCAACCGATTATTGCCGAGCTAACAGCATTGTTAAACCAATTATGGATAATGTTTGAAGACATGCTTGGGCCTGAGGGTAACGCGGTTGAAACTCATAATGATGGTCTGCGAATTAGATTTTCCAATGGCGAGCTGCCTGCTGCAGTTATGGCTTTGGCTGGTCAGCTGCATAGTTTATTTTCACGTTTTGAAAATGGCGCCGCACGAGTAGCCAATTTATTAGATGATGACTTGGCCGGGCATAATTCAATTATTGCCAAAGATGATGCTGAAATTTGGTATCAAGCCGTTGGCTCAATAAAAATGCGGGCACAATCTAATTTAGGTTTGTGGCTTAGCTACTCAACGGTTGATAACAAAGACGAGCCGCCCCGAGCAAGATGGATAACCGCATTGACTAATACTGCAGGAATGGATATTGAGGTTTCTTCCACGCCAATTATGGCCTCAGATATGTTGTCTAAAAATTTGTGGCAGCGCTGTTGCGGAGCGGTTGTTACCTCGGCAACTCTAACCGCTTTAAATACATTTGACCGCTATATTACTCGCAGTGGCGTACCTGCAAATAGTACCTTTGCAGTAGTGCCGAGTCCGTTTGATTATAATGGTGCTGCCAGTTTACATGTGCCTAATTTAGGGGTTGAGCCAACTGATGCTGAAGGTCATACCAGTGCGATTATAGATTTTGTGCCAGGCTTGCTAGACAGTGGGGAAGGAACATTGGTGTTGTTTTCCTCACGGCGTCAAATGTTGGGCGTTTATGACGAGCTAGAGCCTGCAGTGCAAAGCCAAGTATTGCTGCAAGATCATCATCCTAAGCACGTGCTGCTAGAGTTGCATCGGCAAATTATCAACAAAGGTTTTCCTAGCATTATTTTTGGTTTAGCAAGTTTTGCCGAAGGTATTGATCTCCCTGGTAGTTATTGCAGTCATGTGGTTATTGCTAAGATTCCTTTCTCGGTGCCAGATGACCCAGTAGAAGCAGAGCTTGCAGACTGGATTAGGCGCAGTGGCGGTAACCCCTTTATGGAGATTGCCGTACCTGACGCCGCTATTAAACTAGTGCAAGCCAGCGGCAGACTGTTACGCAAAGAAAGTGATACCGGAAGAATTACGTTGTTAGATCGTCGCGTTGTGACTAAACGTTATGGTCAGGCGATTTTAGACTCACTGCCAAACTATCGTCGCGAGATAGCCTAATGGCGCATGATTATGCTGCGTTGACTGTATGCTTAATAGGTATAGAAGAAGAGCTGCGCCGGCTTAATCAATGGCAAGCTGAGACGCCCTCTGCTGAGGCATTGGCCAGCACACAACCTTTTTGCGTTGATACATTAAGTTTTTCACAGTGGGTTCAGTTTGTGTTTATGCCGCTACTAAATACCCTAATTGAGAAGCGGGCGCTGCTACCGATAAAGTCTCAAATAAGTCCGATGGCGGAAGAACATTGCAAGATCGAGGCCCTGGACGGGCACAGATTAGTGGCTTTTTTTCAGCAGCTCGATGCATTACTAACGCAGTAATATCACCCTAGGCGTTTTCTACCGCAACAACCATTTTCACTAAATGCGCTAACGAGTTTGTCGCCATCTTCTCCATAACTCGTGACCGATGAATTTCCACCGTACGCTGACTTATGCCTAAATCTATGGCTATCACTTTGTTGGCTTTGCCGTCTACCATCATCTCCATGACTTGCTTTTCGCGCGGGGTTAATGCCGCCAGCTTTTCAATAATTTTATGACGATGTTCTAATGCTTCTCGATTGGTTTCATCCAATGCCAAGGCCATGTTTATTTTGTCTAACAGGTCTTGCTCGCGATAAGGCTTTTGAATGAAATCTACAGCGCCATGCTGCATCGCTTCTACAGCCATTGGTACATCGCCATGGCCAGTAACGAAAATAATCGGTAAAATACAGCCTTGCACATTTAGTTGTTTTTGTAGCTCTAAGCCATTCATGCCCGGCATCCGAATATCTAGCACCAAGCAGCCTGTCATATTGCCGCTATAAGAGTCTAAGAAACCCACCGCGGAATTAAAGCTTTGGCAATTTTGATCCATAGAATCTAATAACAAGGCTAAAGATTCTCTTACCGCTTCATCGTCATCAACTATATAAACTTTTGGATCTAGGGCGGCCATGCGCTCTCCTTTATTTATAGCGAGTTATGTCAGTCGTTATCATACCGACTGTTATCACCTGCTGACAATAGAATATATGGCATGCTCAAGCTAGGGTGATACACTGTTTTGACTAAAAAAATACTAAAAATACTGAAACTCAAAGCAAGGCTTACAAATGGCGTCGCGTAAAGGCAATTTGCGCTTTAGATATCAAATAATGATGTTGCTGGTTGCCACTATCGTGGTGATGTTAGTGTCGGCTACTTTGGTGGTGGTGCCGACAGCTATCAGTAACGAAAAGCGTCAAGCATTTGACCGGCTAAATTCAGCCAACAATTTGAAAACATTATGGTTGCTGCGTGAGTTTGAAGAATTACAGCGTGGTTTAGTGTCATTGGCCGCTAACGTTGCTTTAGTAGACGAGCTGCGGTTTGTTAATAAATTAGTTGGCCGCAGTGATTCAAGTTATGAGCTGTACCGTCAAATAAGAAATAATGAAAAAGGTGAAGATCCGTTGATTGGCGACAAACTTAGTTTGTATTGGCAATCACATGCGCGCATTCACCCTTACTTTCGTTTTGTTGAAAGCTCGTTTCCAGGTAGTGAAATTCTTATCTTACGACCAGACGATGGCATGGTTATCTACAAGTTAGGTGACAGCGGTCAGTTAATGAAACGCATTCGAAATAATGAAGATTGGGGGGCATCACTAAATCGCTGTTTTTTACGCGCCAAAAATTCTCCCGGTGATGTGGTGTTTGAAGATTTTGAATTAAAGGCAGACCTTAATCCGCATAAAGCATGCGCGGCGGTATTGTTATCAATTGACGGTGAGCCCGAAGCAGTATTGATTCAGCAATTTTCAGGCGAGTTGATAAATGGCATTATGGCTTTGCGTCCAGGACTTGGTGATAGCGGTGAAACCTATTTGGTTAACCCCGAAAAACTGATGCTAACTGAGTCACGCTTTTCTCCTGACACCTCTGTAATGCGGCAGTTTGTCGATAGCAGGGCAGTGCGCGAGGGTTTAGCTGGTTTTGGCGGACAAAGTGTTATTGAAGGTTATAACGGCGAAACTGTGTTTTCTGTTTGGCAGCCAATTCGTATCGATATGATGGAATGGGTGTTAATCGCAGAAATTAGTGATCATGAGGTTTTTCGCTCATTGCGTGCTAATGCATCGCAACTCTTAT
>JBLHWB010000188.1:0-4107 GCA_047628915.1 Porticoccus sp. | reverse complement strand
GTACCACTGTGACGATGGAGCAGCATGTGCATGTGGCAGGGCAAGACCGCCCGGTGTTAGTTTACGAGCTAATGTTTATGTATATGTAAGGGCGAAAGTCATTAAAAGCCGCTTATGCGGCTTTTTTTATGCCTGCTTTATTCGTTTAAGTTGTTAAAATGAGAGGTTGAAAAAGATTTGGTCTAAGACAAATCAGGGCAAGCAATGTAAAAATAGCTGCTATAGCGTAAGTCGCTAAACGCTGGAGAGTTATTATGAAACGTCACTTTTTTGTTAGCCAAGACCTAGACGACTTAGAGCTGGTAGAGCAAGAGCTGCAAGCGCGTGGTGTAGATAAGCCGCATATGCATGTTCTTAGTAACGATGATTCCCAGGTGCAATTACATCATTTAAATGATGTTGAAGCAGTATTAAGAAAGGACGTTGTGCGTGCTACCGAGATAGGCGCTGTTATAGGTGTTGTAGCGGCGGTTGTGGTGTTGTTGGTGGCGTATCTATCAGGTGCAACTAATACTGCAGCGGGTTGGCTGCCGTTTATATTTTTGTCAGTTGTGGTGCTCGGTTTTTGCACCTGGGAGGGCGGCTTTCTTGGTATCCAGACAACGCACCATGATTTTAAACGATTTCAAAACGCGATGAACTCGGGCAAGCATATCTTCTTTGTCGATATTAATGCCGAGGATGAAACCATTTTAAATGAAGTAGCTGATGCCCATCCTAGGCTGCGTAATGCTGGCGAAGGGCAAGGTAGGCCCGCTTTGGTAGTGAGCGCGCAAAAACGCTGGAATAGCTTTATGACGGCAATGCCATAGTTTATTCGCTCTGTTTCGTTCGACTTTTACACCCAGTGCGCCCCCGTGCATATGGGTGTTTTTTTATGGGAGTTTGGTTAAGATAGGTATATGATTAGCGCCGTATTTGTAGATTGAATAACTAAATTAGCAAAAGGAAAGCAAATGCTTCGATCACTTAAGCTCAAAGACCATATGGTCACCAATCCAGTTACTGTGTCAGCCAAAGATTCAGTGCTGCACGCTATTGACAACATTATTACTAACAAAGTGTCTGGAGTGTGCGTCGTTGACGGTGATAATAATCTCGTTGGTATTGTTTCAGAGCTCGATTGTCTCAATGCAATCCTTAATGCCACCTATAACGGTGCTAGCAGTGAAGTTGGCAGTGTTGAGAGCATAATGACTAAGGAAGTGGTCACCGCATCACCCGACGACGATATTGTCGACACTGCGTCAGCTATGATGAAAGTAAGGCACAGAAGACGCCCTGTAGTACTGGCTGGTAAGTTAGTAGGCCAGGTGACGGTTAGGCAATTACTGAGTGCGGTTAAAGAATTTTCTGTAGCCGGCTAAACGAGAACAAGCTGCTACACCAGTGACGATCTTTATATAAAAATTAGGTCAATAGTTTAGTTGAATGCCTAACTGGTATTAGTCATGCGTCAATACTTAATTTAGTTCAGCTACAACGCTATGCATCTTGCCAGCTAAAAACCGCAAATCTTCGTCATTAATAATAAACGGTGGCATGGTATAAACCAGTTTTCCAAACGGCCTAATCCAAATGCCTGCATCGACAAACTGTTTTTGAATAGCCGCCATATCTACCGCTTTATGTAACTCAATAACACCGATAGCACCTAAAACACGCACGTCTGCAACATGTTCAAGTTCTCGGGCGGGCGCTAACTCTTCTATTAGAATTTTTTCTATATTTTTAACTTTGGCTTGCCAGTCACTAGCAATTAGCAAATCAATACTGGCATTGGCGATTGCGCAAGCTAAGGGGTTACCCATAAAAGTTGGGCCATGCATAAAGACGCTTGCTTCGCCTTCGCTGATACCAATAGCAACTTTGTCGCTGCACAGCGTTGCGGCCAGCGTCACGTAACCGCCGGTGATGGCTTTACCTAGACACATTATATCAGGGCTTATATCGGCGTGATGGCAGCCAAATAATTCACCGGTGCGGCCAAAACCAGTGGCTATTTCATCAAGTATTAGCAATACATTATATTTGTCGCACAATACCCGAATGTGTTTTAAATAGTCTGGTGAGTAAAATCTTACCCCACCCGCGCCTTGTACTATTGGCTCTAATATTACCGCGGCTATCTCATCCTTGTTATTAACCAATAAGGTTTCAAATTCGGCGAGATCTTGCGCTTCAAAAGGGCGGTCGTAGCCAGTAGGGGGCATTGGTGCAAATATATTATCGCTTAACACATCTTTAAATAAGTGATGCATGCCGGTAACTGGGTCACATACGCCCATGGCGGCAAAGGTGTCGCCGTGATAACCGCCGCGTACGGTGAGCAACCGCGTTTTGCTTGAGGCGCCGCCAGACAGCCAATATTGCAGCGCCATCTTTATGGCGACTTCTACGGCTACAGAGCCTGAATCAGATAAAAATACCTTGGTTAGCGGTGCAGGCGTTAGATCAACCAGTTTTTTGGCGAGCTCCACCGCTGGTGGATGTGTAATACCACCAAACATCACATGGCTCATTTTATCAATTTGGTCTTTAGCTGCGGTATTAAGAATCGGGTTGTTATAGCCATGAATAGCACACCACCAAGACGACATTCCGTCGATAAGCTGGCGGCCGTCAGCGAGCTGCAAGCGCACGCCACTAGCCGATACCACGGGATAAGCAGGCGGCGGATTAATTTGTGATGCGTATGGATGCCAAATATGTTGCTGATCCAGTTGCAGCAATTGTTCCGTAGATAGAGTCATTGAATATTAATACCGTAGAGTGGTTAATCTAGTAGTGGCTTGATATGTGGTAGCACATTTTTCAAAATGATCGGTTGCGCTTCCGCTTTCGGGTGTAAGCCATCGGCTTGAATCAGCTCTGGCTTGGTTGATACGTTGGCTAGAAAGAATGGGGCAACGGTAACGCCTTTGTCGGCAGCTATGGTGTGAAAGGTTTGGTTAAAACGTTCACTGTAGCGGCGACCATAATTGGGAGGCACATGCATTTCCAATAGTAGTACTTTGGCGTCAATAGCTTGGCTTAAATCAACAATAGCGGTGAGATTAGACTTTAATAAGCTTAGTGGTTGGCCACGTAAACCGTCGTTAGCGCCGAGCTCTACCACCACTAGCGTTGGCTTATGTTTGGCTAATAAATTGGGTAGGCGTTTTAAGCCACCGCTAGTAGTTTCGCCGCTAATGCTGCCATTTATTATATTTGTGTTAGGTAGTTGAGGTTTGAGTAATTCGACCCAACCTAGTTTAGGATCAATGCCATAGGCAGCGCTTAAACTATCACCTAAGATAAGTACCGTATTGGACATAACATTAGCGCTAGCGCCAAGACAGACAATAGTAAATAACGCAGCACGAACATAATTAACAAGAGTTTTATACATGATTAAGACAAATGAAGTGGTTAAACACATTCCGGTTGGAGATGAGATAGTAAGGATACTAAATGGGGTGGAATTAACAATCACTGATGGTGAAAGTGTTGCAATTACCGGTGCCTCTGGTTCGGGTAAGTCTACTTTGTTGGGTATATTGGCGGGCTTAGATGTGCCAACGTCGGGCAGTGTGGTGTTAGGCGACAAAGTTATTACTACGATGAATGAAGACCAACGCGCCCAAGTGCGTAGCGAGCTGGTCGGTTTTGTATTTCAGTCATTTCAACTACTACCGGCTTTAACCGCCTTAGAAAACGTTATGTTGCCGTTGGAGCTAAAAGGTATTAACAATCCCCAACATATTGCCCGCGGTTTTCTCGATAAAGTTGGACTTGGTCAACGCGTAGCTCATTATCCACGGCAGTTATCAGGCGGTGAGCAACAACGGGTAGCGGTAGCGCGTGCTTTTGCGAGCCAACCCAAAATTTTATTTGCCGATGAACCTACCGGTAACTTAGATGAGAAAACCGGCGGCCAGATTATTGAATTGCTATTTGCCCTCAATAAAGAGCTTGGTACAACATTAGTGTTAGTTACCCACGACCACGCCTTGGCAGGGCGTTGCGACCGTCACTTGCAGTTAGCTGAAGGTTTATTGGTTGATGCGGCCGAGGTAGCGTAATTATGTTGGGACTACGTTTATTACTGCGCGAATGGCGCGGTGG
>JBLHWB010000187.1:0-4178 GCA_047628915.1 Porticoccus sp. | reverse complement strand
TTGCCTGCTAGGCGCACGATTATTTCTTTATAGCCCCCATGCTCTCCTCTGCGTTCACTAATGACCTCCACCTGCCATTTTTGCAAATCCGCATAGCGGCTATACATTCTAAATAAATCACCAGAAAAAATTGCCGCTTCATCACCGCCGGTACCTGCACGTATCTCTAAGAACACATTTGCACCGTCCAACTCGTCTTTTGGCAACAACAGTACTTGCAATTCTTGCTCAAGAGCTGCGCTAGTTTCTTTGGCTTCTTTAATTTCTTCTTCGGCCATTTCACGCATATCTGCGTCACCGTCTTTTAGTAGGCTGGCGGCCTCTTCAATGTCTGATTGAGCCGATACATAACGTTCAAAACACTGAACCACTGGCTCAATCTCAGAATACTCCATCGACAAGGCACGAAATTTATTCTGCTCAGAAATCACCTCCGGATCACTCAGTAATGCACCGATTTCTTCGTACCGCTCAGATAGGCCTTCTAATTTGGCTACTATTGATGATTTCATTTCGTCTCACTATTGTTTTGTTCTAACTCGCCATCGCCAAACTCAGTTAAATCATATAACTCTTGGCTTAGCTTAATAAATTCTTCTCGCCCATCAGCACTAGCTTGCTTCATTTTAATACTAGGCCCATGCAATAACTTATTGGTTAGCGTTTTAGCAAACTGTTGTAATACCTGCTCTGCATCATCGCCTTTCGCTATCATTTTTAGCGCCTTGTCCAATTCAATATCACGCATACTCTCGCCTTGCTGGCGAAACGCCCTAACAGTAGAGACAGCCGACATGCTTTTTTGTCGCTTAGCATATTCTGCCACCGCCGCCGCGACAATCTCTTCCGCCTTGCTTGCTTCACTGGCACGGCTTTGTTTGTTCTCTTCTACGATGCCACGCAAATCATCAATCGAGTATAAATACACATCAGCCAAATCACCGACTTCACGCTCTATATCTCGCGGCACGGCAATATCCACCATAAAAATTGGTTTATGCCGCCGCCGTTTTAATGCCGACTCTACCGCACCTTTACCAAGAATAGGCAACTGACTACCGGTAGAGGAAATAACAATATCAGCATGATCTAGCTGCTCAGGTATTTCAGCCAACAACACTGCTTCAGCCGAAAATCGATCTGCCAATTGTTTAGCTCTGCCCAAAGTTCGGTTCGCAACAACAATTTTACCTACCCCATTTTGTGACAAATGACTGGCTACTAATTCTATTGTTTCCCCAGCACCTATTAGCAAAGCGCTAGTACCTTTTAAATCACTAAAAATGTGCTTAGATAAGTCCACCGCGGCATAAGCCACCGACACAGGGTTTTCACCAATAGCAGTATCAGTTCTTACTTTTTTAGCCGCTGAAAAACAATGCTGGAATAGCCGGCTAAGCTCACTACCGACAGTACCAAACTCAAGCGCTACACTGTAAGCAGACTTTATCTGACCAAATATTTGCGGTTCACCCAAAACCATTGAATTCAGGCCAGCGGCGACGTTGATAATATGGCCAACCGCATCTAGTTCGGTTAAACAATAACAGTATTCTGTAAGTTCATTTTTCTCGACACTATGAAAACTACTTAGCCATTCAAGTACGCAACTTTCACTGGCGTCTTCATCAATAATCGCAAACACTTCAGTGCGATTACAGGTCGATAATAATATCACCTCACTCATCTGCCCATTTGCTTGAGCATCAGCTAGCGCTGCCTCCATCTGATCGGCAGCCAAGGCAACTCGCTCACGCACCACCAATGGCGCCGAGTCATGGTTCATACCAACAGCTATCAACCTCATGAATAAAAAGCCTGTAAGGGCATGGAACAAATACCTACTAACAACATCTATAGTTCAACACACACAGTTGCACTGCGCCTAAATGGCAGACATTCTATCAATACCTAATGCCAAGTGCATGATATGAATACACTATTTACCGTGTTTTGCATGAACACCTTCAGCACTAATTAGGTCTATAATGACTACCTTGACGAATTTTAGCCCAAACAGCGGACCATCAATGCCTCTATTCAAGCAAGCTAGCGCCCTACTTATCGTTTTGAGCCTTATTGGCTGTGCCAGTAAAGAGAATATTACTCAATCTGAGACTCCAACACCGGCAATCCAAGTAGAGCCGTTTAGCGATGACAGCTTATATGCTTTATTGGAAGCAGAGTTTTCGGGCCATCGTGGTCATTTTACCCAGGCGTCAGCTATTTATCGTCAGCAAGCACTGACTTTAGATGACACAGAACTGCTATCAAGAGCCACCAAGCTTGCGCTATTCAACGAAGAAAATGCAGCGGCAGAAGAACTTGCCTATCGTTGGTTACAAAAACAACCCACCGATCAGACCGCTATACAGCTTTATGCCTCTTCATTGTCGCAGCAGGGTAAATTAGACCTAGCCTTAACGCAGATGCTGACGCTATATCGCAACGGGCATCAACAAAACTTTATTTTACTCGCCGCCGAGGCAGCTGAAACATACCCCAAGCAAGTACCAAAACTGATCCCTGCCATAGAGACAGCTACAGCGGACTATCCTGATGAAATACAGTTTCTGCTGGCCCTCGGTATTTTACAAACAAGAGTAGATTCACAAACTGCTATCGCGACCATTATAAGAGCACAACAGCTTGATCCAAGCTCGGTACATGCGGTCAGTATTGAAGCCAAGATATTGCAGCAAGACGGAGAAATTGATAAAGCGCGGAAGCGACTCAAACAGTCTATTGACGCTGGCATTGATAACTTTGCGCTACGGGTTCAATACGCAAGGTTACTGGCACAAGAAGATATTATTGCTGGCCGCATCTACTTAATGAAAATGCATGAAGAGCAACCAAGAAATATTGATACACTGTATTCCTTGGCATTAATCAACAAACAATTAAAGCAATGGGACGATGCGGAAGATAATTTCCAGCAGTTAGTTAGCCTGCATGCCCATACCAACGAGTCACACTATTATTTAGGGCTGTTAGCGCAAAGAAGTAGCGATATGGATGCAGCAGCCATCCACTACCAACAGATTAGCCTAGGTGATAAGTATCTGCCTGCAATCAGCCGGCTTAATGAATTATGGCAAACCAATTTACCCAAGTTACAAACTTACATGGCTAAGCAGCGCAACTTATACCCCAGTGAAAAAATAGATTTATATCTAATAGAAACTGAAACCTTGCTGATAGACAAAAATTACACTTTAGCGCATAAGCTTTTGAGTCAGGCTATTATTGAAAACCCTGAAAACAATACTCTACGGTATAGCCGATCTTTAGTTAGCGACAAGCGCGCCGATATCAAGCTAATTGAAGAAGACCTGCGGGCAATATTAGAAGACAGGCCTGAACATGCAGCTACGCTAAATGCATTGGGTTACAGCTTAACTAACTATACTACCCGCTACGATGAAGCTTTAACGCTGATAAGAAAAGCGTTAAAAAATAAGCCTGGTGATCCCGCAATTTTAGATTCATTAGGATGGACGTACTATCAACAAGGCAATGTAAAAACTGCATTAATCTATTTAGTAGAAGCTTATAAGCGTCAACCAGACCCCGAAATTGCCGCCCATTTAGGCGAGGCGCTATGGAGTCAAAACCAACAACAGAAAGCCCTGCACATATGGCGACAGGCGCTAATCAACTACCCTGACCATGAGTTAATTACTAGTACGATGAATCGCCTAAACGTAATAACACCATAATGTCTGTAATCAAAAAATTCTTCTTTGTCGCCGTCATGATATTACTACTCAGCGCCTGCACATCAAATCAGCGCTCTACGATGCAGCTACCTAGCTCGGATGAGCAAGCTAACAGCTTAGTATTGTTAGATACTTGGGGAATTGAAGGGAAAATAGCTTTTCGTGGCCCTAATGATAACCACAGCGGATATCTTAACTGGCAACAAGCCAATGGCACTTACACTATTCGAGTACATGGCCCGCTAGGCCAAGGCAATAGAGAAATAACCGGCAATGACAATTATGTAGAACTAAGACTGCCCAGTGGCACACTAAACTCTGACCAGCCTGAACAGTTTTTATACCAACATACTGGCTGGGTCTTACCGATTAATGAACTGCGCTATTGGGTTAAAGGTCAAGCAGCGCCAACCGCCGAGATTACCCATATAGAACAAGATATTTATATCACTGAGT
>JBLHWB010000186.1:0-4192 GCA_047628915.1 Porticoccus sp. | reverse complement strand
CAGCTGCGTGAAACCGTCATGGATCCAGATACTCGTCGCCTAGTGCAGTTAATTGTAGAAAATGGTGACGGCACTGATGAGTTGATGGATATGTTGCTATCTAAAAAACGTTCGCCTGACAGAAAGTCGTGGTTGGAAGATAAAGGTAATTTGGCTGAAGTATAAATCTACCTTATAGAGGGTTTGCATTATGAAAGGATTAATTAAAATAAAACTGTTGGCAAGCATCTCCGTTGCTGCGCTGATGGTAGCTTGTAGTGCTCCGGCTCCAACCCCCGCTCCAGCGCCGGTTGCCGAAGTAGTGGAAGATTTAAACGATCTCACTAAAATTTCTTTAGCCTCAGTAGGTAAAGCAGGATTTACCTTTAAAGCCGGCGATAGTTTTGCCTGGCGTCGCGACATTATTTGGATTGATGAAAATGGATTGTCGCCACCAGCAGGAGATACTCGTCGCGCTAGCTTGACTGTCGCTATCGAAAATCAGTTTTTACAGAAAGGTTACTTTTTGGGTATTAATACCCCAGACGCCAATTATGAAGTTGTTGCGGCAACGACATTGGGCGATTCGGTACCCGCCGATGCACTGGCAGCGTTAGCGCAGTTGTCGCCGGGGTTAAATGCCGACGGCAGTGATTTGGCCAGAGGCACCTTGCTGATCGGCATTGCTAGGGCAGGCAGCAAAGAGTTTTTATGGCGCGCTAGCCTACAAGGGTTTGTGGCCGAAAAACTAACGCCCGAGCAAAGATCGTTGCGTTTTAATGCTTTAATTGCAAGTGTGTTGGCAGAGCTGCCTGAAGCTTAGGGTTTTTACTCCTTATAATTAAAATAACTGGAGCTGTTATGAGTCAAAATTTAATTTATGGGCCGGTATTGGCGCAAATTGTCTTAACCTTCTGCGTATTTATTTTATTAGCACGGCGTAAAGCGGCTGATATTAAAGCGGGCATTGCTGACAGAGGCAAGTCAGCCTTGGACAACAAAGCTTGGTCTGAGCCGGTGGTTAAAGTCTCGAACAATATCGACAATCAATTTCAAACGCCGGTGTTGTTTTATGCGTTGTGTTTCGTTTTGGCACAGCTAGGCGCTGTTACCGCGGTAAGCTTGGGCTTAGCTTGGTTTTACGCCGTCAGTCGTTATCTCCACATGTTTGTGCATACTGGGTCTAATCATGTCCCCCATCGGATGCCACTATTTTTAGGTGGCGTGTTAGCGCTGATGGTAATGACAGGGTTGGCCATTTTTGCATTAGTTAGTGCAGCGTAAATCTTGTGAAAGTGGCATTGGTTAAACAAATTTCTACTGTTGCCGCCTTATCGTTTAGTTTAATGACGCCGGCTTGGGTATCTTCTGCTGAAATTGAAACTACAGATTGTTTGGCTTATTGGCAGTTGCGCAGTGTTGGTTTGTCGCGAGATTACGGTATTGCCAGTGCCAAGCTTTCTGATCAATACAGTCAGCGTTATCAAACAGAGTTAAACTTATTGAAAAAGAACAACTCGCCTAAAGTTATAGCCCAAGGCGTGTTTTCAGCGATGGCAGTAATGCTAGAAAAAATAGATAAGGATTATGATCGAACGGCAGAATTAGATGCTGATTATTCGGCAGCTTGTCAGCTAGAAAATTAATTTGGTTAGTGAATTTAGAATAAAAAAAGCTCGGCATCGCCGAGCTTTTTTATGCTTAGTTAACTGAGTTTAGCCACCGCCAGGTGTCAATTGCTCAATAATTGCTTCTTGGTCAATAGTAAAGCTAGCCGCTTTATAACGTGGTGGATATTTAACATAGGTTTTAAAGTGATCCATTACCCCTGCTTGTGCTGGTAGTAGTAGATAGGCTCTATCCAAATACCAATCCCAGTAGGTGTTAGAAGTAATTGTGGCATTTTCATATGGATCGGTACGAAGGTTAAACAGCAATGGAATACGCGTTTTGGTGAATGGCTCGGCCCAGATGTTTAAGGTGCCTGTTTCACGTTGCTGTGCGAATACAACTTTCCAGTTGTCATAGCGCAGACCTGTTAAGTCACCATCGTCAGAATAATAAAAGAAACCTTTACGAGGGCCTTTATCTTCTGCGCCAGTTAGATGCGGTAAAAAGTTAAAGCCGTCTAAATGTACTTTAAATTTCTTGCCAGCAGTCGAATGGCCTTTCAGTAGTTTTTCTTTGATCTTGTCATCACCAGCGGCTGCCATCAGTGTTGGTGCCCAGTCTAGATGAGACATGATTTCATTTGAAACCGTTCCTGGCTTAATGTGTCCAGGCCAGCGAATCATCGCGGGTACCCGATAAGCGCCTTCCCAGTTAGTGTTTTTCTCACCACGAAATGGCGTAGTGCCGGCATCAGGCCAGGTGTTCATGTGTGGGCCGTTGTCGGTTGAGTAGATAACGATAGTGTTATCTTTTAAGCCTAGCTCATCAATCTTAGCTAATACTGTGCCAACGTTTTTATCATGGTCGATCATCACGTCATGGTAAGTACTTTGCCATTGACCTGCTTGGCCTTCACTGCCGGGCTTAGGATAGGTACGAAAGTGCATGTGAGTGAAGTTAACCCAAGCAAAAAATGGTTTGCCAGCGGCGTTCTGCTGTTCAATCCACTTAGCCGCGCGAGCCGCTATGTCATCGTCAATCAGTTCCATACGTTTTTTGGTAAGCGGGCCGGTATCTTCAATGCGACCATCGGCATAGCTATGAATAACGCCGCGTGGGCCAAACTTCTTACGAAATTCTGGATCTGTTGGGTAATCTTTATGCTCGGGCTCTTCTTCGGCATTTAAGTGATATAAATTGCCGTAAAACTCATCAAAGCCGTGGTTAGTCGGTAGCATGTGATCTTTGTCACCAAGATGGTTTTTACCAAATTGACCAGACACATAACCTTGACCTTTAAGCATTTCAGCAATGGTAGGGTCTTTTTTGTGCATCCCAATGTCAGCGCCGGGCATCCCCACTTTACTTAAACCAGTACGATAGACGTTTTGGCCAGTAATAAATGCAGCCCGTCCAGCAGTACAGCTTTGCTCTGCATAGTAGTCAGTGAACATCATGCCTTCGTTAGCAATGCTGTCGATATTAGGTGTTTGATAGCCCATTACGCCGCGGGTATAAGCACTGACATTGGACTGGCCAATATCATCACCCCAGATAACAACTATGTTGGGCTTGGCTTCTGCTGTCGCCTCGTCTGCCGCTTGGGTGAAACCGGCTGCCACAAGGCAAGCGGTTGCTGCCACAATGGCCTTACGTTTTATATTCATGGTAGTGCTCCTTTTGTAGATATACTTTTATTGCTAATTTGGAAATACACGCAGCCAATCATTTTTCATATCAACCACTAGCCAATTATTTTTCTTCGCATCAATAAGGCCCTGCTTAAGCATGCCAATATGCGATTCTGAATCATACGCCCATTCTCGCGCCGCGTCAGTATGGTGGATATACACATTCAAGTTAGGCTTGGTGTTGGTTGCGGTCCACTCTAACATTTGCAAATCACCGTCAGAGTTGCCAACGGCGAGGATAGGTCGCTTGCCAATAAATTGATGAATAGCGACTGGTTTGCCGGCTTTATCGTCAATAAAATCTAACGCTGGCTTGCGTATAATGGCCGGTTTACCATCAATATAGTCATATTTGATACTTATTCGGCTGCCGATAACGTTTTCTTTGGGTATGCCGTAGACTTGTTCGGCCCATGGACGAATGAAATCAATGCCGCCGCCGGAGACAATGTAAATGCGGAAGTCGTTGGCGCGCAGGTGATCAAGTAGCTCAAGCATGGGCTGATAGACCATGTCGGTATACAACTTCCCGGTTGTTGGATGAGTTGCGGTGCTAACCCATTCGCTTACCGATTGCTCAAACTGATCGCTGGTCATGCCGCTATGGGATGTTGTTACCAGCTCCAATAGGCCTTTTTCACCATAGCCTGCAGCGGCTTTTAAGTCGCTATTAAGCGCCGCTTGGTACAAAGGGTTGTCTTGCCACTGTCGCGCTAGCGCTGGGTCGGCTGCAGCCATGGCCTTAATCTGATCGAAGGCGAAATAAAGCTGAAAGTAAGCCGGTTGCTCAGCCCACAGCGTACCGTCGTTATCGAATACTGCAATGCGATCAGTTGGCGCGACAAACTGATCGCTGCTTTGGTCACTGACATTAGCGACAAACGCTTTAAGGCGCTGGCTGCTGCCATTGT
>JBLHWB010000185.1:0-4245 GCA_047628915.1 Porticoccus sp. | reverse complement strand
TTAAATTCAGCCTGTTCGGTTTGATAATCTTCGCCCGCATTAAAGCTCGTTGCCTGCATCGGTTCGTACAGGTCTTGCCATTGGCTATCTACTGGCAGCTCATCAGGCAGCGTCTCTTCCCAGCTTACCTCAGTTGCATCAATTTCACTTTCTCTCGCTTGCTCCGCCGGTGCTTCGTAGTCATCGCTAGGATTGTTGGCGAATTCTTCTTCGGGTTGGACTTGCTCCAGCAGTGGGTTCTCGTCCAGCGCTGTTTGTATTTCCTGTTGTAATTCAATAGCAGATAACTGCAACAGTTTGATTGCCTGCTGCAATTGGGGTGTCATTTTCAGCTGTTGGCTGAGTTTAAGTTGTAGCGATTGCTTCATTAATTACTGATTGGTTAACCGCTTGAAAGTTAATAACCGCAGGCTTTGCGGGCGAGTATATGCAGTTATTTTAGTTGCTGAAGGCCAGGGGTGCAATAAATAAGCAAGAATTAGGCCAATTTCGATAGCTGATTATCATATTCGGGCTCACATAGTGAATTGTTCGCCTAAATATACTTGTCTTACTGTTGCGTTG
This sequence comes from Porticoccus sp., assembly GCA_047628915.1. Taxonomy (GTDB): domain Bacteria; phylum Pseudomonadota; class Gammaproteobacteria; order Pseudomonadales; family CAWVSB01; genus CAWVSB01. The sequence goes on along the minus strand of JBLHWB010000185.1, from coordinate 3,681 downwards.
CTAAGGACTGTTTCAGCATCACCCTCGGCAATAATATTGCCGGCGTTAACAATATAGGCTTTATCGCATATATCTAAGGTTTCACGCACGTTGTGGTCAGTTATCAGTACGCCAATACCTTTGCTTTTTAAGTGATTCACAATTGCTTTGATGTCATTGACGGAGATGGGGTCGACTCCCGCAAATGGCTCGTCAAGTAGTATAAAGCTCGGTTCGGCGGCTAAGGCTCTGGCAATCTCAACACGGCGTCTTTCGCCACCAGACAAGGCCATGCCCTGGCTGTCTCTAATATGGGTAATGTTAAATTCTTGTAGCAGAGATTCTAGCTTTTCTTTTCGTTCAGTTTTGCTTATTTCGGCGCGTGTTTCTAAAATTGCCATCAAGTTTTGCGCCACCGTCAGCTTTCTAAAAACCGATGCCTCTTGCGGTAAATAACCAAGACCTGACTTTGCGCGCTGATGCATAGGCATAGATGTTAGGTCGACATCACCAATGGTGATTGACCCGTTATCTGCTTTAACGAAGCCAACAATCATATAAAAACAGGTAGTTTTTCCGGCTCCATTAGGGCCAAGTAAACCAACGATTTGGCCGCTTTCAATGTCAATGCTAACGTCTTCAACAACCTTCCTGCTTTTGTAAGCTTTGGCTAAATTTTTGGCACTTAATGTTGTCACTAGAGCGTCTCATTTATATTGTCTGATAAAGCGTTAATTTCTTCTACGCCAGCGTCAACTATCGGTTTTATCGCTTCAATTACCGGCTCGATCGCCGTCACGATGTCGCCTTCCGTCATTGCTATGCCCTCATTAAGTGAGGGCAAAGTCGGCGATACTGTGGCCTCTCCATTAGCCGGCGCGGCGACAGATTTGTTTTTTGCAGGTAGTGTCACATGGACTCGATCTTTAGTGCCTTGAGTACCCCCCTTGGCTTTCACCAGCTCTTGATCAGCATAGTAATCTATTTCAGGGCTATTCACTGTGGAGCCATCTTGTTCAATGCGCGCGTCACCCAGTAGATTGATAATCTCGTCATTGAGGGCATACTTTATGGTTAGCGCCCATGCCTTAATCGGTTGTTTGTCGATACTTTGCTGTTGGCTAAAATAGGCGCGCTCGCCAGTCGCAATGGCATGGTCAACTTCGCCATTGATAGTATAAATATCAATTCTATCAGCAAGAATATTAAGTGAGCCCTGGGTTAGCTCGACACTACCTATATAGCTGGTTACCCCGGTTTTTTCACTGCGCTGGGCTGAGTCAGCATCAATTTTTATTGGCTGATCACGATCGCCTGGTAATGCTAAAGCAAAACCAGATATGGCATATAATAGAGCGCCGATAAGTAGTGATCTTTTACTGCGTATAAGTTGTTTGAACATTCTTAAGTAGCTTCACTTTTTCTTTGTTGAGATAGGCTTTCATCCCGACAGCTGTGGTAACGCTTTCGGGCGTAGTTATTTTAACAGGCTTACGGGTGGTAAGGTATGAGGCGTCAGTGCGGGCAAAAAAATACTCACTTTCAATCAATACTGTCGGCATATTTTTTCTTACTTTGGCATTTTGTGTGAGCTCAATGTCATCGGCCCCTGGAAACACCTTGCCGTTGTTTGCAGTTATATACCATTCACTGCCATCTAAATTGAAGTTGGTTATATCAGGATTCTGGATTAAGGAAATGTCTTTCTGCTCAAAATGTTCTAGTAAGCTCGATTTTGATTGTGTCTCCAGGCGGCCTGTTTTGTCGAAACTTTTGGTGTCGGCATTAACTAAATACCAAGTAGGCAAATCAATGTTTGGTTCGGCCTGTTTTTTTTCTTCCGAATAGTCGCTGTCCACGCCGTAAATAAATACCAAGGTCAAAATGACAATGCCTCCCAAGGTGTTTGCGATAAGTTTAAAATTCATACTACAGGTATGACTCTATTAGCGCGGATAGTTCACCACGGGCATGTAAAATCAACTCGCAAGCTTCCCGCACGGCACCGTTGCCGCCGCTGCGACTAGTCACCCATTGTGAATGTTCGGTTAATACGGGATGCGCGTTGGGGACGGTAATGCCAATAGCGCAGCGGTTGATAAGTGGCAGGTCTGGCAGATCATCGCCCATATGGGCAGTTTGTTCCGGCGATAGATTTAGCTCTGCCAACAGGTTGGTTAGGGCTGGCCACTTGTCATCGCGACCTTGAATAATATGCTTTATTCCTAGATCGCTGGCTCTGGTTGTTACCATTTTAGATTCACGACCACTTATTATTGCGACCTCTATGCCGACTTTTTGCAGTGCTTTAATACCGAGGCCATCTAAAGTGTTAAACGTTTTTAGGGTTTCACCACCGGCATCAAAAAGAAGTGAGCCATTGGTTAGGACTCCATCAACATCTAAGCACAGTAACTTTATTTGCTTAAGTTTCGCTAGCGTGTCGCTGGGACATTGGTCAAACAAAATGCGCCAGTCTGCTGTATTACTCATTATGCTAAGCCTGCTTTAATTAACTCATGTAGATGTATCGCTCCGACAACTTTGTCATTTGCTAACACTGGCAATACGGTGATTGAGTTTTCTTCCATAATATTCATTGCTTCGGCGGCAAGCATCTCAGCCGTACAGACTTTACTGCCAGTGCTCATGATGTCGCTAATTTTAGTGCCGTAGATATCAAGCTTAGCTATATTGTCCAAATTGCGGCGCAAGTCCCCGTCGGTAAATATGCCAAGTAAAACACCTTGGTCGTCAACGACTGTTGTCATTCCTAAGGCTTTGCTGCTAATTTCCAAGAGGGCTTCGTTTAAGGTTGTGCTGGGCGATACTTTGGGGATTTTATCGCCGCAGACCATGACATCTTTAACTTTTAGTAGCAGGCGGCGACCAAGTGCTCCACCGGGGTGGGAAAAGGCGAAGTCTTCAGCAGTGAAGCCGCGAGCTTCAAGCAGCGCAATGGCAAGAGCGTCGCCCATGACTAGTGCTGCTGTAGTTGAAGACGTTGGCGCTAGGCCTAGCGGGCAGGCTTCGTTTTTCACACTGGCGTTAATATGGGCGTCCGCTGATGTCGCTAAGGTAGATGCTGGGGCGCCGGTCATAGCTATTAAGGGTACGTTTAAACGTTTTAGCAGCGGTAAAATAGTAACGATTTCACCGGTAGTACCAGAATTAGATAGTGCAAGCACAGCGTCGTTTGCAGTGATCATCCCCATGTCGCCATGGCTAGCTTCTGCTGGATGGACATAAAACGCTGGAGTCCCCGTACTGGCCAAGGTTGCCGCGATTTTGTTGGCTATATGCCCTGATTTACCCATGCCCGTTACTACAACTCTACCTTTACATTGCAACAAAATCTGACAGGCTTTTTCAAACTGGGCATCAACTTGCTGGGCTAAATCGGCGATAGCCTGTGTTTCAAGCTCAATGGTGCGCTGAGCTGAGGTAAAAAACGAAGTTGCTGACATAGGGTTGATGCACCTAACTGAGTTTATTTGTTCAAGCAATTTAGCGACTATGATAAGCCTGATAGCCTAAATAACCAAAGTAAATTGCGTGGTTTGGAACCTGTCGCTATCATGCTGGTCATTAGAGGTAGGTAGTTTTAGCAATTAGGAGCTTTACTAAGTGGATCGGATTAAATATTTAGTCGTCGTATTTTTTATGGTTTTTGTCGCCGGATTTGCGCAAGCGCAAGACCGG
>JBLHWB010000184.1:0-4246 GCA_047628915.1 Porticoccus sp. | reverse complement strand
CGGTAAAAATAGTTTGCACTGAAGGTAATATAAAAGAATTACTGTTAGATCTTGCCGTTCATAAGATTGACCTAGTACTAGCCGACCGCCCAATACCAACATCGGTAAATGTTAAAGGCTTCAATCATCCATTGGGTGAATGTGGCATCTCATTTTTTGCTACTGAGGCAATAAAGTCGACACTAAAAAAGCCGTTTCCTACTAACTTAGACAACCAGCCAATGCTGATCCCAAGTAGCATTGCTAACATTCATGCACCGTTACTTAACTGGTTTGAAGCTAATGATATACGCCCCATTATAACTGGGGAATTTGACGATACTGCGCTGATGAAAACTTTTGGCCGCGGTAGCACCGGCATATTTACCGCACCTACACCAATAGCCAAAGAGGTAGCACGCGACTATGGGGTCTCTGAAATAGGCTCAACCACAGATATTTTAGAATCTTTTTACGCTATCACCGTTGAGCGAAAAATCAGCCACCCAGCAGTTATTGCGATAACTGAAAGTGCTAAAGAGCTACTATTTAAATAAAAAGTGCTGAGTTTTTTGATCTTAACTACTGAGGATCTATCGATTAAATTTCACCTAACCACCGCTAGAAAAATTTGGCGAATGCCATCCTAAGACTATAATCAGCGCTATCTTCCACTAGCGGGCTATCAGTAATCCCGCTGCCAAACCATGTTCGGCCCACGCTAATACTGGAAAATCCGCCGAAGAAAATTGGGGTTGAAACCGAAAAATTAAATGAAGTATTGACTGTATTCTCACCCGAGTACTGGGATCTAAAATTATTCACTTCATCATTAGTAACGCCGTAATAATAATCGACATGATTAGCATCTAGATAACTCACTGTAACTCTAGGTTCAAAGAAAAACGGCCCATAATTATACACTCGCCCAAGTCGTGAATGCAGTTCATAGCCATTAGAGCGATTCAGCACATCGAACATAGCACTCACGTCAACTCTCCAATTGTTCTTTTCATACAGAAGCCCGACACCAGAATCCATGGAGAATTTTCGCTCTTCCATGCCTTCAAAAATATCACTATCAGAATCATCAAAGCCTTGAAATCTTGGTGCAGCCCGCAGCGAAAACTTAACTGCCTCGAAACTAGCCAGATCATAGCTGACGAATGGCGCCAATACAGTTAGCTTTTCGCCCCGATAGCCGATAGTTGGCAGTGGAATCACTCTTCTGTCAAAACCCTTATAAATCTCTTTTCTTACCGCCAAGCCCAAACCATAGACAAAGCCTTGGCGTTCAATTTTCTCACGCGCATCACCTCTGTCTTCATCTGCAAAGGCTCCAACGGAGAGCATCAATAATAATAAATAGAACTTACATTTCATATACATACTCACGACTAAGCTGTTGATATCTTATATAAAACGAATATACACCAACAATAGGTCTCTGGGTTCGACTAACAACTGCGGTGGTTAGAGAGCAACTACACAATTCTACGTCCTTGAGCCTACTCAAGCGCATATTATTACTACTATATAACTGCATTTGCAGTATTGTTAAGGACAAAAATTCTATACATGTCAGATTGATCTGCTAGTGTGCGGCAATTGGAATGCAGTTTTTATTTATCAAGGATAATTCTTTTGACACTAAATAGTACGAAATCTCGCATTATAATTATAGGAGCCAATTTTGCAGGCCTTACTGCGGCCAGCAAACTGAGTAAATGTTATGCCGTGACGGTTGTTGATTCGAGACAGGATTTTCAATGGACACCAAATATCCATGAGATTTTGTCAGATGTTAAAAAGGAAACTAGTCTCAGCTTAAATCTTGCAACTATTATTGCCAGATTAGGCCATCGCTTTGTTAACCAGACTGTTACTAGCATTAACGGTGATTTACAAACCGTTACCCTTGGTGATAAGCAAGCGCTAAATTACGATGTCTTATTGATTACATCTGGCCATGCCCGCTCGAACTATGGAGTCAAAGGTGCCAGTAAGTATGCGGAGGGATTTCGTACAGCTGATAACGTAATACAAATACATAACGACATTGAAGCTGCGCTTAATACGACTAAACGCACTATTAACCTTAACATTATTGGCGGTGGCTTTACCGGCGTAGAAGTTTTAGGCGAGCTATTGCGCAAATATGCAACTAACGAGCGACTGCATATTAACGTAATCGATAGCGCATCTAGATTAGTAAAAGCACTTCCAAAAAAACTATCAGATGACATTTTAAGCCAATGTAAAAATTATCAGCTTAGCTTTCACTTTAACAAAACAATCACTGAAGTTAAAAAATCTAGCATTCACTTCAGTGACAAAGAATCTCTCGAATCAGATTTAACAATATGGACAGCTGGCACCAAATTGCCTGACTATCTCGAAAGTCTCGACCCTAAAGCTAGTTCCAAGGGCTTAGCTGTTAATACTTACTTACAAAGCAATGAATTTAATAATATTTTTGTCGCTGGCGACTCAGCTGCATTGCCAAATCCACTTCCTAAACAAGCCAGCGTTGCCTTAGATATGGGTCACCATGCCGCTACCAATATCGCTCGCTTTTGTGCCAAAAAATCCTTAAAGCCGTTTAAAACTGGCACCACACCAGTTCTGTTATCACTTGGAGACATCAACACTTACTTCATCCAAGGCACGCTTATTCTAGCCAGCCCAGTGCTTGCTGCCGCCAAAGAAGCTGTCTATCAATTCTATATGGCTAGGCTATCAAGGCTGCTGCCGTTAGAGCAAGGCGCTTTAGGCCTAGCTAGTAGAATCACTCTATCTACTGATAAGTTACTACTTGCTGAAGTGTTAAAGTTAAGACCCAAAGTATTGCTGCGGCGCAGTAAAGTTTTGTAGCAGTCTATTGCTAACTCCCTACTACAATATCGCTATCCTTAACTCACTTTAGCCAAATTACGTTGCATAACTTTTGTAGGGGTATAGCGCAAAAATATAGTAACTGCCAAAATAGAGCTTAAAGCCTCTGCAATTGGTAAAGCAACAACGAATAGATAGTCGGTCAATAGGAAATAAAACAGAATAAGTAAAGTCGCGGGGAAGACTAGACTACGACACAAGGCGATAAGGCCAGATTGAAATGGTAAATGAATGGCCGTTAAATACCCCGAAACCAACATATTAATACCCGCGAACAAAAATAATGGCCACACATAAGTAATAAAACTATTGGCTAAGCCGATAGTTTCGCCACTATTATGATCATCGACAAACATCAAAATCAATGACTCGCCAGCGAGCAATAACGCACTAATGAATACTCCACTCATCAGCGCAACAGCGACCGTTGCAGTGATCATGAATTGACGTATTCGCTTACTATTACCAGCGCCAAAATTCTGCGATACCATCACCTGAATAGAATCAGATATGGCAAAAAATGCCATAAATCCTAGCATCAATAAATAATTAACCACAGTAATGGCGGCAACACCGTCCACTCCGGCTCGCTGGATTAACATCCAATTAAAAATAAGCGCAATAATACCGCCAGATATTTCATTGATGAATTCTGAAACACCATTATATGCTGCCTGAAACACCTCGCCCCAATTACTTTGGCGTATTCCGAAACTGAGCACACGATTAGTCGTAGTGAAGTAAAACATCAACACCGACATAGAAAATAACTGGGACAATCCGGTTGCATATGCTGCGCCTTCTAGGCCCCAGCCATAAACAGCAATAAAAAAATAATCCAACACCATATTAATAACCGCGCCAACCATTAGTGCAGCAGCTGCTAGGTTAGGTGCGCCATCCATCCGCACAAAGAAATACAACACCACAGTAACTAATTGCGGCAGTAAAAACGGTATAATAATTCGATAATATTCACTCATTATTGGAAACAGCTCTGGCGTAGCGCCAAGCGCAGAAAATAATTGAGTTTCAAATATAAGTCCTAATACTATTGCCACGCAGCCATAAAATACAACGGATAATAAGGTCTTACTAAAAATTGCTGATGCAGCCGCAACTTTCTTTTCACCCAAGTATTTACCACTGCGTACCGAGCCGCCAATCGATAGCATTATGCCAACGCCAAACATCAGCGTAGTGATAGGAATAATTAGATTTACAGCGGCTAAAGCGGTGGTACCCACATAATTACCAATAAATATTCCATCAACCAAAGAGGCAGATGTCATGGCAATTAGCCCTACCAGCGAGGGGATCAAGTACTTAATAAAGGTAGGAACTATTGAGCCAGTCAGCGCAGTACTATCTT
>JBLHWB010000183.1:0-4291 GCA_047628915.1 Porticoccus sp. | reverse complement strand
AAATAGGTGGCCATGTCATGACCTTGTTGGCCACGTTTTTTCGGTACTAGTTCAACAAAAAACTTTTCCAGATAACGGCGTCCGTTCATGCCTTTACGATAGGTGAGGCCAGGCCAATCTTTTCTGATTACTGATAGCGTGCCTTCACCCATATCTAGGAATGCTTGGTTAAGTTCTTTGGTTTCTTTCCCTTCCAGTTCTAAACCTAAAAATACTTTAGCGCCTATGTCTAGCAGCAGCGTTTTTACATGAGGGTAAAAGTGAAAGTCTTTATCTTCGCGCCATTTTGCAGTAGCGCTGTCGATGATGGGGTTCATTTCATCAATATAGTTGCGCATAGCGGCAGTTTTAAAGGCTGTTTGCATAATGCGGCGATGAAATTTGTGGTCACTGAAATCTTTGGTTAATAAACCGCCTTCGAAAAAGTCACCGACTGGGCCGCGATAACCCATTTCAGATGAAAACACTCGGTCGGAATCTAAGGTCAGCTCTTTAATAAACTCTGGCCCTAGCGCTACTACAAGTTTTTGGAAGGTCAGTGATGCTTTAGATACGGCACCATGCTTTTTGTATATTTCATCTAGCATTTCGTAGGGTTTTGTTACAAAGCCAAACGTTTTACCTAGTAAGGGCATGCCGTAGTCCCCAGGAATATGACCAAGGTCAGTATTGTCAGGTTCCTTTATGTATTCTCTGGTAGGTTCTGCTGCAGCCATTAGTTATTGCCTCTATATACTTATATCGAATGAAATTAATATATGCCTCTGACTATGATGTGTCTATATGGTGACGCGCCTGTTGCATGACGGTTTATTAAGGCTGCTACTAAAGCAGCGCATTGCTGGGTAGACTTCTTATTAAATATTCGCCACTTAAGAGAGCGTTGTTATGATCACTAGCTTTGATGATTATTGTATTCACCAGACTCACGAACCCGTTGCACAGCCATCGCAAAGTGACCGTAATAGTTATAACCGCTATTGGTTTAATGGCTTTGATCAAGAGGCAGGTTATATTTTTGAAATTGGCCTTGGTCTATATCCAAACAGGTCGGTGATGGATGGTCATTTTAGTGTAGCGATAGGCGATAAACAGTTTGCTTTTCATGGCTCTTGCCGCGCGCCAAAAGAGCGCGCAGACACGAGTGTTGGACCCCTGCGCGTAGAGATTGTCGAGCCCATGCGACAAATTCGAGTGACCTTGGCTGCCAACGAACATGACATTGAATGCGACCTGTTATTTACCGCGGCGAGTATTCCCCATCAAGAGCCAAAAAACGAAATGTATGACGACGGCCATTTGATTATGCTCAATACCCGTTTTACCCAAATTGGTTATTGGCAGGGGTATTTTGCTATTGATGGTAAGCGTTATGAAGTGAGCAAAGCATATGGCACGCGGGATAAGTCATGGGGCGTGCGACCAATAGGTGAGCCGCAAGGTGGCGCACCCGGATTGTTGAATAAAGAGCCCGGTGTTTACTGGACGTGGTGTCCAATCAACTTTGGCGACTGCGCCACTCTATTTGGCACCTTTGAAGATCGTGATGGTAACCCCACTCAGGTCAGTGCAGACCTAGTGCCTTTGTATCAAAATCCCAATGACATTCCGCCGTTAGAAGAGTCTGGTTTAATAGAAATGAGTACGATTAAGCATAACTACGACTGGAACGCTGGTACTCGCAGGGTAAAAAAAGCTATTTTCAATTTTGCTGATAATAAAGGTAATAATTACGACATTGAAGTGGAAACCACCGGTCTTAAATTCTTCCTGCTGGGCATTGGCTATAACCATTTTGAATGGGGCCATGGTTATTGGCAGGGTGAACTGGAAACAGCGCGTGAAGAATGGGATTTAACCACTGTTAATGAATTAGATTATCAGTGGATCCATAATCATCAAGTTGTTAAGGCCAAAATGGGTGACAAAGAAGGCATGGGTGTTATCGAGACCATGGTGATCGGGCGGCATGATCCGTCTGGCTTTAAGGACTTCTTCGACGGCGCAGAATAAATGCCGTTTTTACTTTGCATTTGTTCTAAACGGCGATAGGGTAAGTTTTGGTTTTTTACCTTATGCGTTTAGGAACTTGCTATGACTGATATAAATATTCCCGATAGTTTACCCCGTTGGATCAAAGCTCATATTGAGCTCTATCTGGCCGATGGCGAGGCCGGTCATTTATGGGATTCGGCTGCTGGCGGTGGTAAAGGGCTACTCACCACATTGTTACTAACTACCGTCGGCAGAAAATCAGGTAATCGACTAGCGATCCCGCTGATCTATCAGCCAACTGGTGATGGTGGCTATTGTATTATCGCCTCAAAAGGGGGTGCTCCTGCTCATCCCGCCTGGTACTTAAATTTATCTGCGTCAAATACTGTTGAGTTAAAAGTCGCCAATGATAAATTCACAGCAGTGGCTCGGGTAGCAGAAGGCGATGAAAGAGAGAGGCTGTGGAAATTGATGGCTGATTACTATTCTCCTTATAACGCTTATCAAGCGGCAACAGAGCGGCAGATACCTGTGGTAGTGTTAGATCCAAAGCCATAGTAAACAGAGAGATATTGTCATGAAAAAAATAGCCCTGGTCACCGGAGCGTCAACCGGATTAGGTATTAGCATAGCTGTGCAGTTGGCAAAAACTGGGGTAAAGGTTTATGCCACGATGCGAAACCTTGATAAGAGAGCAGCGCTAGATAAAGCGGCTAGTAGTGCCGGTGTCGCCCTAGAAATTAGACCGCTAGATGTTCAAAATACCCACAGTGTAAACGCCTGTGTTGATGCCATTATTGAGCTAGAAGGTCGGATTGATATTCTGGTTAACAATGCTGGAGCCGGTTTTGTTCGTACTACAGAGCAAGCGACGGAAGAAGAAATCCAGTGGGTATTAGATGTAAATTTTATGGGGGTGGTGCGCTGTACCAAGGCGGTACTTCCTCATATGCGTGAGGCTCGGTCTGGGCATATTGTTAATATTTCCTCAATAGGAGGTTTAGTCGGTCAGCCGTTTAATGAAATATATTGCGCGGCAAAGTTTGCTGTTGAGGGTTATACCGAGTCATTAGCAAGTTATGTGCAACCATCGTTTAACGTTAATTTTACCTCGGTTGAGCCCGGCGGTATTACTACCGAATTTGGGGCTAGTGTTATGAAGCAATTCAAAAGCACCGGTGGCATGAAAGATGATGATTACAAACCAATTCTGGAAACTTATATTGGCGGAGCTCAAGCTAGGGCGGCTACGGCTAGTGGTGACGTTTATCAATCTGCTGATCAAGTGGCGGAAGTCGTCATCGCTTGTATCGAAAATCCCGATCCGCCAATTCGAATGCGGACGTCTGATTGGTCAAATGAATTTTGTGACTTGAAAACACAAGCAGACCCGGATGGGAAAAAGTTACAGCAAGATCTAATACAGAAATTTTTATAAGCTTAAAACATGAACTAAATAGTTTTAGCGTTTGGGCTATGGCGAAAGATAATTAATAGGGTTTTGGTCAGTTATGAAAATCAGTAAAAAGAGCACTTGGACACAAGACGAAATAGAGCAGTTTTTGGCTGCTGCAAAAACCCCAATGCGATTGGCATTTAATGATCGAGACGGTTTCCCTGCAGTTTGTTCGTTGTGGTTTTATTTTGATGAGGGGTATTTTTGGGCTGCATCGCATAAAAATTCCCATGTAATAAAAATGCTTAAGCAAAGCGGGAAAGTTTCATTAGAGGTTGCTACTAACGAATATCCTTATAAAGGTGTGCGTGGAAAAGCTAATGTAGAGCTAACAATGGATGGGGCGGGCACCGTATTAAACCGATTAATCGGTCGCTATTTAGCCGATGGTAATAATAAGTTGGCTGATTGGTTATTAAGTCGAGTCGCGGATGAATATGTGTTAAAAATCACGCCGCACACGCTTAATGCTTGGGATTTTTCTAGCCGGATGGATAAAACCTAGTTGTGTATTTTTGAGATTTAATCTGAAGGTTAAATCATTGTGTCGTTTTTTAAAATTAATGTAATTCAGTAAAATAATTGAGGAATAAAGAATGAAATTAGAATCAATCGCACTGCATCACGGTTATACGTCAGAGCAAACAACTAAGGCAGCCGCAGTGCCCATTTATCAAACCACATCGTATACCTTTGATGATACGCAACACGGCGCTGACTTGTTCGACTTAAAAGTCGAAGGGAATATCTATACTCGAATCACTAATCCAACCACGGCGGTGCTAGAGCAGCGTGTGGCTGCAATGGAAGGTGGTATTGCCGGTGTTGCGGTTGCGTCTG
>JBLHWB010000182.1:0-4331 GCA_047628915.1 Porticoccus sp. | reverse complement strand
GGATCGATTGTTGATAAAGATATCAATCCAATAGCGATACCTAACTGCCCCGCTAAAATCCAGCTTCGCCTGCGACCAAAGCGACTCAACAATGGTAATGAAACTCTATCAACCACTGGCGACCAGATAAACTTAATAGAATAGGTGATGCCAACCCATGCAAATAGCCCGATATCGGAACGACTAACACCGCTATCACTTAGCCATGCACTGAGAGTTGAGAACACCAATAGAAATGGCAACCCAGCACCAAAGCCAATTATGCACATGGCTATAACGCGCGGCTTAGCGTAAACAGCGGTGGCATTCCACCACGATATTTTATCGATTGTCATACAGGCTCAAATTGATCATTAGTCGCGGAAATTATCAAATTGCAGAGGCTGTTCTAGGTCTTTCTCTCGCAACAAAGTCATTACTTTCTGTAGATCATCGCGTTTCTTAGCTGTCACTCGGACATGGTCACCTTGAATAGCCGACTGAACTTTCATTTTTTCTTCTTTGATGATTTTGACAACTTTTTTACATAGCTCTGTCGATAAGCCATGCTTTAATGTCACCGCTTGCTTAACTATCTTGCCCGACTGAACCTCATCGCCAATTTCCATGGCTTTGGGGTCAATAGTGCATTTAATCAATGTAGCTCTGAGCATATCGACCATTTGCTCTAGTTGAAAATCAGCTTCTGCGGTTACATCGATAGTACGATCGCTCAGCTCAAAACTTGCCTCAACACCTTTGAAATCAAAGCGGTTCTTAATCACCCGCTTCACTTGGTCAACGGCGTTGGTTAATTGATGCGTATCTACCTCAGATACTACGTCAAAGCTTGGCATTTTTTGTGCTCCTGTGGTTAGCAATGGATTTGATGATACTATCAGCAACCAGATAAAAGCCACAGTAAACCGCAAAGACATTCACTTAAAATGCACAATAACGACAACTTTAATGGCTGGGCAATTTTAGGCGCCGGTGCCGTTGGCTGCCTTTGGGCCACTAAACTTTATCGGGAGGAGATAAGTGTCAGCTTACTGCTTAAAAACGACTATGATTTAGCTCAGTATGAAACCGCAGGAGGTATAACGCTTGCTGGTACCGAAGAGACACTCTTTAAAATTCCAGCAGTATCAATTGATTCTAGCCAGTCAGTAATATCTCATTTACTAGTCTGTACAAAATCTCATCAGACAATTGATGCAATAAATTCGACAATCAATTTAATAGACGAAAACACCATTATTGTCCTCCTACAAAATGGCATGGGCATTGCAGAGCAGCTAATAAATCTACTGCCTAACAACCCGCTTTTGTTGGCAAGTACCACCGGCGGCGCCAACGTTTCAAAACCATTTACAGTCAATGCTGCGGGTGACGGGAAAACTATACTTGGTGCTTACCGCCAATCACAACATGCACTATGCCCGCAAATTGTAAGCTTGCTGCCACTACAACCATCGCCAGTGATAGTGAGTAATAATATTTATAGCCAGCTTTGGTTAAAGCTCGCCGTCAATTGCATTATCAACCCGCTAACCGCGGTAAATAACTGCGCCAATGGAGAGCTATTAAAACGTGACGATATAATAGCTAAAACGGGGCTGCTGGCAAAAGAAATTAGCTTAGTTGCCAACGCTTGCGGTCAAAATATTGAAGAGAAAATAATTTTAAACACCGTTAGCGAAGTCGCAAAGGAAACCGCAGACAATATCTCTTCGATGCTGCAAGATGTGCGGGCAAACAGAAAAACTGAAATAGATTTTATTAATGGCTACCTAGAACGACAAGCAAAACTGCACGGGATTAAAACACCTGTAAACAATTCACTCATTCGACAAGTGCAAACCTTATACAAATAAGATAAACACTGATAATGCAATTACCCAAAGTACGACGCAACGATGGAGTAATTGCTGTAAGCCTACTATTTGCTGATTACCATCATTAATTGATTTAGCTTGATCAGCAGCTAAGCATTCAGCTTGACATGCAAGCTCTTCATTTACGCCAAGTGCTGCAATGGCATAATTCATTAGCATTTCACAAACCGAATCAGATGTAATGGTCATTCGTTTTCGCCACAGTGCAAAACAACTACCAAAGTTTCCTGCCAAGGCAAAACTTAAACCCAATAATTGTGCCGGCAACCATTCCACCCAATGCATTAAAGCTTGAATAGGCTTAACTACTGAAGCCTCATTAGTTAATGAATGACGTGAGTATAGAAAACCTAAGCGATACGCTAAAGCACCACTTGGCCCTAGTAATAAAAACCAAAAAATAACGACAAACCAGCGCTCAAATCCCTGATATACGATAGCTGTGAACGCATGTTTATGAAGCTCTGCTAGATTGCCTGCTTCAATTTGCTCACTGCCCAATGGTTTTAAACATGAAAAGTCTTGTGCGTGGCTATAAGCTCCTTGTATATCATCGCTATTCCAGCTGCGCAAATAGGTTTCAACCAATTGATTAAATTCATTACGCCCCAGACTATACAACAATACCGTACAGGTAATGACTAATTCAGCAATACCGAAAGCCACGCCGTCAACCTTCCATAATACTAACTGCAGTAAACCTGCAGGCAACAATATGACCAATAGTGGCAGCAGCCAAACAGCGACTTTTTTAGCTGCAGCGTTAGCCAATAATTTTTTTATTATTGAGTTAAACCACGAGTCTTGCTGAACAGGCCCGCCACTGCCCCAATATTGCAGCAGCGCAAATACTATTAGAATCGAAAATAATTTCATAATTACCACCTGTTGTGGACAAACTAGTGCTGGCTAACTATCTTTATATCTCGACCAATCAAATGACTCACCAGGGTCGGTTTTTCTGCCTGGTGCAATATCACAATGCCCAACTATACGCTCGCTGTTAATCGCTGGGTATGCTTGCTTAATAGCCACAGTTGCCTCGATTAATGCTGCATATTGCTCATCGGTATAAGCAATATTATCAGTTCCTTCGAGCTCAATACCGATACTAAAATCATTGCAGGCATCGCAACCTTCGAAATTAGAAACCCCCGCATGCCATGCTCGGTCATTAAAATTAACGTATTGAGTAACCCGCCCGACTCGGTCGATAACCAAGTGAGCCGACACAGTCAGTTCTGCTATTTCTGCAAAAAAAGGATGTTCAGAGGCATCTAAGCAATTAGTAAAAAACTTATCAATACAACCAGTTCCAAACTGACCAGGAGGTAGACTTATATTATGAATAACCAATAAACTTGGATTGTGGCCGGCGGGGCGTAAATTAAAATTGTCAGACGGGGACTGAATAGCTCCAATCAAAATCCCTTTACTAACCGTATAGTGCTGTTCCACCACAACTCCTTTCCGGCTAATTAATTTAATTTTTCTTTTAAGACAGACAATGCACGGTCAAAAAATAGCCTATCATCAATTTCTTCAACAGCATTTTTTACAATTTTTTCAGCAAGCTCAGCGCGACTAAAAGTCTGCACATCGCGCCCACTTCTATCAATAAAAATATACTTTCCTGGTGGTTCTATTATCACGCTCAACCGATATAAATAACCACCCTGTTCATTGTTCAGGTCAAACCAACTCCCTTCCGACACATTAGACACCACCCTAATATCTTCAATTTCTTCCATGCTGTCATGCTCGCCAGCGGTATTTTTTACTGCCAACCCCCAACGCGACTGCCCATTCGCAGCCAAATCATGGCATTTATCTAGTTCGTCATACAAGCGATTCATCTCGAAATGACTCATTTCCATGCGAGTCAATCCGTTGTACAAACTGCGCTTTAAACCAGGTAATAATCTTGTTAAGCGACTTTTATCTGGCGCCGTTATTTTGGCCGCAACACTCCACACTAGCTCGTCGACAACTTTGATGGCCGCCAACCAGTTCTCGCCCTCTTCGCCTTCACGTAAATAGATCATAAATAGCAGTTTGGACCAATAAAATTTAATCGTATCGCGAACTTTTACTGGCAAGGTAATACTATCTATTCGAGTTGCTATTTCTCGCTTAACAAACATATTTCCAGCTTCAGCCCTGGCTTGACCTTTGCCACGTTCGATCAATCGTTGCGCAACTATAGCTCTGCGTTTTGTTTCAACATCACGGAAAATCATAAAATCTGCAAGGGCTTGTTGAAATAGATGTATATCGTCTGAAAACTCAGTGAGTACAAGCTCGACAACTTCTCGTATCTTCTTGTAATAAAAATCCCGATCAGCCTCTCCTCCCGGCCTCCAACCCAAACCAGAGACAATCAGCTCATCCATTAATTTTCTTGCCGGATGCACTTCTTGACTGAATAGGCTTTTATCCAATAAGGCAACTTTA
>JBLHWB010000181.1:0-4344 GCA_047628915.1 Porticoccus sp. | reverse complement strand
AACTCACCAAGAGCCCGAATATGCGCGCGCAATCTTCAATTTATTATCACATTATCCTTGAAATGGATCGGGAGTCCATATAGGTAATGACCTAGGATGTGTAAGATTACATTAATAAGGTATGACCACTTTTGCCGTAGAACCGACCGACGGAGATATATCGCAATAAGCACAAAGCGGGAATGATTAGAACAAATCTGACCGTCTCCTTAGGCGGGCACTTTCATTCAAAAGTTTAACTGTACTTTTATATTAAGCAACAATGAACTTGACCAGTCAAGATAGTTGAAGCGCTATAGTTGTTAAGAATGAGTTAGCAAACCAAACAAATCATAAATCAAAAACCACTCGAAAGCGGTTTCATAATGTTACTGTGAGTTTCAAACTTTAATGTCTAGTTGCAAACATTAATATCCAGTTTCAAACATTAATATGCTCGCACACTATCGATTGCCTGAAGCACGCTATAAAAAGTTTCACCAGCATTGGTTTTGCTAATGTTATACGCTTGAGTTGAGCCTTTGTAGTTTGGGGCAGTGACTTGCCACTTGGTATTGTCTTCAGGTGGTTGTGTTGGAGGAGGAGTGGGGGGCGGAATCGCGACACCACTGCTTGTGCCGCCACCACCGCAAGCACTCAGAGCCAAAAATAACAGGATAATTAGAGCATAGCGATGCATACATAGACCAACGCTAATTATTTATCAATAAGTAAACAAGAACAATTGGTAAGTCAAGTACACAGACCTTGTTGTTGGTAAAAAAGAGGACTATCAATCATAACTCCTTAAAATAAAAGCCAGTTGAATAGAGCAGATGCTTCGTTTATTCTTTCTATATTCCGAGCCAAGCAGGTAAGTCTAATTCACCCGACAAGAAACCATTAATTATGAAGAAATCCGCAATTGCATTTAGTAGTTTATATGTCAGCATTTTGCTAATGGCTGGTTGTGCGAGTCATCCGAAGGTGGACGTGCTTATCCTCTCTGGATTGGTATTTGATGGTACCGATAAACCGGCTACAAAAATGGATATTGGTATTTGTGGTGAGCAAATCTGCGCTTTAAGCGCCGCGGGCACTCAACGTTATCAGGCCGATAACACAATTGATGCCACTGGTTTGGTGGTCAGCCCAGGATTTATTGACCCACATACTCATTCTATTGACGAGCTGAAGAGCAGCACTAAAAATCAGAATCTTAACTACCTTTTTCAGGGTGTAAGCACGGTTATTAGTGGTAATGATGGCGGTGGACCGGTTGACATTAAACAGGCCGTCGCATCACTTAACCCTCAAGGGATAGGCACTAATACCGCGTTTTATGTGGGCCATGGCACCCTGCGCGAGCAAGTGATGGGAACGGCCAAGCGATATTCTTCTTTGGCAGAACTGGCCCAAATGAAGACACTGCTGAACACAGCAATGAGCGAGGGTGCCTTGGGCTTATCTTCAGGTCTTTATTATGTGCCCGGTAGTTTTGCTGCAACTGAAGAAGTACTTGAACTGGCCAAAGTTGCCGCCAGTTTTAAAGGCGTTTATGACACACACCTGCGTGACGAAAGTACCTTTAATATTGGATTTTTGCCTGCATTAGATGAAGCCATCGATATTGCTCGGCGCGCCGATATCCACTTACATGTGGCGCACATTAAAGCACTTGGTGTAGATGTGTGGGGGCAAAGCGAACCAGCCATCGCGAAAATCAATAAGGCTAAAAGCCAAGGTGTAAGTATTTCAGCGGATCAATATCCTTGGCAAGCGTCTGGAACGAATGTGAGAAGTGCGCTAGTACCTAAGTGGGCTATGGCCGACTCACAAAGTGCATTTTTTCAACGGCTCGATAATCCAGAGTTAATTGAAAAGATTGAAAGTGAGATTGGTGAGAATATTCGCCGCCGCGGTGGGCCAGAGTCTTTGCTCATTACTGCCTCGCAAGACAGTGAACTGGTGGGTAAAACGTTGGCTGTTCTGGCCGATCAATTTACCCTTTCCGATGTGAAAACGGTAATTTATTTGGTAAAAAATGGGCGAACTAGAGTAGCGTCTTTTAATATGCATGAGGACGACATAAAAAACTTCATGCAACAACCTTGGGTAGTGACTTCGTCTGATGGTACTAACGGACATCCGCGCAAATACGCAAGCTTTCCACAGAAGTATCAACAGTATGTGTTGGGATCGGCCACAATTGACATAGCCCGTTTTATTCGTAGCAGTAGCGGTCAAACCGCAGAAATATTAGGACTAGGAGATAGAGGCTTTATTAAACCGGGATTCAAAGCTGATGTACTTGTGTTCGAGCCGAAAGAGTATAAAGCACAGGCCACCTTTAAGGCTTGGGATCGATTATCTACAGGTGTTCGCTATTTGCTGATTAATGGTGAATTGGCGATTGATAAGGGCCAATACACCGGCGTATTAGCTGGGCAATTTGTGGCAAGAAAACGAAATTAGTTAGTAATAAAGGAATTCGTACGGTGAGCAATAAGCAAATAGATGTAGATGTACTCATCATTGGCGCTGGTATTTCAGGTATTGGCGCTGCCTATCATGTACAAAAGCATTGTCCGAACAAGTCATACGCTATCATTGAAGCACGCAGCGCTGTGGGGGGCACGTTGGATTTGTTTCGCTATCCGGGCATTCGTTCTGATTCAGAGATGTTTACTTTCGGTTATAACTTCAAGCCTTGGCACTCACCTAAGGCTATTTCACCTGGCGCAGATATTAAGGCTTATATTAGTGAAGCGGTTCATGAAAACGGTATTGGTGAACATATAGTTTTCGAACATAAAGTGGTGTCGGCTAATTGGGATAGTACTAGCGCTAGGTGGCACACAAAGGTCCAAAACGTGCAAACTGGCGAGTGCTGTCAATATTCCAGTCGTTTCTTTTTTTCTTGTACCGGTTACTACAATTATGATAACGGATACACACCAGGTTTCAAAAGTGCCGACACATTCACCGGTGATATCATTCAACCTCAGCACTGGCCACAAGACTTAGACTACACCGGTAAAAAAGTGATTGTTATCGGCAGTGGCGCTACTGCCGTTACGCTAGTACCGGCGATGGCAAAAACCGCAAAGCATGTCACTATGTTGCAGCGCTCTCCTTCTTACGTTATCGCTAGGCCGGGCGAAGATGCGGTGGCTAATTTTATGCGGCGTTATCTGCCTGCTAAAGTGGCCTATAGTCTCAGCCGTTGGAAAAACATATTACTGGGTATGTTTTTTTATCGCCTAGCTAAGAATAGGCCCAATGCTGTAAAGAAACTCCTACGCACCGAGATCATTGCTGCATTGGGAGAAGATTACCCCGTAGATAAATACTTTAAACCTAGCTACCAGCCATAGGATCAGCGTTTGTGCGTAGTGCCAGACGGTGATTTATTCTCTGCTATAAAAAATTGGTCGGCTAGCGTGGTTACCAATCATATCGACAGCTTCACCGCCACTGGGGTTAAACTGCTGTCGGGTGAAGAGTTAGCTGCCGATATCATTGTGACCGCTACAGGGCTTAAATTAGATGTGCCAGGTTCTTTTCAAATAAGTGTTGATAACACAGTCTTTAATACTGCAGCCAGCTATTGTTATAAAGGTATGATGTTGAGTGGTTTGCCTAACTTTGCGTTTTCGTCGGGTTACACCAATGCATCTTGGACGTTGAAGACTGATTTAGTAGACAAGTATGTGTGCCGCTTGATTAATCATATGGATAAACATCACTATGACTATTTCCAACCAGTTCTGCCTGTTGGCGACATGGAGACCGATCCTTTGATTGATTTCAACTCTAGCTACGTGCTGCGTTCCTTGGATAAAATGCCGCAGCAGGGCCGCGCTAAGCCTTGGAAGCTAAACCAAAACTATATACTCGACCGAATTAGCTTGAGGTATAAGTCTGTGGTGGATGATAGCTTGGTTTTTTCTTCTATTGCGCCTAAGTAGCCTAACTAAACATTTTAAAAACGGCATTGGGTTTTACATAAAAAACCGCTAATAAACCTAGGGAAGCTTATTAGCGGCTTTACACATACACTTTACAAAAAAATTTTATATACGCTTTATTAAAACTCGTAGCCAACACTAAAGGTGGCGGTACGCGGCATAATAAAGCGGCCGTTCGGTGAGTTGATACTTCTTGGATCACCTTCTGTTAATGCATCTTCATCAGTTACGTTTTGTACTGCAAATTCAAAGCTCAAGCCTTGCTCTGCATACATTATTAAGCCAACATCTAATTTCTGATAGCCGTCTAATTCAACCGAGTTTGCGTTATCGGCGAAACGATCGCCTACCATAGACAAGTTGCCATAAACCGTACCGAAATAGTCGTCAAATT
>JBLHWB010000180.1:0-4392 GCA_047628915.1 Porticoccus sp. | reverse complement strand
AACGCTAACAATAATAACTGGAGATTATCAGTGAGCCGTTTTAGAAAAGCCGAAGATGAAGAAGCAGAAATTGATCTAACACCGATGTTGGACGTTGTTTTTATTATGCTTATCTTCTTTATCGTAACCGCTTCTTTTATTAAAGAGTCTGGTATCGAAATTAGTCGTCCAGATGACGTCACTGATGCACCGCCACCAGATAGCGACAAGCAAAACATTATTATTCAGATTACCGCGGCAGACGAAGTTTGGATTCAAGGCCGTCGTATCGATAAGCGCGCTGTTAGGGCAAACATCGAACGTATGTATGCGGAAAACCCAGACGCTAGCGTAATTATTCAGGCTAATAATAAAGCACATGCTTCAGTTTATGCTGATATTGCGAATTCAGCCCGTGAGGCCGGTATTTATGCGATATCAATGGTGACAACCGAATTCTAGTTAGCTAAGCACAGCACGTAACGTAGCCGAGTGTAGACTCGGCTTTTTTATGCCTGCGACATCATGTCACTCCCGCCCAGTCGCTGTTTTCTTTACACTGCCCGCAAATCATTTATCAGCTAATACACCGTAAATCATTGGGGAATAATGTGAAAAAAATAGCCAATTTAATGGCTTTCAGTATAACTGCTGCCAGCGTACCAACTGTTATGGCGGATCACTATCCTGAAATAGAAACAGTAGAAGTTACTGCTAATGCATTCAAAGAGTTTAAGGGTATTAATCTTGACCTAACTAGCTCACCAGATGCCAGCGCATTACTACGCCAAGTACCGGGTGCAAGCTTTAACACTAACGGCCCACTAACAACGCTTCCCCAATACCGCGGCATGGTGTCGCAACGCTTATCTATTGCTGTTGATGGACACCAAACTATTTCAGGTGGCCCAAACCTAATGGACCCACCGTTACAGTATGCGCCAGCGGCTCTTTTAAGCGAGCTAACAGTAACCCGCGGCATTGCTCCAATTAGCGCTGCGCCACAAACCATTGGTGGCCATATAGAAGCGACATTATGGGAAGGTGAGTTCTCAAAAAACAACAATACAACAACAACTGGACGTGTGGTCGCAGGCTTACAATCGGTAGATAGCAGCTATCAAATTGCTGCCATGGCAGCCGCCGCTAATAAAAACCACAAAATAGCGATTTCATTATTACAAGAGCAAGGCGATGATGCGCAATTTGATGGCGGTGAAATCACGCCTACTGAATACGAACGCCAACGCACAGGTATCCAATACAGCTGGCAAACAGAGCAACAAGAATTCAATATTCGTTATAGCAACAACAAAACTGACGACGCCGGCACAGCAGTGCTACCAATGGATATTCAATACATTGACAGCGAAGTGGTTAATCTAGATTACTTGATCCACCTAGATAACTGGCGCATAAGTGCAAACTTTACCGATACCGACGTTGAGCATTCAATGTCAAACTTTCATCTGCGTGCTGCGCCAATGCCAGCAAGATGGCGTGCCAACTTAGCAACTGCAGAAGGCACTAGTTTTGGGCTGCAAGCAGAAAGCACTGATGAAACTGGCGGTTGGACGCTAGGCATTGATAGTTCTAAAGAAAGCCATGATTCAGATATCAGTAACCCAAATAACGGCATGTTTTTTGTCCGCAATTTTAATAATTCCCAGCAAGAAATATTAAGCGCCTATACTGAGCGCCAGCAAGTCATCAACGAAAAAACTAAGCTCACCGCAGGTATTCGTGCCAATAAAATCACCGTCGATGCTGACGAAGTCGGCTCATCTATGGCTATGATGATGCCAATGGTTGCCACCCTACAAAACGACTTCAACAACACTGACCGAGAGCAAACCTTCAATAATATAGATGCAATGGCGCGCCTTAATTACCAAGCCAGCGAAACATTGTCTTACACTGCGGCCGTATCACATAAAAGCCGTGCACCGGTTTATCAAGAACTGTATTTATGGTTGCCACTGCAAGCAACAGCCGGCTTAGCTGATGGTAAAAACTATATTGGCAATGTAAATTTAGACTCAGAAACAAGTGATGAAATTGAGCTAGGCGTAGATCTAATTGGTGACAAGTTCTTTATCGCACCACGTATTTTTTATCGCAATATAGACGACTATATCCAAGGCACTCCATCAACCAATATGGCTGCCAATATGGTTAGCAATATGATGGCAGGCGATCCAAACCCACTGCAGTTCAATAATGTTGACGCGGTAATGTATGGCTTCGACATTGAATGGCAATATTTAATTTCTGATCAGTGGCAGCTGCAAGGTACCGTTAACTATGTACGCGGTGAATTGCGCAACGGCGACGATGACTTATATCGTATTGCCCCGCCAAGTGCTCGCATAAGTGCAAACTACAGTCATAGTAATTGGAATATGTCCTTAACCGGCATGGCATTCGCTAAACAAGACAATGTTGCTAGCGTTAACGATGAAATCGAAACTTCTGGTTATGCACTATTTGATTTAACCGGCGGCATCCAGCTGTCAGCAAACCTCAGTATTAATGCTGGAGTCAACAACGTGTTTGACCGGCAATACAACGACCATTTAGCTGGTGTAAATCGCGCTGGTGGCAGCGACGTAGGGGTTGGCGAACGTATCCCAGGCTACGGCCGAAACCTCTTCGCAAGAGCTGTTTGGGCTTGGTAGTCACTTTGCTAATCCTAACCATTTGGGGCTATCTAAGCGCAGCATAAATCAGTAAAATCCTGCGCTTATACCGCCCTTAGCTCAGCTGGATAGAGCGTCCCCCTCCTAAGCTTTAGGTCATTGCTGAAACGGTCACTTAAGGGATAGGTCGAAATGAAGTACAATATTTACTTCCTCTCTTAGCTCAGCTGGATAGAGCGGTCCCCTCCTAAGGGACAGGCCTCAGGTTCGAATCCTGAAGAGAGGACCATTTCCCAAAAATTGACCTAACGCTTAAATGGTCACAATTCATCATTTTATGCTCGGTGACCATTTGGTGACCAATTCTTAGACTCTCAATATCCATGTTTCTGGAATATCAAATAATTGACTGCCCCCTTAACTGGGGCAATGAATCGCGGTCAATTATTTAATGAGCAGTTGAACTGAATTGTTTCCATACAGCTTCTGGCTATTCAATTTATAACCTCAACACTGCCAGTGACACGTGTACAAAAACATAAACCTATGATCTATATAGTTTTTATCAGCAATACGCCTATCACCAAAACGCCTATTTACCGCAATTTTACCGATAAGCGTACAAAAACCAATTCAAATTTATAGTTATCAACTCTAAATAAACCAATAGCCTTAACTTCGTGACGAATATTCTATCAAAAATATATAAGCTAATACGTACCGTTGAACTGGCGGAAAATTATTCTAAACCGTATTTTTTAACACAGTTGATAATCAGGTATATGATGGTAATATACATAAATGGCTAATTTAACTAACGTAATCGGCTTTGAATGGGATGATGGTAATGCTCGTAAGAGCGCTGATAAACATGATGTCAGCCAGTCCGAAGCAGAGCAAACTTTTTTCAATGCACCGTTGTTATTGTTGGAGGATAAAAAACACAGTAAGCAAGAGTCTAGATATCATGCATTGGGTAAAACAGACGCAGCTCGTGTGCTGCATATAACATTTACCTTACGAGAAGATGACACATTAATTCGCGTGATTTCTTCTAGAAATATGCACAAAAAAGAGAGGGCAATTTATGAGCAAGCTTAAAAACATACCAAAATTTAAAACAGAAAAAGCAGAACGAGAGTTTTGGGAAACCAATGACTCAAGTCAATATCTAGATCTATCAAAAGCAGAACTGGTATCAATGCCGAATCTTAAACCTTCAACAAAAACAATATCTTTAAGGTTGCCCGAAGGCTTGCTGGATAATATCAAGATCGAAGCTAACAAAAGAGATATGCCTTACCAGTCTTTGATCAAAGTATGGTTATCTGACGATGTTAAGGAAAGTCGCCAACTTTAGGATGAATTAACTTGTCAGTAGGTACTGCCAAGTTAACCTCCTTAGACCAGAATAATCACAGCTCGTTTACTAGATAGCCGTATTTCTCCAAGTATCAAACGCACTTTCCTTAACAATCCTATATTGTATCCGTTGATACCTTATGCCACCCAAGCTTAGTATTGGCATGTTAACTTATTACGACCAAGCGAACCCATAACAAAACACTAGTCAACCGCCTGTTCCCATTCTTTAACGCAACTTCCCTAAGGTCTTGGTAATAACTCGCAGAAATCAGATGTCTATAAGGTACTGCCAAGTTAACTTCCTTAAACCAAAGTAATCACAGTTCGTTTGCTAGATAACCGCATTCGCCCAAACGTCAAACGCATCTTCCCTAAGGTTTCTATATTGTTCCGCTGATACCTTATGGCG
>JBLHWB010000179.1:0-4421 GCA_047628915.1 Porticoccus sp. | reverse complement strand
ACGGGCCATAAGGCCCGTTTTATAATCGAAACTAACTTAGAAGTTGTAACGAACCTTCAAAGCTACGTTTCTTGGTGCTTCATAGAAGCTGTAGTAAGCAGTAGCTGTACGAGGTGACTCAAACCCACCTGTAGGCGTTGGAGCAGCTCTTGATGCAGCAGAAGCCAACGGAGCCTCATTACCAAAAGTAGATATACCCTCGTCAGTTAAGTTTTCAGCAAGTAAAGCCACTGACCAAATACCATCCAAAGACTCAAGCTGTATGCGTGCGTTAACCTTTACATAAGAGTCTTGTACTAGATTTGGATCTAAAGTTGGGGAAGTGAAGTAGTCATCACTGTATGCCAAGTTTAGGCCAAAAATAACACCAACGTCATCAGAAATATCAAGAGAATAATCTGCACCGAGGTTTGCTGTTAACTCAGGAGCAAACTCTCTGGTATCTCCACCTCTATCACATAATCGGGCCTGACTAGGATTGGTAAGATCATTGTTAGGGCTGCTAGGTGTTTCGCCAAAGTAACATTGAGAATCATCAAACTCATCAAATTCAAAGTCTAAATATCCAAGTGCCCCAGTAAGATACAATGCGTCAGTTACCTGCCAACGACCATCCAGCTCAATACCCTGAGTTGTTGCTACACCAGCATTGGTAACATTAAAACCTAAATTGCCATCAAATTGACTGGTCTGAAGATCATCATATTCTGTTCTATATATCGCTACATTCAGTTCCGCAGCACCGTCAGCCAATGACATTTTTGCACCAAGCTCAATACTAGTCGCAAGCTCTTCATCAAACTCGAAGTTATCATTCAAATTAGAGCGAGCATCAAAACCGCCAGCCTTAAATCCTTCTGTATAAGAGGCGTAAAGCATAGTTTCATCAGTAGCATCCCACTGCACTGTCACTGCGGGGGTAAATCTAGACTCTGATCTTTTGCCAGTTCGGTTATGTCCAGTTCCCTGCTCAGTTTCAACACCTAAAGCACCATATACCAAACGGGCATTTCCTGTTGTTGTATTTAAGGGGTCTTGAACTGGGAAGTTAGCAGATGCATAAGGCCCAGTTGCGCCATTCAATTCAACTATATTAACAACCCTCGATCCAGTTTTATCTTCTTCGCTATAGCGACCACCAACTGTCACTCTAAGCTCATCACTAACATTCCATGTGCCTTGGGCAAAAACAGACCATTGCTCACTATCAGTTTCATAATTTCTTCTGGTACCCGTATCATAAAAAAATGTCGTTAAGCCAGTAGAAGGGAAAGTATTGAAGAGACTATCGTTACTGAACGCAAGAAGCTCGTCAGTCTCAACATCATATTCTGAATAGTATGCACCAACGATATAATCAATCGTATCGCCACCAGGCGAACTTAATCTTAATTCTTGACTAAACTGCTCGTACTCTTCACTGCCTGCAGTTTGAAAGACTTCAACACCAGTAAAGTCACAATCGCACTGCTGGAAATAGTCATATTGAACGCCGCCAGTTATAGAGGTCAACGTATGATCGCCTAACGCAAAATCGATTGTTAAAGTAACATTATCGACTTCAGTTTCATCATAGTCGCCATTAGACTGACGTTTAAAATCCTGCTTTGTATCTAATACATATTCACCGCCTGTAGCATTAGACAAGCCACTTGCATAACTAGGCGAGCCAACAGGGTTTACAATCTCTAAAAAACGACCGTTTGTTGTAAAGTCAGAGTTTTCTACTTTAAGATTAATCGATAGATTTTCTGTCGCATCCCATTGGAAATTCGCTCTAAGAACTTCAGTATCTAATTCTGACTCATCTTTATTCAACGTTGTATTATCATAATAACCATCTGATTCGCGCTTCAAACCAGCAAAGCGAATAGCAAATGTATCACTAACAGGAATATTTACCGCACCAGAAACTTCATATCCTTCCTGATCAAAATTATATTCACTTTCTATAAAGCCTTCCACTTCATCCGGACTAGCTTTAATGGTCGTTGCACTGATCGCACCAGCAATAGCATTTTTACCAAATAAAATAGGTTGTGGACCACGCAATACTTCCACTCGGTCTATGTCTAGATAAGGAACACGAGCCAATTGAGGACGACCATAAAATATGTCATCTACATACATACCTACTGATTGCTCAAACGCTGGGTTAATACCTGAGCTAATACCACGAATAGTTACATTAGTACCCAAGCCAGTTTGGTTCATGCTTAAATTTGGCACGTAGTCTGACAAGTCATTTAAGTTGGTAATACCTTGGTTTGAAATCATCTCACCGCCAACCACGTTTACTGAAATAGGAACATCCATTAAGCTTTCTGAACGTTTCTGCGCTGTCACAATAACTTCTTCAAGCATTTGGGCACCCGCAGTACCCGATATTGCTAATGCTGGAACAAGCGCCATGCCTGCTGCTATCGCATTGATACGAAATTTCATAGTTAAAACCCCATTATTTATTTTATATAATTAAAACTTGCAGCTAAGGAAGCCACAGATTTCCATTATTACCATTATTAATTATTACATCAACTAAATTACTACCCTTATTTAGAACTAAAGATCACCTAAGCGCATTAGTACTTACACCTACACATGCATTTTCACCTATTCCAACTCAATTGAGCCAAAGAGAGATCAGGCGTAGAATCACTTCCTATATAAACAAACAAGAATCTCTATGCTAAACATAAAACCCGATCAACTCGTTGGCAAAGGCTTACACCGAGAGGTATATCGCCATCCTGAAGACAGCAGTAAATGTTTAAAAATAGTCATTCAAGACAAGCTAAGAGAGAATTCCGGCGATGAAGAGACGCTGCGTGAACAAGCCTATTACACTACATTAATAAAGCGCGGCATAAGCTGGCACGGCTTACCAAAATTTTATGGCAATATAGAAACTAATTTAGGCACTGCCGCCATATTTGATTTAGTGCGGGACATTGATGGCAATGTGGCCAAAACGCTCGAATACTATCTTGCCAGCGAAGAGCTCACTCAGCAGAATCTCACAGGGCTTATTCGGGCGATGATAGATTTAAAAGCTACACTAATCGCCGATAGCATTGTCACCATGACAATTAAATCAAAGAACATTGTCTACCAAAAGACCTCGCTCACTGAAGGCCGCCTATTAATCATCGACAACATCGGCAACTCAGATTTTTGGCCTATTGCCGACCATATAGGCCTGCTAGCGCGACTGAAAACCAAACGTAAATGGCAACGGTTTGAAGCAAGCATACTAGCAATCACCAATAATAGAACCGCTCACAGCATTGTAATCGACAGCAAGGCATAGATTAATACACCCAGTGTTTATAGATTGTATGCCAGCGGCTAGATCGTTAAGATCAAGCCTATAACAAATATAGAGGTTTTCATGTCAGCGTTTTCTTTGGCCAGTACTATCGGCAATACACCACTGATCAAATTACAACAGGTTTCAGAACTTACCGGCTGTAATATTTATGGTAAAGCTGAGTTTATGAATCCCGGCGGTAGCGTTAAAGACAGAACAGCACTGGGTATTATTGAAGCGGCAGAAGCTAATGGCAGTTTAAAACCAGGTGGCACAATTGTTGAAGGCACTGCGGGTAATACCGGCATTGGCTTAACCCTGCTGGCTAATTCAAAGGGCTATAAATGCGTGGTATTAATGCCTGATGTAATGAGCCAAGAAAAACAAGATTTACTAGAGCTCTATGGGGCTGATTTACGCATTGTCCCGTCCACTAGCATTGACGACCCAAAGCACTATATTCATCGCGCTGAAAAACTCGCCGCAAAGATGAATGAAAAAGAACCTAACAGCGCGATTTGGGCCCAGCAATTCGACAATCTTGCCAACATGGATATTCACTACACCACCACTGGCCAGGAAATATGGCAGCAAACTGGTGGTAAAGTAGACGGTTTTATCTGCGCGTCAGGCACTGGCGGCACCTTGGCCGGCGTCAGTAAAGCGCTGAAAGAACACAACCAAGATATAACTATTGGCCTAGCCGATCCGATGGGATCAGGTATGTACAGCTACCTGAAAACTGGAACGGCTGAGCCTCAAGGCAGCTCTATTGCCGAAGGAATTGGCATTAGCTTTGTGACCGAAAACTTTAAACAAGCTCGCATCGACAAAGCCTTTCAAATAGAAGATAGCGAAGCATTGCCATACATTTTTGATTTAATAAGAAATGAAGGGCTCTGTTTAGGCGGCTCAGCAGGTATTAATATAGCTGGCGCAGTGCAGCTCGCTAAGGAGCTGGGCCCTGGACATACTATCGTGACAATTCTGTGTGATAACGGCAGTCGCTATCAAAGCAAATTGTATAACCCTGTTTTCCTGCGCCAGCGCAATTTACCCACCCCAGACTGGGTAACCGGCTAATCCTTAGTGCTTGGATAAACTGGCGCTC
>JBLHWB010000178.1:0-4450 GCA_047628915.1 Porticoccus sp. | reverse complement strand
CCGGTTTTGCTGGTATTGATAATCCATTATTTTTTAAAGACAACACTCGGATGATTTTTGGTGATGCCAAGGCGTCTTTAAGTGCAATGATTAAAGCGTTTAGTTAAGCCCTTAGTTAACCGAAAAATGCCGGCAGCTAGCTGGCATTTTTTATGGGCGTCTATTTATTTCTATTCGGACTTTATAAAACCAAAACGATCCTGCACAAGTTTTAATTTCTCGTCCCCAATAGCGCTCATCTCATAGGTGCGCTCATAGCCGGTTTTTGATATAAGCCATTGTCCATTAATCTTTTTATATTCATCGTGATAGAACGCAGCGCCCTCTAATCGAAAGCTATTGTCGGGAGTGATAACAAAATCTTGTAAATACCAAATGCCAGTGGCATTGTCGCCGTTAATTTCTATTTCGGGATGATGCAACTGATGCAAGGTGACGATGTTAGCCATGCCTTTTTTCAGAAATTCCATTATCGCATCGCGGCTATTAAAGGCATATTTACCGCTGTCATAAGAAGCGCTGGCATCTGCTGTTAAGGTTGTTTCTAGTAGAGCATAATCTTTGGTATCAACCGCTCTCATGTATTTATATTTCAGCTGCTTTAATGCTTCTAATTGTTGTAGATCTATCACGATTCTCTAGCTCCTAAGATATTAATACTGGTCATTATTTTCTCATAATCACATAAACAAGAATGAGACGGCCACTTGAATCGGTTACCATGTGTTAATTAGTAAAACCAACAAAATGGAATTAACAATGCGAATAATTACCGCCAACACCAATGGTATAAGAGCTGCCGCTAGAAAGGGTTTTTTTGATTGGTTACCTAAGCAAGATGCAGACGTTGTCTGTATCCAGGAAACCAAAGCGCAAATTGATCAGTTGAGTGATCCCATTTTTCGTCCAACAGCCCATAGTTACTATTTTGATGCTGAGAAAAAAGGCTATAGCGGTACCGCGCTCTATTGTAAACACGAGCCCGACAATGTTGCTTACGGTATGGGGTGGGAAGGCTGCGATAAAGAAGGTCGCTACCTTCGTGCAGACTACAAAAATACCAGTGTGGTTTCAATTTATATGCCATCAGGTACTAGCGGCGATGAGCGACTGAAATTTAAATATGAAATGATGGCCGTAATGTTCGAGCATTTCAAAGAACTAAAAGCTAGCGGTAGAGAAATAGTATTGTGTGCAGACTGGAATATTTGCCACAAAGAAATTGATTTAAAAAACTGGAAAGGCAATAAGAAGAATTCAGGTTTTTTGCCAGAAGAGCGCGCCTGGATAGAGCGATTGCTAACTGAAGAAAAGTGGACAGATTCGTTCAGAGTCGTTAATCCCAATGAGGATCAGTTCACTTGGTGGTCTAATCGTGGGCAGGCTAGAGCGAATAATGTAGGCTGGCGGCTCGACTATCATTTGGTGACGCAAGGGTTAGCCGATAAGGTGTTATGTGATCAAATCTACAGAAAAGAGAGCTTTTCTGATCATGCACCGCTAATTATTGACTATACTTGGGACATATAGCTAAATTGGTAATTAAAAATGTAGATAAGACCTCTAGTTTGTATTTATAAGAAGGTTAGAAAGAATTTATGCGATATTTAAAGCTTTTGATTTCACTGAGCTTCATTGTTCCCGTATATACGCAAGCTTAGGATCCATTCGTGAAAATGCTTAACGGCTATGCGACTTGCGCCATAGAGTTTACTAAGTCTCAGGAAGACTAAGTATTCGTGGTTGAATAAGCGCGGGCTGGCTGTAAGCAGCAGGTCCAAATGATCGAAATGATGCTTAGCGCTGAGATCGCGCAGCCTATTTTGGCGGAAGTAGAAGTTGTCGTTGTCGAAAGACTGGTTCAGTAATCATTATCCCCGCTTCATATATTGCACCTATTGCTGACCTGCAGTACGCTACTCCCGATTTTCAGCGTTCAGCTGTGTTTTATTAATTAGGAGCTATTAATGTCGTTTTTTATTGCTAGCGCGCAAGCGCAAACTCAAGCCCAAGCCTCACAACCTAATGAGTGGTTTTCACTTGGTTTTATGGCGGTTTTGTTCGCTATATTTTATTTCATCGCTATTCGTCCGCAACGCAAACGCCAAAAAGAGCATACTGCCTTGGTGGCAAGCTTGAGCAAAGGTGATGAAGTTGTTACTAGCGCCGGCATGCTTGGTAAAGTTGTTGCCCTAGATGACAACTATGTGGTGTTAAAAGTCGCCGACAACACTCAGCTTAAGTTTCAGCGTCTAGCTATTAGCGCAGTACTGCCCAAAGGAACGATCAAAGAGGTCGGCTAGTGGAGTTCCCCGCTAAGTTAGATCTAGCCCAGACGCCGACGCCGCTGCAGCCGCTAGATAGGTTGTCGGCTCTTGTTGGTGGTCCTCGCATATGGATTAAGCGTGATGATCTAACTGGAGCAATAGAAGGCGGTAATAAAATACGTAAACTTGAATATATTTTAGCCAAAGCTATCAGTGAAGGTTATGACGCTGTGATCACTTGCGGTGGTATTCAATCTAATCATTGTCGGGCGACAGCAGCGCTCACCGCTAGGTTGGGTTTATCCTGCCATTTGATTTTACGTGGTGACCAGCCACCGCAAGCAGATAGTAATAATCTGCTGGATCAAATATTAGGCGCAACCATTGACTACTATCCAGCCAAACAGTATTTCTCTGAATTGGCCCAGCTGTTTGACGCTACAGTTGAAGATTATAAGCTGGCTGGTAAACGGGCTTATTGCATTCCTACCGGCGCCAGTGATGGCGTTGGCTTGTGGGGTTATATTGAGGCAAGTCGGGAGCTAAAAGCTGATTTTGCCCAAAATAGCATTAATCCAGAGCATATCATCTGCGCAACTGGCTCAGGTGGTACTCAAGCCGGTTTAACCCTTGGTGCTGAGTTGTTTGACCTAAATGCTACAGTTTGGGCAGTTAATGTTTGCGATGACGAGCAATATTTTCACAACAAAGTCATCGGCGATATCACCGACTGGAAGCAGCTTTATAACAATGATCTTAGTATCGATAGCATTATCCCAAGAACTCTCGACGGTTACGTAGGTGCTGGCTATGGCTTGGTCGGTGACGAGGTTCTAGATCTTATCAATCAGCTGGCTAGATTAGAAGGTATTGTACTTGACCCGGTATATACGGGTAAGGCTTTTTACGGCATGCTTGAAGAACTTAAGCAGGGCAGGTTTTCAGGTAGTAAAGATATAGTTTTTATTCATACTGGTGGCGCTTTAGGGCTGTTTCCCTTTAAAGAGCGGTTGCAGGCAAGTGCGTCCTCATCAGTCACTTGATTTCAAATTTAGAGCTCGGTTATGGCAGTTAACTTTGAAAACAAATTGGTTATCGCAATCTCCTCCAGAGCACTTTTTAATTTGGATGAAAGCCATCACGTCTATGAACATCAGGGACTAGAGGCTTATCGCCAATATCAAATAGAGCATGAAAACGACGTATTGGAGCCAGGCGAAGGTTTTGATTTTGTTACCAAATTACTGAATATCAATCAGCAGCTCGGGAAAGAAAAGGTAGAGGTTATTCTGTTGTCGCGTAATAGTGCAGACACGGGGCTCAGAGTATTTAACTCAATTTCCCATTATCAGCTTAATATAACGCGAGCTGCGTTTTGCGGTGGTACTAGTCCGTATCGCTATGTCAGTGCGTTTGGTAGCCATCTGTTTTTATCCACCCATAATGAAGATGTACGCCATGCACTGGATAATGGTGTAGCAGCCGCCATATTACTGCCGTCGGCAAAGCCTAAAGATTCGAGCAACGAACTTAGAATTGCTTTTGATGGCGATGCGGTATTATTTTCTGATGATTCAGAGAGAGTATTTCAGGCAGAAGGCTTAGCGGCATTCACTAAGGCAGAGAGCGCAGCGGCGGATCAGCCATTAGATGGTGGGCCGTTTAAGTCGTTTCTAGCTGCATTGGTGCAAATTCAAAACGAGTTTAGTGAAAGCGATTGCCCAATTAGAACAGCGCTGGTTACCGCCAGGTCTGCTCCAGCACACGAGCGTGTGATAAAAACCTTGCGCAGTTGGGGTATCCGTATTGACGAGTCACTATTTTTGGGTGGACTTGATAAAGGTGAGTTTCTGCGCTCATTTGGTGCCAATGTGTTCTTTGATGACCAAAAAGGCCATTGCGAGTCAGCCAGTCTTCATGTGGCTACTGGTCACGTCCCTCATGGAATATCGAATTCCGAGTAGTAATTTCCTTAATCCTCTGCTCAAACTTGGCTATTTGCTTAGCTAGGCGTATGCTTTTAGATAAAATAGTAATAACTGGCATGCATTTAGCGATAATTAGATCTTTAGCTTTAAAACTAATTATCTGGTTTCGCTGGCGGAGGCAGGATGAAATTACAGCAGTTGCGTTATATTTGGGAAGTTGCCCATCATGAGTTGAATGTGTCGGCGACGGCGCAA
>JBLHWB010000177.1:0-4512 GCA_047628915.1 Porticoccus sp. | reverse complement strand
CCGCTGCTAAGAAAAAAGCCGCTCCTAAGAAGGCCGCTGCTAAGAAAAAGCCTGCCGCCAAGAAAAAAGCAGCACCTAAGAAAGCCGCAGCTAAGAAGAAAGCCGCACCTAAGAAGAAAAAGTAATTTCTTCTTAATAAAAAGCCCAGCTATACGCTGGGCTTTTTTATGCCTCCCTTTAATGCTTATTGTACCCAGGGCATAGTCAAATTAGCCTAGCTAGGAATAAACTCACCGCCATTCACGTCTAATGCAGCCCCAGTTACGGCACATGCGTAGTCAGATGCCAGAAAAATCACCGATTTAGCACAATCGGCGTCATCAGGAATAGCACCAAGTGGAATATTTTTCGCTACTTCGCCAATTAAAACGTCCTTATTTTTACCCGTCACTTTTTCCATCATCGAAAAGTAATACTCTACTGGTGGCCCCCACATCCAGCCCATATAACTGGAGTTAACTCGAATATTATATTGCCCTAATTCTATAGCTAAATGAGCAGTAGCACTTTTTAACGCCGCTTTAGACGCGCCATAACCACCTTGAGTAGGCATTGGCTTTCGAGTCACCATAGTATTGACCATCACAATGGAGCCGCCGCCCTGCTCTTTCATGTATGGCACCACTTCAAGAGTTAATCCCATTGTTCCGAACAGGTTTACATCCATTGCTGCACGCCAGCCTTCAAGGTCGGCGGTCTCTATCGGACCGAAAGAGCCTGGATTATAAGCACTGTTAATGAGTGAATCGATGCGCCCGTAGCGGTCGATAGTCGCTGCTACTAATGCTTTACATTGCTCGACATCGCTAATATCGGTAGCTACTTTTAAAACTGGATTCGTTAACCCTAAAGCGCGAATTTCTTTCTCACAGTCTTCAAGTTTGGACTCAGTTCTAGCGCAAATAGATAGTAAGGCTCCTTGCTTGGCCGCCTCTATTGCTAACTCCTTGCCTAAGCCGGGGCCAATGCCCGATACGATAACCACTTTATCTTGCAACAACATATAACGCCCTCACTGTTATTATTTTGCTTAGTGTGGCGAAAATAATAATGGGTGCAAGACAAGAAAAATGACGAAATGGTTATAAGTAGTTCAAATCAAGCCAATTTTTTACACTCAAGTTTACGAAAACATTTATCAGCATGATCATTCACCATACCGGTGGCCTGCATAAAAGCATAAACAATAGTTGGGCCAACAAAATTAAACCCACGTTTTTTAAGATCTTTGCTAAGCGCTGCTGACAGCTCTGTAGATGCAGGCAGGTCTGACAAACACTGCCAGTTATTTTGAATCGGTTTGTGATCGACAGTTGCCCACAGGTAATCGGAAAAGCTACCGAATTCTTGCTGCACAGCTATAAATGCTAGCGCATTTTGACGCACCGAGTAAACTTTCAGCCGATTACGAATAATTCCGGGGTTAAGTAAAATTTTGTCCAGTTTGGCATCGCTATATTTAGCCAATTTTTGCGCATTAAAGCAGTCGAGTACTTGACGATATGCATCGCGTTTACGTAATACGGTTATCCATGACAGTCCGGCTTGCGCGCCTTCTAAGATTAAAAACTCAAATAAGGTATCATCGTCAAATAGGGGGACACCCCATTCTTCGTCATGATATTGCTCATATAAATCATCGCCAACACACCACTGGCAGCGCTGTTTAGTTTTCATTCAACCAAAAACCTAAAACATTTCGTAAAGAAGGCGAGAAATTAACGAGATAAAAACAAGAATCATCAACCATTTAGACAATGAGCCCTGTTGCTCATTAGTTAATGGCTTAGCTCTGCCTTCTAATAACTTAGTTATTAAAAATAAAGCGGCAAATAATATTAATAAAATGAAGAGTAAATCGCCCATAGTTTACCTCGGTGGAGTAATAAACGGTTTAACAAACCGCTTTGGATAAATGATTAGCGGCTTCACTTGCGGGCACTGGCTTACTGTAAAGATACCCCTGCAGTAATTTGCAACCTAAGCTCGCCAGCGCCAGACGCTGGACTTCAGTTTCAACACCTTCGGCAATCACATCCAGAGATAGGTTTTTCCCTAACTCGATAATCGTTTTAACAATACTTTTATCACTATCATTGACGGCAATATCTTGCACTAAAGAGCCATCAATTTTTAATCTGGTCACCGGTAAGCGCTTTAAATAGCTCAATGATGAATAACCTGTACCAAAGTCATCAATTGATGACAATACACCTAAGTCATTTAACTTTTCTAAAATTTTAATGGTTTGTTCGGCATCTTGCAGCACTGAGCTTTCGGTAATTTCTACATCGAGCATATTCGCCGGTAAATCATATTTTTTCAGTACATCAACAATACTTTCTGCCAATGTATGATTTAAGAAATTTAGCGCCGACAAATTAACCGACATAGGAACAAGCTGTAAACCTTGCTCTCGCCACATAGACATTTGCAAACACGCCTTATCCATTACCCAGCGATCAAGCTCCACAATCAATCCAGACTGTTCAGCAATAGAAATAAACTGATCGGGCATAATCGTCCCTAACTCGGGATGATTCCAGCGCACCAATGCCTCAAAACCGATAATATCGCCGCTAGCGGTATCATTTTGTGGCTGGAAATGAAGTACTAACTGGCCATCGCTAATCGATGAGCGCAAATCTGCTTCAATTTTTGTTTTGCTGCCAAAATCATCCCAGCTATCAACATTGGCATAGCGGAAACACCCTTTACCCGCATGTTTAGCCACAGCCAAGGCCGAGCGCGCTGCTTGCATAGCCTTAGCTAAGGTATCGCCGTGCTCCGGCACCATACAAATACCTACACTGGTACCCACCGATACATTATTACTACCAATATCATAGGGCGCTGACACTATATCAATGATCCGCTGAGCGGTTTGTTCTACTTCAAGTTTATTAGCCGGCTCTATTATGGCAATAGCAAATTCATCACTGCTTTGGCGCGACACTATATCGGTATCACTGAGAACACTTAGTAGCCTGGTCGAAACTTGACGTAATAAATTAT
This sequence comes from Porticoccus sp., assembly GCA_047628915.1. Classification (GTDB taxonomy): domain Bacteria; phylum Pseudomonadota; class Gammaproteobacteria; order Pseudomonadales; family CAWVSB01; genus CAWVSB01. The sequence goes on along the minus strand of JBLHWB010000177.1, from coordinate 1,497 downwards.
CGCCACCGTTATGACCTAAATAGTCATTAACAAATTTAAAGCGATCCAAATTCATATATAAGATAGCAAGAGACTGTTCTTGCTTTTGCACGCGAATAACATCGCGGCGCAAATTCTCTTGGAAGAAAGCTCTATTAGGTAACCCAGTTAGACTGTCGTAATAAGCGAGCTTTTCTAATTCATCTTCTGCCGCGCGCTTATCAGTAATATCTTGCGCCATCACCACATAATGAGTAACGCGTCTGTCGGCGGTTTCAATTAAGCCAAGTTCTAAGGCAATACAGCGTGAACTGCCAACACAGTTAACGCCGCTTAGCTCTTCTTGCCATTGCCCAAAGCGATCTACCTTCATCCACCAGCTTTCCCCTAAGTTTGCCGTTGGCGAATCAGTCAACTCAAACCCGGTAAACAATTGACCAACAATATTCTCTTGCTGCCAATCACCCATCGCTAGTGCCGTCGCATTTATGTCCATAACCATTCGATTTTCATCTAGAATCAAAATTCCCTGACGGGTTGCATCAAATACTTTGCTTAATAAGTCACTAGATAAAATTGGGATACCCTCTTAACACCAAACAGGAAATACGAACGCGCCATTTAAAACCAGTAACCTTGCTGCGTAAATAGCTTTTGTGCAATTAAACCGCTAATCCTTTGAATAAGTTCGGTGATGGGGTAACTTTGTTGCCCTAAGCCACTCAACTACGTAGCACTTAGGCATGACAAGCAACACTGACACAAACCAGCCGATAACATTCTCTCCACCCCCATGGCTGCGCAACCCGCATATTCAATCCATTGTCTCTAGCACACTGCCACGTAAATTATTGGTAAAGCGCAAAGCTAAAACTATGCTGGCTAATACCCAGCAAGAAATCATTCAATGCAATGACGGCATTAGATTACTTGGCGAATACAGCCATAATACTGCCAATGAAAAGCTGCTAATTATGGTTCATGGCTGGGAAGGCTGCATTGAATCTAACTATATGCTGTCGGTGGCGGCGCACTTGTATTCTCAGGGTTATTCAGTGTTTCGATTAAATCTGCGTGATCACGGCAATAGCAGCCACTTAAATGAGCGGCCTTATAACTCAGCTAGATTGGCAGAAATTCTCGATGCTATGGAAGAAATTCAGCGCCTGCACCCTCACCATAGCAATTATCTAGTTGGTTTTTCATTGGGCGGTAACTTTAGTCTGCGCATTGCCGCGAATGCGCATCAGCGTAAGTGTCGCTTTAACAAAATTATTGCCGTATGCCCTGTTATTAGCCCAGCCCATACTATGCAAAGCTTAGCAACAGGGTTGCCGCTTTATCACAACCATTTTGTCTCCCTATGGAAAAATTCACTCATTAACAAGCTTGAGCACTTTCCAGAATTAGGCTACGAAGAAAAATTAAAGCCGCTGAGCACGTTACAGGCAATGAACGAATATTTTATCCCTCATCTGACTGACTACGACACTTTGCCAGCGTATTTCGATGCTTACA
>JBLHWB010000176.1:0-4532 GCA_047628915.1 Porticoccus sp. | reverse complement strand
TTCATGGCGGCTATAAAAGCGAGTTCGCAAGCATTGCGATCGGACTTTAAAAAACCGTTAATTGTTTGTAGCGCAGTCGCCTCTAATAAAATATTTGCTGACGCAGTGTACTCTTGGCCCGCATAAGCAAATGTAATATCGTCTTGCAGTGCTTCTTTTGCGCGTACGCTAGTCATAACATCATCAATTGAAAACTCCTTAATTTCATCAGCAATAGCTGGTGCAGCCAGCATTACGCCACTAACAAAAACCGCGATCAAACCCTTCATATAACCTCCTGTTTTATAAATAAGCAAAAGCTAATTGGATATTAACATCTACATCCATACCAAACAGCTACTAACCCGTAGATAATCAAAATAAGCTGAGAACTATTTAGAACATCCCCATTTGCGGCGCGACGATCTGCTCTAAGCTTTGGGAGTAAAACTGCAATATGCCATCGGCAGCAGGCGCTAGCTGACGCTCTACATAAAAGTCATAATCAAATTGTGAGCGTTGCATCACCGCAGGCTCTGGACCTGCTACTGTAATTACATATTCGACCCAGTCTCCGCGTTTGGGCACCAAGCCTCCCCACTGCTGCAATTTACGAGCAGCTTGAACATGTGGAGGAACATTTTTTACATAGTCAGCTAGTGGCTGGCGTAATTTTTTCCGGTAAAGCAAGTCAGCATCCAGCTCACCGGCCTGCAGCTTCATAACCGTACTTTTCACAAACTCTTCAAATGGTTGATCGGCAAAGATTTTTTGATACAAGCTAAACTGAAAATCTCTCGCCAACCTTGTCCAGTCCGTTCGCACCGCTTCTAGGCCTTTGAAAATAAGCTTATCTTCGCCACGCTTGTTTTCTACCACACCGGCATAGCGCTTTTTACTACCTGCATCAGAACCACGAATAGTTGGCATTAAAAAGCGCTTAAAGTGTGTTTCAAACTCTAATTCCAACACACTTTTTAAGCTCATCTCGGTCGTTAAGCGGGTCTGCCACCAGTCATTTAAATTGGCCGCCAACTCTACACCAACAGCATTAGCCTGAGCGCTGTCTGCGCAATCTTCCACCCAGACAAACAGCGAGTCAGTATCGCCATAAATAACCGTATAGCCTTGCTGTTCGATATACTCTTGCGTCTCCATAATAATTTGATGCCCGCGCAAGGTAATAGATGAGGCCAGCCGCGTATCGAAAAACCGGCAGCCGTTAGAGCCAAGCACTCCGTAAAAGGAGTTCATAATAATTTTTATTGCTTGCGATAAAGCACCATCATTATTTCTCTTCGCCTCATCTCGTGCTGCCCATAGCTGTTTGATGATATCCGGCAGTAAATGATTGTCACGGCTAAATCTTGCGCCAACAAAACCTTCTACGTGCACAGCGCTATCAAAGTCTTGTGATAACCCTTCTGCCATCGCCATTGGATCAATACAAAAAGTGCGGATAATACTGGGATATAGGCTTTTAAAATCTAACACCAATACATGGTCATATATCCCTGGCCTGGATGACAACACATAGCCGCCCGGGCTTGCCACAGCCGGTTTATTCATACCTGAGGGAGCAACATACCCAGCGCGGTGCAACAAAGGCAAGTATTGGAAATCAAATGCCGCGACAGAACCGCCAACTCGATCTATTGGCAGACCGGTTAGCCGAGCTCTCGCTAAACAAAACTCGACTAATTTTTCTTGCTTAAAAATATCCCACACCAACTGGCAATCTTTTACGTTGTATTTAGCCAAAGCCTGCTTATCGGTCAAATAAAGATCGGTAATATCACCGCCTCTATCATTGCCGCTTAGTAGCTTGCCCTCACCCAGTAAGTCGCTGGCTACAGATTGTAAAGAAAAACTCTCAAAGCGATAACCCGCAGTTCGTAAGGTATCAATTCCGTCAATAACTACTCTGCCTCGAATAGACAATGCAAAACGTTCACCAGAATTATCTGTGTCACGAAAATTTACTGCAGAGCCGTCACGACCTAATGCAAAAGCTATATTAAGTTTTTTACAGCGCCGCTGGATATACCAGAAATCAAAATTGATAACATTCCAGCCAATAAATACATCAGGGTCGTTATCTCGCGTCCATTGTAAAAATGCTTCAATAGCCGCGACTTCATCACTGCAAAATAATAACCAGTCAGTATCGACTCCCGTGCCCACCATAAAAACTAAGCGCTGATCGTTAAACCACAAACCAATTGAGTAAAGTTGATCGGAATGCATAGCCGTTTCAATATCTAATGAAACCACAGAAAATTCAGGCTTATAATTTGACGACTGTAGTTTTGGTGAGGTGATTTGGGCAAACGAGTGAGTGGTAGATTGGGACGCTATTGTTCCAGAAAACTCGAACCCGCCCTTAATAAATCGCTCCATCAAATAACGATCACTGGGTTTTATATCTGCTTCCAATGGCGTAAAGCCGAGCGTCGTTAATGTATCACTAGCATTGCGGGCATTCTTTTGCTTATTAAAATAACAGGCGCGAACGGCCTGTTGATCAAAATTCTTTAACGCTACTTGACTACTTTTATCGCATAGTGAATTGCCAATTTGACGACGCGCAGCAGTAAATTCATCCTCGGCTAAAAAAAATACTGCCTGCTGAGCGGGGATAACAATTTGCAGCGGCCCAGACTCAGATAAACACCAGAGCTCTATCTCAATGCCATTGCGGGTATCGCGCCAATGTCGAGTTAATACAAAGCCTGTAGTTTGCATTAACTCTAGCTATTAACCCTGTGACAGCAATGAGCGCAAATCAATCAACGCAGCATTAGCTCGTGAGATATACGATGCCATAACTAAAGAGTGATTAGCGACAAAACCAAAACCGTCACCGTTTAAAATAAACGGGCTATAAATAGGGTCTTGCGTTTGCTCTAGCTCACGAATAATTTGACTCAAGCTGGCACGAGCATTTTTCTTATCCAGTACTTCGGCAAAATCAATTTCTACTGCGCGTAAAAAATGAATCAACGCCCAGGTTGCACCACGTGATTGATAAAACACGTCATCAAGCTCGGCCCAAGGTGTTTTGGTATAAATTTCACTGCTTGTCGGCGTAGACTGCTGAGTGCCAATATCATTGGCTAAATCGGTATTAATGCGGCGCTGACCGACACTTGCACTTAAATTTTGTGACAATGACCCCAAGCGAGTTGACACCATCCCTAACCAAAAGCGTAAATTATCAGCACGGGCATAAAATTGTGCCTGTGGATTTTCCGGATCCGACAAACGTCGCAAATAACTATTAACTAATTTGAGGCCGTCGCGATACTCACCTTCAGACGTTGGCAATATCCAAGAGCTAGCTTGAAAATTTAATCGTGGCTCAGCCAAGGTCAGATCAACATCTTCTTTTGACTGCGACTGAGAACGGCTAAAACCTTCCCGCAACGCTCTTACCATGTCACGGCTTTGCACCAAGGCGCCATATTCCCAGTTAGGCATATTGTCCATAAATATGCCGGGCGGCATTCTGTCGTTGCGAATAAAACCACCGGGCTTTTCCAATAAGGTTGTAATAACCTCAATAGTGGCAGCCGTTGTCACACTACCAACGACGCGCTTAACACCTATTTCATCTACTCGCTGCTGGGCATTTTGCTCTACATCAAAAAACTCTGGCTCACCACTCCAATACCAACCCACAACTGTCGCCACCAACATTAATATTAGGGCTAGCGCCAACATGCCACGAAACACCTTGCCGGTATCACCTAGGTCAGCTACATCTTCTTTCATCTCTTTGCCGCGCAACTTAAATTTTGCCATTAATGATTTAGTCGAATCTGTAATACCCATCAATCATTCTCCTTTAATACACTGCGCACCACTGTGGTCAACATCACCGTGGCGCCACTGGCAAAATTTAGCTCAAGCTCCACGTTATCACCATGGCTCAAAGGTTTATGCAACCCAATCAGCATAATATGATAACCGCCGGGACTAAATTCAAATTGTTCACCTGACTTAATATCAATAGCGCTAACTTGGCGCATTTGCATCACACCACCAACATGCGAATGACGATGCATTTCAGCCGTCGCCGCCACTTTCGTATTAACACCAACCAAGGTCATGTCGTCAGTGGTATCATTTAGCACAGTCATAAATGCTGCAGTATTGGGCTGGCCCGGCGGCAAACCCCGCACGTAGGCGTTGCTTACTTCGATATGAGAAAAACTGCTAGCTGCATACAAAGAGCACGCCAACAGAATAATAAATTTAGTCATAATTACCTTTCGTTTTTTCATTTTCACACTATAACCTAAGGCACATCTAAGGCGACAACTGTCGCCTTATCGCCAATAATTAAACTCGAACGAAACAGATACTCATCAGCAAAAACTCTCATCTGCTGATAGATCCAACGTCCATCGGCGTCTGTCGGTGCAATAATTTTCACCCGCGATTCATACGCCTTTGCCGTCAACGCCGCTTGCTTGATATTTTTCTTGGCATTACTATTGCGTGCCTTCAAATCACTGCTACTAATAGCCCAACTGCTACGGCTATCTTGC
>JBLHWB010000175.1:0-4547 GCA_047628915.1 Porticoccus sp. | reverse complement strand
TCAATGCCGCTAACAAACTTTAACTGTAAATCACTTTTAGTAAATGACTTCGCAATGACTGACTCGCTGGCATTTAGCAGCAACAAATCGGCCGTCAGTGACTCTAAAAAATCAGCTTCAGCCCAGCGCATTGGTTGCTGCAAAAATACTCGCCGCCATTGCGGGCGTAAATCTTCCAGCGTTTGCTTAAATCGAACGGCAAACCCTCTGCCATTGCCTTCATAGCCGTGCACAGTGGTAGCAAATACAATCCGTGGGTAATGCAATAGAATGGCTGTTAATACACTTGCTGGTATCGCTGCAGCCTCATCAACCAGAATAATGTCGGCGACGGGTTTCAACCGCAGCAACTCATCTGGTGGCATAAAAAACAGCTGCCTGTCTTCACCAACCAAAGTATTTCCGTTCAGGGTAAAGTCAGGCAAGGAAGCGTGAGCATGACTAAATACGGCGTTAACAGATGACCTGCTAGGTGCACATAGCGCTACCCTAATAGCAGCTTCCTGAAGCAGGTCAGCTGCCGCAACACCTAACGCTGCAGACTTTCCCCTACCTCTATCCGAAGTAATCACCAGTGGCCGCTTTGCTCTGCCATAGGCCACTTTTTTAATCCCCTCAAAGGCAGATTGTTGGTCGTTAGTTAGGGTAAATTTTGTGGCTGGAGTAAATGCCGGCACATTGATCGCCGGAAACCTATTTACAGCTGCTTGCTGTTCTATACGCCATAGCTTTTCATTCTGAGAAAGCTTGTCAATTATCCGCTGAATAAAGTTATGACTACTTATTTCGGTATTGTGTGCAGCTATTCGATGATAATCAGGATCTTGATAACTCGCCCATTGATCAAAGCTCGGCGTTAACAGCACTAGCACGCCACCGCCCACTATAGTGCCACTGAGCGCGCCGAAACCATCAGGATGAAAGCCAGAATAACAGTTGAAGACGATCGCTTTGAAATCCTGTCCTAAATACCGTTTGGCATTGGCTGCAACATCACTATTTATACCAGCCGGCGCGCCATCGCCTATCCATAAGGAATTAGCATCAAGTATTGCTAATAGGTCAGCGCCATATTGCTCCGCCCATTCTCTCTCTCCACTAATAAGCACTACTCCACGGATGTAAGCCGTGTGCAAAGAGGCTTGAAACTGCTGAACTAGCGCTAATTCATAGTTGCTTAAAATGACGATTATCCTATGCAGCTGGGTGATTTTCTATACCAGGCGATGAGCCTTACCTAGTGGCGAATGATTATTATCAATAGTAATGTGCAAGCAGTCGTAAGCAAGCGATAATTCTTCTCTAATCTAGCCAAAATCAACCATAATAAAAGTATTACCGTTACCAGCACTGCTGGCTGCCATTCAGCACTGGCAGTTTATAGCTGCTATAGTACATTTAATATGTTCAATTTTATCGCAGAGAAAACAATAATGCCTTCCAGTAATAGCCACTATGTCAGTATCGCTGAGCAAGAATTGAATCAGGACTCTAGTCTAATAACATCAGCACCAACTAAGTTGAGCCGCCATCAGGCCAAAAATCGCTATTATCGCCACTCTCGTATTTGTGAAGAATTATTTCTTGGGGTGTTATTTGGTTTCACCCAAGACCTAACCGCAACCGAATGTGCCTCGCAAACAGGCATAAGCATACGCTCGGTCAATTCTATTTATCTAAAACTTCGGCGCTGGATAGCCAACACTGACACTGCCGACATCAACACCGCTAAACAAGACGTTTACACCTTGCGCATTGAAGACGATGACATTGTCATGCAAGTTATATCTGACGACGAAGTAAGCGCAGCGCAGCAACTGATCTCTGCACCTGCTTTAGCTGGCGACACAGCCAACTGGGAGCAACTGGGCGGCGCGGTTGCCTTGATGGCACCGAATAGCAGCCGACTAAAAAGGCGCTTAGATATAGCAACTAAAGACCACTCATTATTGGATAGTTTTTGGGACTTCAGTCGTCAGCGCATTCCAAGATTTAACGGCATTCATAAACATACACTATCTCTGCATCTGCAAGAAACGGCGTTTAGATTTAACAATCGTAATGATAATATGTATGTCATTTTGGTTAATAATTTGGCGCTAAACCCTATTTAATTGGGGCTACTTAAAGCGCTTAAAAACATTTTTCTCTGAGCTAGCCGTTAGTAATGTTAGTTCTGGCAAAGGTTACTTCATGGCCGATACAACAATACCCCAGACTAATTGGCGAACTATTTGGGCATTAGCTATTCCGTCTGGCTCGGTATTTTTATTTTTCACTATCGTCAATATTATCAATATAAAAATTGTCGCCCCCCTAGGTGGCGACGCGGTAGCCGCACTTACTACAGGGCAGCGTTTATATTTTATATTTGCCGCCGTTATCAGCGGCATATCGACAGCCACATTAGCCCTAGTTGCAAGACAATGGGGTGCCAATGACTCAGCAGCAGCGGCGCGGCTGCTCACCACCGCATCTTTATTTGCTGGCTTTCTCGGTTTTGTTAGCACACTTATTGTCTGGCCAGCCACACCCTATGTTGTTGGCATATTCAACTTAACTGTTGGCGCTACCGAGCAGTCAATAACCTATATGCGCAATTTCAGTTTTTTCTATTTCCCCATTGCCGCCTACATGGTGTTGGCTGCGGGGCTGCGCGCCGTTGGCGATGCCAAAACGCCGATGTATTACGCCTTGCTAATGGCGGCATTGACCATTGTAATGTGTACTATTTTAACTCATGGCGCTGGCCCTATACCGGCATTGGGCGTCGGCGGTAATGCCTGGGGCAGCGGCATAGCCAATTTATGTGTGTTGTTGGTGGCCTTTGGCTCATGGTTTAGCGGCCGCTTGGTACTGCCGTTTTCATTGCACGCTAAAAAATTAAAAAAAGACCTGGGTGATATATGTCGCATTGGACTGCCCACCATATTAGAACAAGCCATTATGCAAATTGGGTTTATTGGCTTTTTATGGGTTATAGCCAACTATGGTACAGCGGCCTATGCCGCCTATGGTACTGGTGTAACACTGCTGTCAGTGTCGATGGTTATCGGCCTAGGCGTTTCAATGGCGGGCTCTATTTTAGTCGGGCAACACCTGGGTGCTAAAGATATAGCTGGTGCCCGTAAAGCTGGCTGGATGGCTGCTAAGCAATCAGTAATTGTTATGACTGTACTTGGCGCGGTAGCGGCTTACTTTGCACAAGAACTGTCTGAGTGGCTAGTGGGCGAAGGTGAGGTGGCTGACAAGACGGCATTATTTTTATATGTACTATGTGCTGCCCAACCGTTTTTAGCCTTAGACTTTGCCCTAGGCGGCGCACTGCGTGGCGCCGGTGATACCCGCTTCCCATTAATCGCAGCTATCTGCGGCCTAGTATTTTTCCGCTTTGGCTTGGCAATGATATTGCTACATTTTGAGGCTGACTTGGTCTGGGTATACGCTACCCTAATTGCCGACTACATAATGAAAAACATACTTTATATTAAACGTTTTAACTCCAGCCGCTGGGAGAAAAAGATAGCCAACTAACGCTATCTTTTCTCCTGCAAGCATTACAATACACTTACTACTGCACCGTATAAGGTGCCACCAAAGCCAATTAGCATGGCAAGAAAACCAATCATAAAACCTTTGCCGCGAGTCGCTGGGTCTTTAGCGTAGGATGCTGAATAAATAGCGCGTCCAACTAAAAATGCTACGCCTAAACCAGCGCCATACATAGGGCTTACGTAATAAGAGAACATCCACATAGCGGGTAAAAAGCTTACCAGCTGCTCCATGGTGTTTTGGTGGATTCTATATTTTCGCTCATACAATTCATCACCAGTAATTGCCGGCGCCTGCAGCCCCGCCTTACCGCGTGCCATGCCTGAGGCCATACCAAAGTAAAAATATTGTAGTAAAATTAACACCGTGACAATTGCGACATATTCCATAACTAATTTCTCTCTAAGTTTATTTTTATTCAACCAGTAGTAGAACATCTATCTACTGTCGTTGCACCTGCTCAATCAACCGCTTAATAATATTTCAACTGTCAAACGACTGTGAGTCAGCTTGCTTAATTGACGCCGAACGGCATTGGCTTGTTATCAATCGCGGCCATAATATTGGCAACAGCAATGCTTGCCATTTTGCGGCGGGTGGCAGTTGATGCACTGCCAATATGTGGAGCGACCACCACATTGGCCAGCTTAAGTAATGGGTTATCGATATTTATCGGCTCGCTGGCAAATACGTCAATACCGGCAGCGGCTAATTTGTTTTGGACTAGCGCATCGGCTAAGGCTTGTTCATCGACAATGCCGCCGCGCGCCGTATTAATAAGAATGGCATCGTTTTTCATTAGACTTAGTGCTTTGCTATCGATTAGATTTTTGGTCGCAGCTAGCAATGCCACATTGATACTAACAAAATCAGACTGGATCAATACCTCTTCAAAACTTAATGATTCAATGCCTTCGACTTGGCGTCCTGACTGGGTCCAACCGACCACCCGCATATTAAAGCCAGCGCCACGCCTGGCAACCGCACAGCCAATT
>JBLHWB010000174.1:0-4566 GCA_047628915.1 Porticoccus sp. | reverse complement strand
TTAAAGACGAAGAATCATTGAGTACTTATTTAACTCAATCCGCTTTAGAGGGCGGCTCACTGCATGTTAACCAAGATGCGCCAGGAATTAGTGGTGAAGCATTAGAGGGGCTAATTACCCAATATCGCAAAGGAATGGCCACAATTGACCGGTTGTCGCAACTATATCCGCCTGCATTGTTGCACTCGGTTATTCATATGGACGAATTAGCGACCGACTCACTGATTGATGAAGACGCTGTTGGCAAATGGTGTTCGGCTTTAGATACACGTTTAAATGAAGCGAGTACGGGTTCTGGTAGTCATCGTTATAAAGTGACTAGCGAAAAATCGACTGAACGTGGTATTTGGTTACCAAAAGTTGAGGTCATCGCCCATGGCGTACCAACAGATTATCCTATCAGTCACGACTTTTTCTCTTCCAGTGAATACCGCTCTTTAGTGGCTTTAGGTAAATCGCTAGATGGACTCATCGAAGAAGGTGCCTACATTAAGCGAGGTGAGCGTTCACAAGCTGTAGAGGCTTTTGAACAGGCTATTGACTGGTTGATGAAGGAAGCAAGAAAAGGCTATTACATTCAGCGTTATAAAGGTTTGGGGGAGATGAATCCCGAACAATTATGGAACACCACTATGGATCCAACGCAACGCCGAATGCTGCAAGTTACGGTAGATGATGCCATTGCCGCAGATCAAATATTTACTACTTTAATGGGCGATCAAGTAGAACCTCGTCGTGCCTTTATTGAAGCGAATGCATTAACCGTCGCCAACTTAGATGTTTAAGCTTTAGTGTTATAGTCAGAGGCGCCCTATCACTAGCGGCGCCTTTTTTGTATCTAGCGATTAGTAAGAAGGAAAAACAATGGCGGTTTTCATTGCAATGTGTGCTTACTCGCTCAGTATGTCGATTTCCCCTGGCCCAGTTAACTTAGTTGCGTTAACTTCTGGCTTAAACAACGGTTTTCGCAGCGCCATGCCTTTTGTGTCTGGTGGGGCTATAGGTTTTGCACTACTGCTGCTGACAATAGGTTTAGGTGTCGGAACCGTTGCCACAACTTTCCCCCTGTTTCTATCAGTATTAGGTTATGGCGGCTCGGCATTTATATTCTATGTGGGCTTTAAAATTGCGACGGCAGATGCGCTAATTAAACAAACGAGCGAAACCTCTTCGTCATTTATCCATGGTTTTGTACTGCAATGGCTAAACCCTAAAGCTTGGATAGCGAGCATTTCAGGTATAGGCGCTTTTGAACTTGAAGCAATATATCCGCTGTTACAGTTTGTGACTATCTACTTTCTAATCTGCTATGCCAGCATAGCTTGCTGGGCGCTCGCCGGTGATAAAATGAATTTACTATTAAACGAGCCAAAAACACTAAAACTATTTAATGCTGTTATGGGAAGTCTATTAATGTTGGTAGCAATTTATTTATTAATCATACAGCTTATATAAAAAAGTCATCAACCCTATTTGCCAAAAAATTACTCAACAATATTGACTGCCTAACGATAGCGCTTGAAGCCAGCACTACTACTATGAATATAGCTGCGCTAACCGCATGGAATACTGACGAACTGGGTTAACAATACAAATAGAGACTTATAGCAGGCAACGGCTGAGATAAAAATTAACTAGAATTCGTTACTGTCCAAGACTACGTTTTATCCAGTCCCACTAATAATGTTGGAATACCCAAATTGTGGCTTTTAATGGTCGCGACTAAAGTATTGGGCTTCATGCCTGTCTTTATGTCACTGATATCAACTTGACCGGCGCGTAAATATCGATGGTATTCATTGATGTCGTCGACCCGCAGCCCTAAGCCCCAAAAACCATCTTCCTGCTGGTCTTTGTTCTTATACTCGCCCACTTCCAATAGCAAACTCTCCAGTGGATAAAAGGAAAGCGCTGAGCCGCTATCTCCTAAAGTAATGGTGTTTTTGGGAGTTAAGTTTAACGGCGGCTTAGCCAAAGCTTCACGCATATCCAGCGGGGAGTTAGTCATATACACCACCATATCAATGCCTACATCGGTGCTACCGCTCTGCTCTGATGGCATGCAAATTTGGAAATCAGCAATAGATGATTTCTCCCCTTCAGCCCCCGCCAAATTAATTTTTGCAATGCGGGCCGTTTCAGTGTCGGTTTGCTTTAACCACAGGTCAACGTTTTTAAGTGCCAACAAGTAAACCGCGTCGCTAAACTTGGCAGTACCACAATTAAATAAATACTGATATTCCTCTGCCGCGGCTAAGGCATTGGGTACTTCAACAACAATACTAATACAACGACGATTCATAATATTCTCTAATTAACGATGCTTTGTTTGGCGGCCCGCTGGCGACGAACGAAGATAATTCCACCACCAATAATCAACTGAACACCGCCGTAAAGTAGTAAAGTGAATAGAACCATATTACCAATAGGATCTATCTGGCCAATAACTGCCGGAAAAATAGAGGCTTTAATAAGAAACCCTAAGTTAACATTGCGCACCACAACCTCCATCTCGATAGCGGTGCTGTCAGCTGACGATAAGTTTGCTAGCTTGCTGACTAACCAAGCTGAAAAATGCAATGCAATAATAAAAAAGCACACAATCAACACATTATTAAATCCAAAGGCGGCTGCATCTAAACGGCCGGCGATGGTAGACCCAATAACAATCATCAAAATACCGAGCATAGATGCTCTGATACACCAAGCAGAAACAACTGGCGCCGGTTTAGGGAAATATTTCAACAACAGCATTCCTAATCCTAACGGAGCTAATAAGGTAAACATTATCTCTCTAGCGATTTGACCTGTTGGCATCACGAATGACGCCGGCATATATTCTGAGATCAGTAAATCCATAATAAACGGTGTGCTGGCAAGGCAGGCGATTGTAGTAATTGCCGTTATGGCGATAGACAAGGCAATATTGCCATGGGCAAAGAAAGTAAACATATTGGACGAGGTGCCGCCAGGTATCGCAGCAATAATGACTAAGCCAACGGCTACGCCGCCAGCAATGCCAAAGGCATAAATAAATAGGTAAGCGGTAATAGGCACTAAAACCAACTGAATGAGAAAGCCTATGCTAACTGGTTTAGGCTCGGTTACCACCTCGCCAAAATCCTTAATTGTTAAGGTTGCGCCCATGCCAAACATGGCAGTGACTAACTGAAATACTGCAAACCAGTATTCATTTTGGACATAAAAATCTGCCATTACTTACTACCTGTTTATGCTGACATTAAAAGCATACTACCAATTTTGTTGCATAGAGATATGAATTGATACGTATTAAGCGCTAATTTTTCTCGCTAGCTGATGATTAATACCAGCGGCTAAACCGTTATGATTTTATTAACGACGAATACTGGTGGCCTATATTATGTCAGCTACTGCAGTTGCGGTTTCACACATAGTCTTTGTGGGCCAGTTATAACCTGAACTGGCAGTGTGACCACGTCTCCTTTAGCATAATGAAAACGATCATCATTGGGAAAGGTCGCGCCCATCAAAGCCGCATTAGCTGAAAAATAGCCCAAATGTGGTTCGCCAAATAACACTTGGTCGGTGAAGCTTCGGTTAATATAAGTTGAGTAAATTTAATTTGTTAGCGCCAGCATATGCCTTTTTTCGCGGGTAACAGTGGTGCATAAATAAACTAAATGAGTTTAGTAGAGGTGGTTTGTTAGGCATGGCTATTGTTCTGTTGTAAGGCTTGGCCACAGCAGACTACGGTCGAGTATCACCAACAGGGCCTAAAAACAGCGGCAGTTTAAAAAAACTGCCGCTGACCGTTTACTTAAAAGCTAATTCTAACTCCAGCGACAATAGATCGTCCCGCTTCTGGCGCTTGGTCTCGTAAAACAGACACACTATTGCGAATTTCTTCGTCAGTCATATTTTTCACTTTCAAGAATACCAAAGCGTTTTGCCTATCTTGCTTGCCAAAGCGGTAATCCATACCAGCATCCCAGCGGGTATAGCCATCAGTTTTGTTTTCAAACTCTCCTGGGTTGTCTTGGTCGGCGGCATTAAGTACTGAAAGGTAAGAGCCAAAAGCACCGTTCTGATAATTTAGCTCTGAGCCAAACCGTAATGGCGGTAATAAAGGCACGTCCCCGCTGCTATCTAACTCACCGGTTATAGCGTCACCAAATACGCGTAGTTCAACATCGCCACCCAATACGTTGCCTAGTGCTGCGGTTACATCAAACTCTACACCATAAAAGTTGGCATCTTCTTGGCGGAAGAAAAACACATCTGTTTCATCTTGTTCCATATTGCCATTAGCTAAATAGATGTAATCACTGAAATCGTTGTAGTAAAACGTCAAGTAAGCATCAACCGTGTCACCATGATAATCCAATGACAAATCTAGGTTATTCGATTGTTCGTTAGATAAGTTACTGTCGCCTACTTCAATCCTGTTAGTTGCCGCGTGCACAACATAGTCGCCTAAAGCATTGGTATTATTGGAATATAACTCTTCCACTACCGGCGCTCGTTCTGACGAAGACAGTGCGGCACCAAAATGCCAGTTTTGTGAAAGTGTCCAACTACCGGCAA
>JBLHWB010000173.1:0-4630 GCA_047628915.1 Porticoccus sp. | reverse complement strand
CGATGGTATGGTCGGCGTTGATAAATCCGGTTTCAGTTAATAAATATTCCCAGTCGTGAAAACCATAAGGCGATGAATGACCAAAGTTGCCACCAAGCAACGGTAACTGTCCTGCCCGCGCGTCATAGATATAGGGTGAAATGTCGATAAAATTCTGCCCAAACCACCACATGGCTATCATTGAACCAAAGAAATCTTGTTGTTTAAACCATAGCGCATAAGCGCAGATTAGCGGCATAATCAACTGCCCGAGCGTACCTCCCAGACTACTAATAAACTGTCCAGCAGGGCGCAGTATTACATGGCCTGCCTCATGAAATGGCAGTGCAATCATGTGCATTATTTTGATAATTGTGGTGTCGCCATTGATTCCTGTAAACAGTATTTGGCCGCTAAAAAAGATCAGTAAAGCCACTAATGCGAATTTAACTAAACGATAATTATTGGGTTTTTTTTTATAAATACGAATTAGTTCTGCGGGGTTTATAGCGGATGTTTGCTTAGGTTCTGTTACTGCTGTTTTTTCAGTTACTAGTTGCGGATTATATTTAAAATATTTAGCAAAGATAAGGCCGCAGTTAGAGCACTGTCTAGCTGCGGCCTGTATGTTTTTACATTTAGGACATTCGGTGAGTTTCATTTTATAATGTTAACTCACCTTGAGTAATTAGGTACCCATCATGCTCTGTTGGTAATTTTGGATGCCAACTTTTTCAATTAGACTTAGCTGAGTTTCAAGCCAGTCAACATGCTCTTCTTCTGACTCGAGGATGTTTTGAAATAAGTCGCGGCTTACGTAATCGCGAACTGACTCACTATGCTCAACGCCATCGCGTAAATCAGGTACCGCTATGTGCTCAAGTTTTAAGTCACATTCGAGCATTTCTTTAGTGTTTTGACCGATAAATAATTTACCTAAATCTTGTAGGTTAGGTAAACCTTCTAGAAATAAAATACGCTCGATTAGTAGGTCGGCGTGCTTCATTTCATCAATTGATTCTTCATATTCTTTGTCAGCTAGCTGTTTTAAGCCCCAATCTTTATACATGCGCGAATGCAAAAAGTATTGGTTAATGGCTACTAGTTCGTTAGCTAATGCTTGGTTTAAAAGCGCGATGACTTTTGGATCACCTTTCATGGTATTGCCTCTTGAATTGGGTAAAAGTAACTTGCGGCCAGTTTGCTGGTGGATGGGTAAAATGTCAACCTAAGCTATTGATTTTAAAAGAAATAATAATGAGAATCACAAGCATTATTAACTTTAGTGCTAAGCGTTGAATTGAACTTGCTAGATAATAAAGGGGAGCGGGGGAAAGCTATCAGGTGGCAGACTTAACCTGCCGCGTAGTACATATCGTCGCAAAAGCTGGCATTGTTGTCGGCAACCGCTTCATTAATAACGTCTTTAGCAAGACATGCACATTTACCGCATTGACTGGCTACGCCCAAAGCATTTCTTACCTGACGAAACGAGCTAGCACCGCTGTTTACAGCGCTTCTAATCTGGTGGTCGGTAATACCTTTGCAGATGCATACGTACATAATCTATTATCTTCCTAAATATCTGTATTGGTCGATTTGATGTAGATATTAATGATAATGAGAATGATTGTCAATTAGATTAACTCGGTAATTATACTTATTTACCGTTTTCGGCAATTTTAGGGTCACCTAGGGAAATATGATGATTAAGAGCATACATTTGTGGGTAGGAATTGTGGGTATGGTGCTGTTCCTATTGTCTGGCCAATATTTCGCGCTAATGATGAATGGCCTACAAGATTTAGCTGATGCCCCAAGACTGTTGCTGCGCTCATCTCATGTGTATTTCTTTTTCGGCTGCTTTATCAATATTATTTTTGGTCTTTATTATGTGGAGCCCAACAAACTGCGTTGGTATTTTAATGCCAACCAGAGCCTGATTATTGCCTCACCATTTTTGCTGGCTTATGGCTTTATGGTTGAATCATTTAATGCGCCCGATATTGATCGTGTTATAGGTATTCAGGGCGCTATTATTTTGTTCGCGTGGCTGGTGACGACTGCTATAGGTAAGCTAATTGTGCGGTTTAAGCAGTCTTAGCTTTACTTTGAATATACTCGTTGAGCTTTTCTTCGGCTAAATCACCAAATAAAATTTCGCAGGCGACTTTCAATCCTGGTGCATTAATAATGTCTTGGTGGCTAACCACTTGCGATATTTTTGAGCGCCGCCTTAAAAAGTCATCCAAGGTGGTAATCATTTCACGCCTAGCGGCTAGCTCTATTTCTCCACGTAAATATTCAGCGTTCTCTATTAGTAGCTCTGCTCGCTCTGGATACTCTCTGATACTTTCAAGTATTTCTAAAGCATTGCGTCCATATCTACGCCACAACCTTGTGGTTAATGGCTCTGGCGATGACGGGTCAGTCATATCATCTAAGTCCATTAGCCGAGCCTGATGAAGAAATTCATCATGCACCGACTTACTTGGTTCGCCATACCATTTTTTTGTAGGGTAGGGCGTATTAATATTCATCGCGGCAATATGTTTGGCTACTTCATTGCCCACGTTCAAACAGTCGGTTAGTTTACCACCAAAAATACTCAGGTATTTATCTGCAAGATTCACTTCAATACTATGTTTGCGTGACAGCTTCACCCAGTCGGCAATACCATCACCGCCTTCCTGTGCCAGCGGACGTATGCCCCAGCGCTCGGCAACGATATCTTTTTTTGTTAGTGGCTTCGGCAAGTCTAGCAAGGCATTAATGTTATCCAGAACAAACTGCCTGTCTTCATCGTTAATATCAGCATTGGGTTGATCGACTTGGGTGTCGGTAGTGCCTATGCAGGTTTTTGGGCCCATTGGAATAACGAAAAACATCCGTCCATCACTAGCAAAAAATGTTAAGACTTTTTCAGCCACACCTATCTTATCAACGATTAAATGAATCCCTTTGGAAAACAAGTGATGGCAATTAGTAGTTTGATTATTTGCTGTGTTGTGTTGGTCTACCCAAGGACCGCAGGCATTGATGATTGCTTTAGAGCGAATAGAAAACTCCTCGCCATCAATAGTGTTTCTGGCTTTGGTATGCCAGAGCTCGCGACGACGCTGGGATCCCATTGATTCTACATAGTTGGCAGCAATACAGTCATAATCCATAGCGGTGCGGATAAAGTTAAAAACAAAACGGGCATCATTGTCATACAAATAACAGTCGGAGTATTCAAAGCCGCCTTGGGCGTTGGCAGTGTTTATCACCGGATTAGACGTTTCGATATTGCTAGCAGAGTGATAGGTTGGTGCTTTAGTGTTAAATCTACCGATGACCCAGTACAGTAAAGTACTTAAGTAAACTAGCCAAACTGGGTAGCGAAAACCTTTAGCAATAGTGGTCATGAATCGAATTTCTTTAACAGTAGAAGGATAACTTGCCATTAAATGGTTACGGCTTTTACAGAGTTTATTGACCAAAAGAAATTCATAGCTCTCCAAATACTTAATGCCACCCCAAGCAAGGTTTGATGATTGTGAACTAGTGCCGCCGGAAAAGTCATTGCGATCAATTAGCGCAACTTTGACTCCTTTTGCGGCCAATGATGCCGCCGCTACAGCACCGTTAATTCCGCCGCCGACAATTAATACGTCATAGACTTCTGTAGGTAGTTTTTCAATATTACTGTTTCTGAGATGCATTGTTATTCCGGTAGCGGTTAATAAAATATTCTAGGCTAGTCGACTAGTTCAATTCCTAAGCTTGTTAATAAATTAACTGCTTCATCGCGGCAAAACTTAGCGCCACTAATATTGTTATGTGCCACATCAATATTATAATTAATTGCATCAGCAAAGTTAGCTTCTTTTAGATTAGTGTTACTGAAGATACTGTAGGCTAGGTCTGTATATGCCAAATTAGCGCTGGATAAGTCGGCTTCACGAAAATCTACGTCGTGAGCTTTACACTCTTTTATCTGTATCTCAGATAAGCTTAGGCCAAAGAAAGATGAGTTATTAATAATGCACTTGTTAAATGCTATGGGCGCAGCTACAACGATATTAGGCCATGAAACTCTGGTCCAATCGATACCGACTAGTTTACATTCGTTAAACTCGACATTGCTGAAGCGGCAGTAGGCAATAATACAGTTACTTAAATTACATTGCTCAAATCGACAGTCTATAAAATGACAACTTCTAAAAGTAACATCACTGAAGTCGGTGCCGGTAAAGGTGCAGCTATCGAATTCGACTTCTGTTAGCTCACCTTGCGGAATGTCTAAAGCCGAAAACGACTTGCTTATTTGCTCGCTATTGTTCAAGTTAATAGTGCTCGCTGAAGTATAAAGCTAGATTATAAAGCTTTGTAATGGGATGAAATTGAATCACTCTGTCAGTAGTATCTTTACTAGTGAGGTTCTATGTCAACGCAAACAAGCAGACAGTTTATCAAGGCGCAGCAACTACGGGAAGATTGATTCTGGTTGTTGATTGAAATAGTCATGTTAGGTTGTGGGTAAATTTGTTAATTTCGCCCTTTAGCTAGAGCGCAGGCGGATAAAATATAATGGTAGAAGTTGTCGGTACAGTAAAAGAGTTATGGCGCTATCCAGTTAAGTCCATGGTAGGTGAGTCTGTTAGTTCAG
>JBLHWB010000172.1:0-4712 GCA_047628915.1 Porticoccus sp. | reverse complement strand
TCAAGTCATTAATACTTTGATAGCCACCGAGTGCCGTTTGTACTGCATATTGTGCCGGTACATTAGCGCACAAGCGCATAGAGGCCAGAATATTTAAACCTTCGATAAAATCTTTGGCTTTATGTTTAGCTCCCGACAACACCAGCCAGCCAGAACGAAAGCCCGATAAACGATAGCTTTTAGATAAACCGTTAAAACTAATACACAGAATGTCTTCAGCGTATCGACCAGCGGGGTAGTGAACTGCATCGTCATAGAGAATTTTGTCATAAATTTCGTCGGCAAATAATACTAAATTATTTTCACTGGCAAGTTTCACCACACCCTTAACCACATCTTCTGGATAAACCGCACCAGTAGGGTTGTTAGGGTTAATAATTAAGATGCCGCGGGTACGGCTATTAATCTTACTTTTGATATCAGCAAGGTCAGGCGTCCAATCGGCGTCTTCATCGCATCGGTAATGCACGGCTTTGCCGCCAGCCAGTGTGACCGCTGCGGTCCACAGTGGATAATCAGGCGCCGGGATCAAAAACTCGTCACCATCGTTAATAAGCGCCTGCATACACATAACAATGAGCTCGCTGACGCCGTTACCCATAAATATGTCATCTATGGTCACGTTTTCTATTTGAATTTGCTGACAGTACTGCATAACCGCTTTACGGGCGGCAAATAAGCCTTTGGCGTCACAATAACCCTCGGCGGCGGGTAAGTTACGGATAACATCTTGGATAATCTCATCAGGTGCGGCAAAACCAAACGGAGTAGGGTTGCCGATGTTGAGCTTCAGAATACGTTGGCCTTCTTCTTCCATACGATTTGCTTCCTGCAGCACAGGGCCTCGAATGTCGTAGCAAACGCCTTCAAGCTTGTTAGATTTCTTAATGATGGACATAGTTATCTCAGTAATGCAAAACGGTATTAAATCAGGTTTGTGAATATAAATAGCCAATGTACTATGGGCAACAGCAAATACGACTATTTATAAAGATAATGGTGAATAAATGACTAAAATAGACAAAACCGAGCAAGATTGGCGCGCTGAGTTAAGTGCTGATGATTATCATGTTTGCCGAGAAGGCGGCACTGAGCGAGCTTTTACCGGTGAATACGTTGATACCAAAACGCCGGGGCAATATTTGTGTAAGTGCTGCGCCGAGCCCTTATTCGATTCTGACACCAAATATGACTCTGGCAGCGGTTGGCCAAGTTTTTACCAGCCGCTTGAAAGCGAGGCTGTTACGTCAGTGTCTGATGCCAGCCTGGGGATGACTCGCGTAGAGGTGAGATGTGCCAAATGTGACTCGCATTTGGGTCATGTATTTGAAGATGGACCTCAGCCGACAGGTCTGCGCTTTTGTATTAATTCAGCATCACTCAAATTGGATGAATTATAGGCAGTTATAGTGCTTTATTCGGCTTCATATTCCTTGGTTTAATGCAGTTGAGGATTAACTGCTAAATAATTGAAGATAATCAACATTTTGGCTTGACTAAAGCGACCATCATTTCTAGAATGCGCGCCACTTCCAGACACTATGTAGCAATACAAAGGGTTTGGAAGTACCAAGGCCGCGTCCCCTTCGTCTAGTGGCCTAGGACACCGCCCTTTCACGGCGGTAACAGGGGTTCGAGTCCCCTAGGGGACGCCATTTATAACCTTCGGGTTATAACAGCGTCATTCTCGGCAGCTCACTAGTGAGCACAGAGTAACGTACTAAAGCGACTGTAGCTCAGTTGGTAGAGCGGTACCTTGCCAAGGTACAGGTCACGAGTTCGAACCTCGTTAGTCGCTCCAAATTTAAAAACCGTGTACTTACTAGTACGCGGTTTTTTTATGTCTGCGCGGCTTGTTATTCGCCCCGAAACCGCCAAGATACAAGACTTAGTCACAGGATCGAATCTTATGGTTGCAGCGCTATCCATTTCTCAACTAGAAAAAACTTATTCCAATGGTTTTCAAGCACTTAACGGCATCGACCTGCAAGTAGAAGAGGGCGATTTTTTCGCCTTGCTGGGTCCTAATGGTGCTGGCAAGTCGACCACCATCGGTATTATTTGCTCACTAGTGAATAAAACTGGCGGTAAAGTACGAGTATTTGGCGTCGATACTGATGAAGATTTTTCAGCGGCAAAAAACTTTATTGGCGTTGTGCCACAAGAATTCAATTTCAATCTATTTGAAAAAGTGTTCAATATTGTTGTTACCCAAGCCGGTTATTACGGTATGCCGTTACCGCTAGCAAAAGAGCGGGCTGAAAAATATCTTAAACAATTAGGCCTCTGGGATAAAAAAGACGAGATCGCGAGAACTTTATCTGGCGGTATGAAGCGGCGACTAATGATTGCCCGTGCCTTGGTGCACGAGCCGAAACTGTTGATATTAGATGAGCCTACCGCCGGCGTTGACATAGAAATTCGCCGCTCAATGTGGAAGTTCTTGCAAAAAATTAATACCGCGGGAACAACTATCATTTTAACTACTCACTATTTAGAAGAAGCAGAGAGCCTGTGCCGTAATGTGGCCATTATTAATAATGGTGAGATAGTCGCTAATAGCAGTATGAAGGCGCTGTTACAAAAAATGGATAAACAGTCGTTTGTGTTTGATACTAAAACCGATTTACCCGAAAACTTCACTGTAGCCAATTATGAAACGACGGTTATTGACCCGCATTGCTTTGAAATAACCCTTAATCAAGGTGAAAGTCTAAATACTATTGTCGCTAGCTTTACCCAAGCTGGGGTAGAAGTAGTTAGTATGCGTAACAAATCTAACCGTTTAGAAGAGTTGTTTATGACCTTAGTAGAGGGCGCGAACAATGGATAATAAAGCTAAGTTCATCGCTTTTCAGACAATTGTCACCAAAGAAGTCCGGCGCTTTATGCGGATTTGGGTGCAAACTATAGTCCCACCTGCCATTACCATCATGTTGTATTTTATTATTTTTGGTAACTTGATCGGTTCTCGCATTGGCCAAATGGGCGGCTTCAGTTATATGGAATTTGTCGTTCCGGGTTTGATTATGATGGGAGTAATCACCAACTCATACTCCAATGTGGTGTCATCGTTTTTTAACGCCCGGTTTCAGCGTCACGTTGATGAAATGCTGGTATCACCATTACCGAACTATATTATTTTGTTAGGCTTTGTTTGCGGCGGCGTGGCGCGGGGTTTAATGGTTGGTTTTGTAGTAACAATATTAGCGACTTTTTTTGCTGATCTTAGCGTTCATAATATATGGATTACTATTTCCATCGTAGTGCTGACCTCAATTTTATTTTCATTGGCTGGTTTTATAAATGCAGTGTTTGCAGAATCTTTTGATGACATTTCAATCATTCCAACCTTCGTATTAACGCCGCTGATTTATTTAGGTGGGGTGTTTTACTCAATTGATTTACTACCAGAATTTTGGGCAAATTTATCTCAATTAAATCCAATACTGTATATGGTTAACGGCTTTCGATATGGGATCTTGGGCGTGTCTGACATAAATATTGTTTGGGCATTTACCATGACTTTGGTATTTATTGTCGCCGCCTTTACTTATAGTCTGCATTTGCTTAACAGTGGCAAAAAGCTAAGAACATAGCAGGGTACCGATATGGCCAATTACGCTGACAGCTCACCACTCGGTAAAACAATAGCCGCTAGCAGCGTCTATGCGCCTGACGTTTTGTATCCTATACCGCGAGAACAGGCGCGTGAAAGTCTCAATGTAAGCGCGAATGCTTTGCCGTTTAATGGAGTTGATGTGTGGACCGCCTATGAGCTGTCTTGGTTGGGCGCCAACGGTAAGCCAGAAGTAGCGATAGCTGAGATAGAAATCCCTTGCGACAGCCCTAATATCGTTGAGTCAAAATCATTAAAGCTTTATTTCAATTCGTTTAACCAGTGTAAGTTAGAAAACGCAGAAGCTGTCACTAGTTTAATTGCGGCTGACATATCGTCGATAATCGGGGTCGATGTTGAAGTAAGGCTGTACACCTTGGAGCAGTATTCTCAACGTGGGTTAGACCAATGCCCTGGTGACAATATTGATGGCCTAGATATCATTGCGGCAAACCATGATAACCCTGATGCGGGGCTGTTGAGCTTTGCTAGCCAGAATGTTGTTAGCGAACAGCTAAACAGCAATTTGTTTCGCTCCAATTGCCCTGTTACTAATCAGCCTGACTGGGCTACGCTCTATATAGCCTATAAAGGGCAACAGTTAGATCGAGGCGCTTTACTGCAATACATTATTTCCTACCACAACCATCAGGGCTTTCACGAGCAGTGCGTAGAGCAAATTTATTTAGACTTACTTGAACTATCTAGGCCACAAGAGCTGACGGTTTACGCGCGCTTTGTTCGCCGCGGTGGGCTTGATATTAATCCCTATCGAACCAGTACTAGTGAGCAAGTACCAAACATCAGATTGGTTCGACAATAACCAGTGATTCCCTTGCTTGTGATGCGCTCTTTCGCTAGAGTACGCGGCGCTTCAAGGTGTATAGTCTTCGAGAGAAATGATGATTAATCAAAAAGTTGTTGTTGAATTCTTCGAAAATACCTATAGCAAAATACAGTCCTAATATGGTGAGGTGTCTGACTAACTGCGTATGCAGTTTGGATGAGACGCAAAGCGGCGAAACCCCGTAGGGGTCATAGCAGCCCATAGGCTGCATTGATCAGTGGCTGAAATCACAGTCGGTATAACTGG
>JBLHWB010000171.1:0-4720 GCA_047628915.1 Porticoccus sp. | reverse complement strand
CCAAAACCATCAGTCCCTAGCACGGAATAGTGAAGCGGAATGTACATTGCTAACTGCGACAGTGACGTTTTTATATAATCGGAGGCGGCAATAACAGGCCCGTCAGCAACAGCTAGTTGCTGAGTAATATATGGTGACTTAGCCGTCTCTTCTGGGTGTAATAGATTCCAACGGTCACATTCTTGCGCATCGCGAATAAGTTGAGTGAAACTTGTCATACTCCAAATATCAGCAGCTACGTGGTAATCGTCTTGCAGTATTTTTGCAGCTTCAATTACCTCGCCTAAAATTGCACCACTACCTAGTAATTGAACAGTGTGCTTAGCGCCTTCTGCTGCGGCAGTTAATTTATACATGCCATTAATAACACCCTCTTCACAACCGATGGGCATTTCAGGATGATGCCAATTCTCGTTCATCAAAGTAATGTAATAAAAACAATTTTCATCATCTTGATACATACGTTTTAAGCCATGCTGAATAATGATGGCTAGCTCATAGGCGTAAGTCGGGTCATAAGAAACGCAATTAGGAATCATGTGAGCCATTAAATGGCTGTGACCATCCTGGTGTTGCAAACCCTCTCCGTTGAGCGTTGTTCTACCAGAAGTTGCGCCGAGTAAAAAACCCCTTGCTTGGGAATCACCAGCGGCCCAAAGTAAATCCATTACTCGCTGAAAGCCAAACATAGAATAGAAAATGTAAAATGGAATCAACGGCGAGTTACTAACACTATAAGAGGTAGCACAAGCAATCCATGCCGATGTTGCACCCGCTTCGTTAATCCCCTCTTCTAATATTTGTCCTTGTTGGTCCTCTTTGTAATACATTAAATTGTCAGAATCATGGGGTTTGTAGCGCTGCCCAACCGACGAGTAGATTCCAAGTTGGCGAAACATGCCTTCCATACCAAAGGTGCGCGCTTCATCCGGCACAATAGGCACAATACTCGCGCCAATAGCCTTGTCTTTAGTCAAGGTAGACAGCATTCGTACAAACGCCATGGTAGTTGATAGTTCGCGCTTACCGCTGCTTTTTAATTGCGCTTTAAATGTATCTAAAGGCGGAGTATCTAGCTTAATTGAATTGGCCTGCCGCTTAGGTAAATAGCCGCCTAAGCGCTGACGGCTACGCTGCATATAAACCATTTCTGGGCTATCTGGCGCGGGGCGATAATAGGGCATAGCTGGCAGTTGATCATCGCTGATTGGAATGTCAAAGCGGTCTCTAAAATCCTTTAAACTTTCTATATCTAGCTTTTTCAGCGAGTGGGTTTCATTTTGCGCCTCACCAGCCGCTCCCATGCCATAGCCTTTGACTGTTTGAGCCAAGATAACCGTAGGCTGTTCAGTACTTTCTACCGCTTGGGCATAAGCCGCATAAACCTTGTAAGGATCATGGCCACCACGGTTCAAACGCATAATGTCGTCATCGCTTAAATCTTTAACGAGTTCTAATAACTCAGGGTATTTACCAAAAAAATGCTCTCGAGTATAAGCGCCGCCGTTGGCTTTATAGTTTTGTAATTCGCCGTCACACACTTCGTCCATACGCTTTTGCAATAAACCAGTTTTGTCACGCTCTAACAATGGATCCCACAAGCGTCCCCATAAGACCTTAATGACATTCCAACCAGCGCCACGAAATGCGCCTTCAAGCTCTTGTACAATTTTTCCATTGCCACGCACAGGTCCATCTAAGCGCTGTAAATTACAGTTAACCACAAATATAAGATTACCCAGTTGCTCTCTACCGGCTAAAGAAATCGCGCCTAAGGATTCAGGCTCATCACATTCTCCGTCACCTAAAAAACACCAAATATTTCGATCAGTGTTATCAACTAAACCACGGGTGGTTTGATACTTTTGCACATGCGCATGATAGATCGCTTGAATTGGCCCTAGCCCCATAGATACTGTGGGGAATTGCCAATAATCAGGCATTAGCCAAGGGTGAGGGTAAGATGATAAACCATCGCCATCAACTTCACGCCGAAAATTATCTAGTTGCGCCTCTTCAATACGGCCCTCTAAAAACGAGCGCGCGTAAATACCAGGTGCGCTATGCCCTTGGTAATAAATTAAGTCGGCAGGTCTATCGCCATCACCACCCTGGAAAAAATAATTGAAGCCAACATCATAAAGAGTCGCGCTAGAGGCGAAGCTAGATATATGCCCACCCAAGCTATCTTCATTGTTGCTATTTGCTCGCGACACCATTGCCAGGGCATTCCAGCGAATCATCGAGCGGATTTTGCGCTCAATAAATAAATCGCCTGGCATATGTTTTTCGTAAGCAGGCGTGATGGTATTACGATAAGGCGTGGTAATCGCAGGAGGTAACTCTATACCTTCATCAACTGCTCTATTAGTCAGTTGTTGCAATAAAAAAGCACTGCGGCCTTTGCCTTCGTTGTGTAACACAGAATCAAGGGCACTAAGCCACTCCTGCGTTTCGATAGGATCTATATCTTCTGCCATTATTACCTCGTTCCATCTGCGACGCTATCAGGGATCACCAGATACTGCCGCTTAAATTAAGGATTGCAGGTTTACCGCCACCCTAGTTAAACTTCTACAAACCCACTTAGTCTGGTGAGCTTTAAAACTCTTCATCCACCTGTTGGTGAAATCCGCTGTTGGGAACAAGCAACTATTTTTATAGCACTAATATTATAGGTATCAATAACTTATCAACCAAAGTTAGCAGACGGCCCAAACAATATCAAACAAAAGCATAGCTGATCACACCACGTTTACCGTGATAAAAATTGCTGGAAGTCGGCTACAACTATCTAAACCCAAGGTTTTCAGCGGTTTGCTTAAACTTATCTATGTCGTCAACTAACTGATACTGCTGGATCAGTTTGTCAGCGTCTTTTTTAGTTTTACCGCTGGACACCAATAATAAGCTCCTTTCATTGCCAGCAACAAAATAGCTTTGGTAAAACTGCTGCCACTGCGTTAAGTCCAATGAATTAATGGCATCTATCAACTCTCTATCTAATTCGAATTCACTATATCCATGAATTAGTTGATACCAATAATCTCCCGCCTCTTCCGCCAAGTTTTGTGGCGGCTGCGACAATGCAGCAATTAATGACTGCTGATGCTGACTATATTCTTCAACCGTCATATTTTGCACAACTTCCAAAGACTGCTTAAAAAACTCTCGAGTGGCAGCTTCTATCTCTGCCGGACTGTTAGTAGGCGACTGGACAATAAAGACCATACCACCTAGGCGCTGCATAACACTGACATTAGCGTAAACAATATAACCAAACTGCTGCTCAGTTCTCAGCGAGTTAAAATAAGCCGGCTTAAGCACCTGCGAGGTAATACCCATTTTAGCTCTTGCAGCATAACCCTCTGTTGGCGCCTGCATATAAAGCACAGTGGCGGCGTCATTGTGTGGCACTTGGACTGATAACAGATGTTTGCCTTTTGGCAGCCTAACCAGCTCGACCAACGTTTCTTCACTAGAGTTAGCGACTAGCACCTGATCAACTTTTTCCGCCATTGCTGTGGCCGTTGCGGCAGAAAAATTACCATAGACCAACATCGTTGGTGTTGATGAGGTAATTAGACTATTGGAAAAATCAAGAATGTCGGCCAAACCGACAGTTTGCACAGCAGCGATTAGTTTATCGTCAGACCAGCCATGAAGATAAATACTCTCACTCAACTTTTGCATCAATACTCTTGACGGCGCATTGATAATTGAGTTGCGCCAGTCTTTTATCAATTGTTGCTTCAATGCCATGAATCTATCTTCGCTAAATTCAGCCCCAGCTAGTTCAGTTAAAACCAGTTCCAATAATTGTTCTTGCTTATCATTGTAGCCACCAGTTGTTATCTGTATTCCTCTACGACTAGACGACACCGACTGAGAGAAACCGACCAATCTTGCAGGGTATGCTTTACTATTTAAACTATCATTTAACAACGCGACCAGTAGCTGCGACATTGCTGAATTCTTAGGACTAGCATTAACCAGTGCGTTGTTTAATTGCAAATAAATTGCACCACGTGGCCCTTCAAAAGATGACTGCCCATACCATAATTCAACTGCGCCAACCGGTTCTAGCTGCCTTGGCTCAGGCTGTGGCATTTTGTCTACTATTGAGAAATCTTGTGGAATAAAACTATTTGACGCAGGCATATTAATATCATCAATAGCCATCACGTTATTCCACTTTTCGATCTGTTCAGCCGCTATTTTTTTGGCCGTGTATGGGGTGCTGTAATACTTAGACTTAGTGTCTCCAACAAAATTTGGCGCAGTCACCGACACTAAGGCGCTCTCAGGACGCATAGCATTCAGATACGAATTTATCGCCTGCTGATCATAAAGCTTTAATGAATATGGCCCCTGTAAAATATTCTTTGGCTGATACAGGCCCATGCGAGAAGACAAATCCATTACATAATGCACCGCTGCAACTTGCTCTAAATATTCAAAGTTTAGACGATTAATTAATTGTTGCTGTTCAAACCTAGATTCCGCTATACCTTGCTCGCGGACTAATGATATGGCATAAAAAATAGCATCAGCGACATCATCAACATGCTGTAAACCGATTTCAGTTAGCGCAACTTTTATGCCAAATAATCCACCACCATTATATTCAATCCCAATGCCGGCAGACAGACTCTCTGCCCAGCCCTTAGTTTGCAGATACTGATACAGACTGCCTTCACCCTCATGGCCTAAAATATCA
>JBLHWB010000170.1:0-4820 GCA_047628915.1 Porticoccus sp. | reverse complement strand
GTTAAGCCACCAAATAACCAAATAGCGACAAGAATACCTATTTGCTTTTTTTCGAGTCTTTTAGCAATTATGACGGTAATTGCTACTTGGACAGTGGTCGCAGCGATAAGTACCTGTGTGGCGGTAAATATACCGTCAACAGTGAGGCTCCAGCCGCCAAATTCCAATACAGAACCATTCATTTGGTAAACGATAAAAAATAATGCGATGGGAATAAGTTCTGCGAACTGTTTCATATTGCTTTGTTGTTCCAAATTGCCGACACTTGGCGCTAAATTAAAAGGAAGCATGTTAATGCTTTTTTACGAATACACAACTGCTCAAAGGCTCTGATGGTAACAATTGTAGATTTTCACACCCATAGCACCGCATCTGATGGTAGCTTGTCGCCCCAAGCTTTGATGTTAGCAGCGCTGGATGAAAATGTAGAGATGATGTCGCTAACTGACCATGACACTGTAGATGGTTTTTTGGCCTTGCGTGAGGGTTCGGCTAAGAGAGTGGGAGGCCAACCAAAAAAAGGCGATATGCAGCTGCAAGCCGGAATAGAGTTTTCTAGTGCTTGGCGGGGGCGCGGTATCCATGTTGTTGGTCTAAATGTCGATGTTGATAATAAGATATTTAAGCAAGGTGTTGCTCAGATGCAAAACCTTAGGCAAGCGCGTGCTGAAGCCATTGCGGTAAAACTCGCCAAGGTAGGTATCGCTAATAGTTTGCCAGCGGTTATGGAGTTGAGCGCTGGCAAACCGCCATGTCGACCTCATTTTGCTCAGGTGCTTGTTAATCGGGGTGTGGTTAGCAGTTTTAATCAGGCCTTCACCAAGTATTTAGGGGCGGGAAAATTAGGTAATGTGGCAAGCCAGTGGCCTGAATTAGACGAAGTGATTGGCTGGATTAACGCCAGTGGCGGGGTCGCGGTATTGGCTCATCCAGAAGCCTACGAGCTTACGCGTACTAAATTAGGTGAGTTGGTTGATGATTTTATTGATGCCGGCGGCTTAGCAATTGAGCTTGCTGCGGTTAATGCCAGCGCTAAAGCCATTGGTATGGTACAAGCTGTTTGTTTGAAGAAAGAGCTGCCGGTGTCAGTAGGCAGCGATTTTCACTCACCAAAGCATGGTTGGCGGCGGTTAGGTAAGCGCCAATCGATACCTAAGGGTATTATGCCAATTTGGAAACATGCTAAGTTTATAGCGTCAATTGATGCATCAATTACTTTGAGTCGTGAGACTTTAGCTAGTGAAGGAATACAATGAGTCAGTTTTTTAGTATTCACCCGGATAACCCCCAGCAGCGTCTAATTCGCCAAGCGGCAGATATTATTAAAGATGGCGGTGTTATCGCCTATCCGACTGATTCAGCCTATGCCTTGGGTTGTCATATGGGCGATAAAAAAGCGATGGATAGAATCCGCCGAATCAGACGCTTAGATGATAGCCATAACTTTACCTTGGTATGTCGTGACCTTTCTGAGATATCGACTTATGCCAAGTTTGGCAATGCGGTATATCGCTTATTAAAGGCACATACGCCGGGCCCTTATACCTTTATTTTGCCTGCCACCAGCGAGGTCCCAAAGCGTTTGATGCAAGCCAAACGTAAGACTATCGGCATCCGAGTGCCAGAAAACCCTATAACTCTTGGCTTGTTGGATGAATTAGGTGAGCCGATGATGAGCGTTACTCTAATAATGCCAGATGAGGAGCTGCCACTAACTGACCCGTGGGAGATCCGAGAAACCCTCGAGTATGAAGTTGATTTAGTCATAGACGGGGGCTTTTGTGGCTTTGAAGCGACCTCGGTTATAGCATTTGAGGATGATGTGCCGCTGGTTATGCGGGAAGGGAAGGGTTCAGTGGAAGATTTTATCTAACTATTTTAGTAAACCCGGTGCCTGTGGTGATTTTTGTCTGTGCTAGAGACTGTGCTAGCGGTTATAATAAGTCATACTGTTTTAATAAGATTGACCATTCATGAGTGACACCGCCGATAATTCATCGAATCAGCTGCCCGCAGACGCGCCAGAGCAATTAGCGACTGAGGCGGGCGAGCAAACAACACCTGAGCATGACCAGCCTGATTACCAAGAGCAAATTGTCTCGCGCCTAGAAATGGCAAGGCAGGCGATGGGTGCCCAGCAGGAAGAAATGCCGTTTGCGATAGTTCGTGGTGAAGCAGTTACTGTATTACCTAAAGATTTATACATTCCACCTGAAGCGCTTGAGGTGTTTTTAGATACCTTTGAAGGGCCGTTAGATTTATTACTGTATTTAATTAAGCGGCAGAACATCGATATTTTAGAAATTAATGTGTTTGAAATTACCAAACAGTATATTTCTTATGTTGAGTTAATGGATTCAATGCAGTTTGAATTAGCCGCAGAATACTTGGTAATGGCAGCCATGTTGGCCGAAATTAAGTCGCGTATGTTATTGCCACGTAGCGAAGAAGCTTTAGACGAAGATGGCGAGGATCCAAGAGCTGCACTAATACGTCGCTTGCAAGAATACGAACGCTTTAAAGCGGCAGCGCAAGATATTGATGAATTACCTCGGTTGGGACGTAATGTGCATCAAGCCTCTGCCGAACCGCCAGAAATTGATAAGCAACGGCCTGAACCTGACGTAGAAATGAGAGAACTATTAGTATGCCTAGCGGAAGTATTAAAGCGCGCCGATATGTATGCCAGTCACCAAGTAGAGCGTGAGCAATTATCGACCCGCGAGCGTATGTCGCAGGTGCTAAGTAAATTACAGGGTAAGCAGTTTGTACCTTTTGTGTCTTTATTTGTTGTAGACGAAGGGCGCTTAGGTGTTGTGGTTACCTTTTTGGCGATAATGGAATTAATAAAAGAGCAATTAGTTGAAATAGTTCAAACCGAAGATTTTGGCCCAATACACGTGAAAGCAAGAGCATCATGACATTCGATCCCGATAGACTAAAAAGAATTTTAGAAGGCGCATTATTAGCTGCTGGCAAACCAATGACAGTTATTCAGCTAGAAAGCTTGTTTGAAGAAGATGAAGTGCGCCCTGCTAGAGATGAAATAAAAGCTGCCTTAGAAGATATTACTAATGACATTAAAGGTCGCGGTTTTGAGTTGATACAAGTGGCCAGTGGTTACCGATTTCAAGTGTGCGATGACTTAGCGCCGTGGATAGGCCGTTTGTGGGAAGAAAAACCGCAAAAATACTCGCGGGCATTATTAGAGACTTTGGCGCTGATTGCCTATCGTCAACCTATCACCCGTGGCGATATAGAAGAGATTCGTGGTGTTGCGGTAAGTAGTAATATTATTCGCACCCTTATGGATAGAGATTGGGTTCGTGTAGTAGGGCATCGTGAGGTGCCAGGCAGGCCGGCAATGTATGCGTCGACCAAAAATTTTTTAGATTATTTTAATTTAAAAAGCTTGGATCAATTACCGCCATTAGCTGAAATTCAAGACTTAGATAATTTAACCGCTGAGCTTGGTCTAGAAGTGATTGAAGACGTTGCCGAGCCTGTTAGTGAAGATACTGGTGAAGTTATTAGTCAGCCCGTGCAGAGTGCGAATGACGATGCCGGTTTAGACGAGATTATAGAAGAAACGGAAGTTGTCGCTGAGAATGACAGTTCATCGTTGTTTGCTGAAGACTACGCTGACAGCACCGTTGAAGAAAATTCTGAAAATGATTCTGACACCACAGCCATTGATGACAGTGTAGCTGAGTTGCCAATTGCTAATAGCAGTGACAAAAAATGAGTTCTGAAAAACCACCAATAAGTTCTGAAAAACCAGCAATGAGTTCTGAAAAGTTACAAAAAGTGCTGGCTGCCACTGGCTTAGGCTCACGCCGTGAAATGGAACGCTGGATAGAGGCAGGCAGAATTATTGTTAATGGTAATAAAGCTACCTTGGGTGACAGGGTCGAGCCTGAGGATAAAATTAGCGTTGACGGTAGACCGTTAAAACGTTTAGCGCCGAAAGAAAAGCGTAGTCGAGTGCTTATTTATAATAAGCCCGAAGGGCAGATTACGTCGAAGAATGACCCTGAAGGTAGGGCGACAGTATTTGACAGCTTGCCTAACATTCCTGGTGAGCGCTGGGTGTCAGTAGGCCGGCTAGATTACAACACTAGTGGCTTACTTATTTTCACTAATGATGGAGAGTTGGCCAATGCTCTAATGCATCCATCATCAAGTATAGAGCGTGAATACCTGTGCCGAATTATGGGTGAGGTCAATAACGAAATGCTGCAAAACTTGGTTGACGGAGTGCAGCTAGAAGACGGTGTTGCCAAATTTGATCGGATAGATATTGCTGGCGGTAAAGGCATTAACCGTTGGTTTCAAGTAACACTTAAGGAAGGAAAAAACCGCGAAGTGCGCCGCCTGTGGGAATCACAAGGTATGATGGTTAGCCGCCTAAAACGTATACGCTATGCCAGTGTGGTTATTCCGCCAATTTTGTCGGAAGGCAAATGGATGGAGCTAGACCAGAAAGGGATTACCGAGCTGTATAAGCAGGTAGATATGCGCCGCAAGCGTGAGCGCCGATTGACCCCTGAAGAGTTAAAACAGCAAGAAAGACAAATAACTCGACTCAAAAAACGCGGGACCTCTAATCGTAATAAATCGTAGTAACTATCAGTTTAATCGTGTGAATTCAATAATCGGACTAAATTTGCTATAGCGCCGCCCGTGATTCACACAACCTAACGAAAAGAATCAAATCCACCCCCAACAAACTTAACAGGAAACAACTATGCTAGCGGCAAAACGCCTAGAAATGATGATTGAAATTGAAGACAAGCTTAAGTCTGACTACCAAGCGCAAA
>JBLHWB010000169.1:0-4877 GCA_047628915.1 Porticoccus sp. | reverse complement strand
GCATAGCAATGCCATAGGCAATATAAGCGCCAAAACGCTGGCCAACTACTTCAGCCTTGCGAGCAACAATTAATATTCGTCCGATCAATGCGGCGAACAAACCGATAACAACGATTGCACCAAATGCGCCCCATTCCTCTGCCAAAATAGCGTAGACAAAATCTGTATGCGCCTCGGGCAAATAGAATAGTTTTTGTACGCTATTACCCAGACCCACCCCAAATATCTCACCACGGCCAAAGGCAATAAGTGACTGCACCAACTGATAACCACTATTAAATTGATCAGCCCATGGATCGGTAAATGCAGTCATTCGACGCATCCGATAGGGTGAGGTAATTACCATCAAATAAGCCGAACCTGTGCATACAATAAGTAAAGCCATAAACTGTGATAAGCGCACCCCGCCTAAAAATATCATCACCATTACCGCGCCCATCATTACCACGGCCGCACCAAAATCCGGTTCGGCTAATAACAAGGCAATAAATATAGCCATCATAAACATAGGTTTAAGAAAGCCACTCCATTGACGCCGCACTTCATGTTCTCGGCGCACTAAATATCCAGCGATGTAAATAACGACAAACAGCTTCGCTAATTCAGAAACCTGCAATGTCAACGGGCCGACGCCAATCCAGCGTTGACTACCGTTAACTTCTTTGCCAATACCAGGAATAAGCACCAGTACTAATAACGCTAAACCGGCGGGCAATAACATCCAACCGTGGCGCTCTAAAACTGCTAATGGGAATTTATAACTGACTACCCCAACGACGGTCGCCATCATCAAATAAATACCATGACGGATGACATGGTAAAAAGGATCGCCGTAGTGCTCGAAGGCATATTCCATTGATGCCGAACTCATGGCGATGAAACCAATCACAGCTAGCGTCACAACCAACACAATCAAGGCTTGATCTATAGTCACGGATACAGGGCTGGCTTTGATTGCATGAGTGCTCATGACAACGCCTCTGCCTGCAAACCATTAATGGCATCAACAAACACCTGACCACGATGCTCAAAGCTAGAAAACATATCGAAACTGGCGCAGGCTGGCGACAATAAAACTGTATCACCTGAAACTGCTATCTGTGCTGCTTGCTCGACAGCATCGCTCATTGAGTCAGCGCGAATACAAAGCACCTTAGATGACAATACTATTTCTAATTCATCAGCCGACTTACCGATAAGGACTGCTGCTTTTAGCTTGTCAGATGCGACCACTAGAGGCTTAAAGTCGGCACCTTTGCCGACGCCGCCGGCAATCAGCACAATATCTTTATTGCCTGTTGCCAAGCCATGTATTGCAGCAAGGGTTGCACCAACATTAGTACCCTTGGAATCATTGATGTAGTCAACGCCATCAACCGTTGCGACAAACTGACAACGATGAGACAAGCCTTTAAATTTTCTTATCGCCGTTAGCATCGCGGGCATCGGCAAGCCGATGCCCGTGCCTAACGCTAGTGCAGCCAAGGCATTTTCAATGTTGTGCTTACCTTGTAGGCCCATTTCACTAATAGGCATTAACTTATTCGGGCCATACATCAAATACTCGAAACCCGCATCAACTCCATATTGCTTTAAGTCAGCCGCATTAAGACCAAACGACACTAATTGGGTATCTTTTGCTGGCAGTGGCTGAGTTAATCTATCTGCTCGATTAAAAACTGAGTAATGACAGCCACGATGAATGCGGTGCTTAGCTTGGTGATAAGCAATCATATTGGCATAACGATCAAGATGATCAGGGCTGAGATTTAACACCACCGCCGCATCTGCCGCCAACAAAGCTGTTCGCTCTAATTGATAACTAGACAATTCAACAACGTACAAGTCATAGTCATTTTCATCTAGCAACAGGTCTAACACCGGCTTACCAATATTGCCGCCGACGGCTACTTTACGCCCAGCTTGCTGCGCCATTTCGCCGACCAGAGCAGTGACCGTACTTTTACCATTTGAACCCGTAATCGCCACCACCGGCGCTGTAACTTCATCTTTAAATAATGAAATGTCGCCAGTAATGTTAGCACCAAACACTGAAGCACGACGTATAGCTGGCACATCAAGGGCAATACCAGGGCTAACCACAATGGTGTTAAATGTCGCCAAGTCATTTTCCTGCAAAGGACCGACAGATAACATATGCTGTGGAAAATCTCTCTCGAAATTCATTACACTTTGCGGTGCAGGGTTTTCATCAAACATCACAAATGATCGACCACAATTTTCAAAGTAACGCGCACAGCTCATTCCGGTCACTCCAAGACCAAGAATTGCTACTGCGTTATCTGTGGCTAACATTTGTTGCATTTTTACCTTAGTTTCAGCGTTGCTAAACCAATCAAAACCAAAATTACTGTGATAATCCAAAACCGCACAATGATACGTGGCTCCGGCCAACCTTTTAATTCGTAGTGATGATGGATAGGTGCCATTCGAAAAACCCGCTTACCAGTGAGCTTAAATGATGTCACCTGAATTATTACCGAAACAGTTTCAAGAACGAAGATTCCACCCATGATGAAAAATACTATTTCGTGACGGGTAATAACCGCTATAGTTCCAAGCGTTGCACCCAGCGCCAAGGCACCAACATCACCCATAAATACTTGCGCTGGATAAGTGTTAAACCACAGGAATCCTAAGCCCGCCCCAACAATAGCCGCGCATATAATGAGTAACTCGCCGGCACCTGGAATGTAAGGAAGGATCAAATAGCTAGAAAACTGACTATTGCCAGTAAGGTAGGCAATAATTCCCAGCGCGCCACCGATTAAAACCGTCGGCATTATTGCCAAGCCATCCAGACCATCAGTTAAGTTAACCGCATTAGAGCTGCCGACTATTACAAAATAAGTAAGCAATATGAAGGCGGGGCCAAGATCGATAGCAATGTTCTTAAAAAACGGAACGTACAATGAAGTGTGCTCTGGTATTTCAGCAAAATAATACAAAGCAATCGCCGCACCAAAACCACCAACTGACTGCCAAAAATATTTCCATCTAGCAGGTAGGCCGCGTGAATCTTTCTCTACTACTTTTCTATAGTCATCAACCCAACCAACGGCAGCAAAAATTCCGGTAACGATTAACACTATCCAGACATAGCGATTGGTCAGATCTCCCCACAGCAGCGAAGAGAACGCAACGGCGGTTAAGATCAGCGCTCCGCCCATGGTCGGAGTACCCGACTTACTTAAATGACTAGCCGGCCCATCAGTTCTAATTGTTTGACCAATCTGATAATGATTAAGCTTGGCAATCATGGTCGGGCCAACTAACAAAGCAATACTTAATGCAGTCAATATGCTTAGAATTCCACGCAGGGTTAAATACTGAAAGACTCCAAATGCGGTGTAATATTCGCTTAGCCAACTAGATAACCAAAGTAGCATTTCAGCCCCCTACCATTTCGTTCGATGGATTTGTTATTTTTATTACCACATTTTCCATAGCAGCACTGCGTGAGCCTTTAATCAACACAACATCAGTTTTTTTAACGCTATTGATAAGACTACTAATTAATTCTTGTTGCGATGAAAACCATTCGCCATCAGCACCAAAGCCTCTAATCGCGTGGCGGCTTAATTCCCCAACCGCCAGCATGCGACTAACTTTATTTTGCTTAGCATACTGCCCTATCTCAAAATGAAACTGATCAGCTTTTTCACCTAGCTCGCCCATATCACCTATCACCAAAACATGATTACCTGCTTGCATCGCTAACACATCAATGGCGGCCATCATTGCTTCAGGGTTTGCGTTATAACTATCATCGATAACGATGCAGCCATTTATCCCGCTACAGCGATTCAAGCGAGAGTCAACGCCTGAAAAAGCAGTTAAACCTTGAGCTATTTCACTAATCGAAAGACCTGCGGCAATTGCTGCGGCGGCGGCAGCCAAGGCATTTGCTACATTGTGCGCTCCAGCCACCGATAAATTGACGGCTTGAATGTGATTATTTGCTAGCAAATTGAATTTAGCTGAATCCGCGCTCAGCTCAATATTTTCAGCTCGCACATCAGCGTCAGCGCTAAGACCAAAGGTGACGATCTGAGCAGTATCGATACGCTGTTTCCACAAATCAGCAAAGTCATCGTCTAAATTAATAATTGCGTGGCATTTGCTCGATAGATTTTCAAAGATTTCACCCTTGGTTTGCGCGACACCTTCAACACTACCCATACCATCGAGATGTACTGGCTTGGCATTCAACAAAATCGCTATCTCAGGACTAGTAATTTGGCTTAGATAGCGAATATCACCTGGCTTTCCAGCACCCATCTCTATCACTGCATAATCGTGAAACTGCTCAAGCTGCAACAAGGTTAAGGGCACGCCAATTTCATTATTCAAATTACCTTTGGTGGCAAGCACCTCACCTTTGACAGCAAAAATAGCTGCTAACATTTCCTTCACTGTAGTCTTGCCGGCACTGCCGGTAAGACTGATCAAGATACCGTTAAATTGATTACGAACAGTGTTGGCAATCATCGCTAAACCCAGTCGCGTATCTGATACGATCAACTGAGGCGCAGCTATGGCTAATTTTTTTGATGACAATACAGCGCAAGCGCCTTTCTCTATCGCTGCTGCGGCAAAGTCGTGACCGTCAAAATTGTCACCGACTAAAGCCACGTAAAGATCCCCCGGTTGTATGGTTCGGGTATCGATTGAGACCGAGTCAAAACTACAGTTAGCACCAACTAACTGCCACGAAAATTTTTGCTGTAGGCTTTTTAAACTCAACGGAGCAATCACTATGCTGCCCCCCGAAGTAAAAATGCTTTGGCGGCAATATCTGCGTCGCTGAAATCGATACGCTTACCACCAGCTTCTTGATAATTCTCATGACCTTT
>JBLHWB010000168.1:0-4897 GCA_047628915.1 Porticoccus sp. | reverse complement strand
AAAATGCGTATTCCGTTAGGTGTGATTGCGATGATTTACGAATCGCGGCCCAATGTGACCATAGATGCCGCTGCCTTATGTTTAAAAGCGGGTAATGCTGTGATTTTACGTGGTGGTAAAGAAGCCATACATTCAAATTTAGCTTTGGCTAAATGCATTGAAGTTGCCTTGTCTAAACAGCAACTTGACCCTGCAGCTGTGGTGGTAGTGCCGGATACAGATCGCAGTGTAATGAATGAGTTAATGACGCTAAGCGAGTCTATTGATTTGATTATTCCTAGAGGTGGCGAAGGACTTATTCGTTTTGTGTGTGAAAATAGCCGTATCCCTGTTATTCAGCA
This sequence comes from Porticoccus sp., assembly GCA_047628915.1. Classification (GTDB taxonomy): domain Bacteria; phylum Pseudomonadota; class Gammaproteobacteria; order Pseudomonadales; family CAWVSB01; genus CAWVSB01. Next base: position 4,556 of record JBLHWB010000168.1, on the reverse strand, counting down.
TTACAAAGGGGTGTGTCATTTATATGTAGACAGCGAAGCTGATGAAGTTAAAGCGTTGAATATACTTAAAAACGGCAAAACCCAGCGCACCGGCGTATGTAATTCCTTAGAAACATTACTGGTACACCAAGCTGTTGCATCGTCATTTTTGCCTAAAGCGGCAGCATTATTAGCTGAGTTCAATACTGTTATACATGCGTGTGAAAACAGCATCGAATACTTCAACGGAGCACAAATTGCCACCGAAGAAGATTGGCACGCAGAATATTTAGCTATGGAAATTGCAGTCAAAGTGGTCGCTGATTTTGATAAAGCAATTGAGCATATCGAAGAATATGGTTCAGGCCATACCGAGGTGATTGTCAGCCAAGATTATTCTAAAACCCAAGCCTTTATTCGCCGCGTTAATTCAGCTGTGGTGATGGCCAATGCTTCATCGCGTTTTTCTGATGGTGGGCAGCTAGGTTTAGGCGCTGAAATTGGAATATCAACTAGCAAATTACACGCTTATGGTCCAATGGGTGCAGAATCACTCACTACAGAAAAATTTATTGTGATGGGCGATGGTGAAGTGCGTAACTAGGAATTAGCTGACCCGTTACTTAAGATATTGAGTAACGGGTAGTGCCTCAAAGACATTTGAAAAGGTTAAGGTGTATATAATAAAAAGTAGTTACGAAAGTAGTTAAAAGAAATAGCGAACAAAAACAACTAAATACTAACGTCAAATAGACTGCCCACTGCCATTGACACCGCCATAGCTAAACCTCCCCAAAATAAAACTCGTATGGCGCCTCGGGTTTTAGAAGCGCCACCTGCGTGTGCTGATATGCTGCCTAATACAACAAGCGACAATAGTGAAATACAAATAACTGCTGGTATTAAGGCTGGCTGACTAAACAGCAATATCATCAACACGGGTAATGAGGCGCCTGCTGAAAAGGACAGCGCAGAATATACCGCTGCCTGTAAAGGGTTGCCTTGTGATAAGTCGGTTATGCCCAGTTCGTCTCTAGCATGGCTACCTATGGCATCTTTTTTCATCAATTGTTTGGCAACTTGTTTGGCTAATGGTAAATCAACACCTCTTTCGTGGTAAATATTAGCCAGCTCTTCAATCTCTAATGTCCAATTCTTTTGAAGATGGTTTTTTTCTAGGGCCAGTTCCGCTTTTTCGATATCGGTTTGAGAACTCACTGATACATATTCACCTGCGGCCATCGACATCGCGCCTGCTACTAACCCTGCCATGCCAATGGTAAAAAGGTTATCGCCTGCCGCCTGCGAGGCAGCTACGCCAATAATTAAGCTCGCTGTAGATACTATGCCGTCGTTGGCACCCAATACGACGGCTCTTATCCAACTTATACGATCCGATTTGTGTTCGTTATTGTATTCCATTTTATTGCCTAAACCGCAATATACGTTTTAAGGTATCATCTTTTTTAATATAGTGATGACCCAAAGCGGCTGTGGCATGAAAAGCAATTAAACCGTAGCCGACTTTACCCAAAGTTTCGTGTATTTCTTCAATGTCATGAGCAAGTTCTTTATCGGTATCCAGAAGGGTCGGTAATTCAAAGCCCAGTATGTTGATAATATGGCCCTCGGCACTGACGATAGACCAGCCCAAAAGTGGCATGATGATCATTAAGCCATATAATGCAAAAAACATAAATTGTGATAAATAGGTTTGAAATTTACCGTAGTTTTCGCGGCTGGGCGTTGTTGTGACAATTCGAGCTAAAATTCGAAACCAAACCAATATAAAAACACATAACCCCAACAAAAAATGTGCTGTTTTAATCAGTTCGCGATCTTCTGAGCCCTTTGGAAATATAACTCGTAGCTCAATAGCAGAATAAACACTTATAAATAGTAATACCATTAACCAATGTAACCACACTGAAACAGCGGCATATTTGTTTTCCATTTCTACCTTTCCCGATTAATAAAGCTAAGATCTTGAGTCCTATTATACTGTGGATTATAGTGTGGATTGTTGTTTTCCGCTGGCTGTTTGTTCTAACATCGCATAATAAAATTGAATAGCGTTGAGGTAATCCTGAACCTTTATTTGCTCGTTTAGACCATGGAACTGTTTTAAGGTGGTTGGATCCAGTGATACCATCATAAAGCGATAGATATTGTCAGACAGGTCTTGAAAGTGCCTCGAATCTGTTGCTCCTACAACTAAGTAGGGGGTGACGAGAACATTGGGGTCCAAACGTCTTATGGAACTTTCAATTAACTTAAAGCCAATATTATCTATAGGTGATACAGCGGATGCTTCATTGGCTTGGTCAGTGGAAAGCATTACTCGAGGATCATCAATCACCCGCTCAAGATGGGCTTGAATACTATCGATAGTATCGCCCGGTAATATTCTAAAATTCACTACAGCAGTAGCAATAGTGGGCAGTACGTTTGATTTAGTGCTGCCTTGTAACATGGTGACTGCTGTAGTGGTGCGAGCGGTAGCCGCTGAGCTGGGGCTTTTAAGTAGTGTGCTGAGTACTAAGGGCTCAAACAACCATAAATTGGCCAAAGGTAAGCGCTGTGCTAAGGGCATCGAATAACCAATGTTATTAATCATTAAATCAAAAAATTCGAGGCGAGGGTCAAATTTATTGTTTTCTACATTAACTATGGCGCTGGCTAAAATACCAGCTGCAGTATGTGCTGGTGGTTGTGACGAATGCCCACCTTCGCCTTTAACGGTGAGGCTAAAATTCACCCTGCCTTTTTCGGCTACACCCACTAACGCTATGGGTTGAGTTGTGCCGGGAATAATACCATCGGTGATGACGCCGCCTTCGTCTAAAATAAATTCAAACTGGATATCTTGCTCACTAAAATACTTAGCGATAGCTTTTGCGCCATCGCCGCCGACTTCTTCATCGTGACCAAAGGCAAAATAGATATCTCTTTGTGGGGCTAGTTGTGGCGCTATTTTTTGAGTATTTAACTGTGTTAAGTACAGCTCCATTGATTCCATTAGTGCCAACACACTGACTTTGTCGTCAATCGCACCTCTACCCCAAATTACGCCATCGACCACGTTGCCGCTAAATGGCGGTTGTAGCCATTGGTCTTTGGTGTGTTCGTCAACCGGCACTACATCCATATGCCCCATAAACAGTGCGGGTTTAAGTTCTGGATCTTGTCCTTTTAAAAAGAAAAGCATGCTGTAATCGTTAAACTTAGTAAGTTGTGTTTGTGCATGCACTAATGGAAAAGACTGGGCTAAAAGTTGGTGAAAAGCTTGAAACGCTGAGTGATCAAGCTGGCTTTTATCGTCATAGGATATAGTGGGAATTTGTAATGCTTGACTAAACCTTTCTAACACTGCGCTTTTATCTAATGTAATAGGTGTTAGAGACTCTACAACTTGATATTGGTTGTTTTCAAATACACTGTTAGCGCGATAAAATAAAATGGCCGTTAAAAAAATAATGAAGGTAGTAACAAACAGTAGAATTTTTTTCATTAGGACGCCAATTAGATTATTTAATAGGTAAACTTAGCATTAATATAACCTTTCACCAAGAGTAATAAAACGTTGTCTAACCCTGTTCTGTTTTCTGTTGTCGTCCTTATTTGGGGCTCTACTTGGCTGGCTATAACCTATCAGTTTGGTGAGGTTGACCCCACACTTTCAGTTGCTTATCGCTTTTTGATTGCCGCTGTTATTTTATTTAGTTACTGCAAAATAAAAAAGTTATCGTTACGTTTACCCAGACATATTCATATCAAAATGGCTGGTGTGGGCTTGTGTTTATACACACTTGATTACACGCTTTTGTACCAAAGCCAACAATATATTGTTAGTGCTATTGTAGCGTTAATGAGCTCGTGTATTGTTTATATCAACGTATTGTTGCGCCGTATATTACTGAAAAAACCTATTCGTAAAGAAGTCATGATAGGGGCAACCTTGGGTATGTTCGGCATTGGTCTCATATTTTTGCCTGAGTTTGCTAAGGTCAGTGCTAATCAATATCTATTATTGGGGATCAGCCTGGCTTTCACCTCGTTCTTTTTTGCCTCTTTGGGCAATGTTATATCTGAACGTATCCTTGACCATGGCACACCTGTTATTCAAATGAATTTTTGGGCCATGAGTTATGGCGTTGTTTTTATTTTCACCACGGCGATGTTTAATGGCGCTGAATTTACGATACCCAGCAATCCTAATTACTATTATTCGTTATTTTATTTGTCGGTGTTTGGTTCGGTTTTAGCGTTTGGTAGCTATATGCAACTTGTTAAACAAATGGGCTCAGATAAAGCCGCGTATGTTGTGTTGGTGTATCCCATTGTTGCCTTGATACTATCGACTGTATTTGAAGGTTATCAATGGCATCTAGAAGCCTTTATTGGTGTAGCAGTCGTACTATTAGGCAATGCAGTTGCTATGGGTAAACTCCCGCTGCCATTTGGTAAGCGTAAACCAAAGGCTTAATTAAAGTTGATTAAGCTTTTGGTTTAATTCATAGCTTGGCTCAGAGACAATTTTTTCTAGTACTTGCACTCTTTCTGTCAATTGTTGAATA
>JBLHWB010000167.1:0-4913 GCA_047628915.1 Porticoccus sp. | reverse complement strand
TCGGGCGCAAATAGAGGAATGCTCTGTTTATGTAGCTGCTGTGAAAATCGTCAACTCGGGAGACAAGCCAATATACTGCTAGCGGGTATTGCTAACTTTTGTTTCACTAAAGTAGCGCCTACTTATCTATAACGATGGTTTAAGTGTTATTTTTTTCAAAATATCGATCACATCAATGCTTTCGTATAATTCAGGCACAGGATAAGTACGCCCCTCGTTCACTGCATCTTTTGCAAGACCCGCCATGTCCTGATCTTGAATTTGCTCAAAGCCTAGTGGCATACCTAAAAGGTTATTTAAGGCTTTCACTTCATCAATAAATTTTAGCGACCGCACACTGTCGCTATCACTGTCTTCACCAATACCGGCAAGCTCAGCTAGCTCTGCCAAGCCTTTAGCCATTAGCGAATGGCTACGTTCTAATACATGGGGTAAAACTACGGCATTGACTAAGCCATGAGGAATGCCGTATTTACCACCAAGTTGATGAGCGATTGCATGTACGTTACCGACCCCAGATATATTCAGCGACAGACCCGCATAATATGACCCAAGTGCCATTGCTTCGCGGGCGTTAATATCCTCGCCCTGATCAAAAACAATAGGCAAGTTTTTAAAAATAAGTTTAACGGCTAAACCCGAATAATTTTTTACATCATTGTTAGCCCAGGTACTGACATAGGTTTCTATCCCATGGGTGAGCGCATCCATACCGGTTGCCGCGGTTACAAACTTTGGCATACCCAACATAACACTCGGATCTAAGGCGATGGCAGATGGCACTAACCCCACATCAATCATCAAACCTTTAGCATGGGTTTGCGCATCACTAATTACCGCCGCCACACTGACCTCAGAACCAGTGCCTGAAGTCGTCGCGATAGCAAATAACGGCGCTACTTTATTTTTGACTTTCATTACCCCGACTAAATTAGCGATATCGCCATTAGTCACTGCTGCCGCAACGCCTTTTGCAGTGTCGATAGACGAGCCACCACCTAATGCCAACACTGCATCGCAGTTGTTAGCGTTAAATTGTCGTACTCCGACATCAACCATTGCGGTGGTAGGGTCGGGTAACACCCCGTCATAAATAGCAACGCCGCCGCCACTTGCCTCTATACTATCTACAACCCGCTGAGCTATACCGAGATCAACCAACGGTTTATCGGTTACCAGTAACACCTTAGTTAAACCCATGCGGGTGATATGAGCGCACAGCTGCTCTAATGAGCCACTGCCAGCAAAGGTAATTTGATTAGGCTGCGAGACAAACTTTGATACTAGACTCAGGGCGAACAGATAGCTTTTATTATAAATAGTGTTCAGTAGTTTCATGTCCGTCTCACTGTGCTCAAAATATAATTCATTGTTAATTTAAACCACGCACAACACAATGACTTAAAGCATGCTAATTACTACCTATTTAGAGCTAGAAAACTAGCCGAGCTGAGTTAACTGCTTTTCCATTTCGCTCCAATCCCAATAAGCTTTCATTGATATAATTTTGCCGGCATCATTTAACTCATATATAGCGACCATATTAATAGTGATCACATTGCCATCACCCAGGTCGTTCACTGCAGCCATTGGTACAGCACATGTTTTGTCACCACTAGGACAACGCAAGCCTGCTGTTAGCTTTGCATTTGATGGCGCAATCACAGTGTCCCAGAACTGCTCGATAGCGGCCTTACCAATATGGCCATTGCCGTCTGGGTCAAACGGTGACTTTCCTACCGGGTCAGACACAATGGCGTCATCAGCATAAAGATCCAACCACGCAGCTTTATCTTTAGCCATCATAAGACGAATTGAATCCATATTAGCTTGAGCAGCTGGATGTATACGTTGGCCTGTCATTCTAATCTCCTGTCGGTTAAATAGTGATTGCTAGAATCTAGTACTTATTTACCCACGAATTAGCTAAACTTTCCCATTAATATTACGTTAGTCAAACTCAGGGCTATTTATCTATAAAAAATAGACTAACTAAATAGTCGCCAAACTGACTAAAAGTACCGTATATTAACGGCCATACGCTTTACTAATGATGATAGCCATTATCATGATCACAACTAAGTATCGGCGACTAACAACATAATACGCTGGCCAAAAAGTTACTTATAACTATGAGTCAAATACCATCATCAGTACCAGACAAAATGCCATCACAAGCTGATATAAATTCGTTTGAACGATTTGTTGTCGATAATAGTCCATCGGCTAATTGTTTTATTTCTTTTGCCGAGCCTATCGATTTATCGCAAGAAGATAATGTAATCGCTATTGAAATGTACAAGCATGCGATTCTGAAAGATTATAATTTGGTTTGGGAAAAACTGATTCGTGCGATTGAAGTCAGGGGATGCTATATATCTAAAATCATCTCACAGAACTTAATCTCACCCTTTATCACTCAACTGCTAGACCATGGAATAGGCTTTGAAAATCAGATAGTTACTTTCAAGGGTTCAGAGGACACTGCACCGTTATACCTACGCATATCTAGTGGCCAAAACTTAAAAAATGGTAAACTCGAAAGCCTTTGGTTTTGCGCCTTAGATGTTACAGAGCTAAATAACTCTAAGAAATTATCAACCACATTCAGTAATTTGCATCTAGATTTCGTCAACAAAAATGCTGCCCCGATGCTATTTGTACAACTTGACCAACCGATAAACATTCATACCGATAAAGAAAAAATAAAGGACACTATATTCAAACGTGCCAGTGCACCAGCAGTTAGCGAAAGCTGGTGTGAGATCATCGGTATAAATCGAGACGTCGTAGTAAGCAACCCGCTGTCAGCAATGCTGGCCACTGATCAGTACAGAAAAATTATTCACTTTATGGTGGAAAATAATTTCACCTTAACCAAAGATAGTCCACCAATTCTGACTACAAACAAAAATACCGGGGAACAATTTTGGCTGCAATCAAATTTTCAAAGTATCATTTTTAATGATTTATGGATGGGAGGCTGGCTTACTCAGCACAATGTCTCTGAGTTAATTGAAACAGCCTCTAAACTAAAAGCAGAACAAAAACGACATAAGTCATTTATCGATAAAAGCGCGGGACCAATTGCATGTCTCGAAATCAGGCCACCAATGCCGATCAAACTCAACAAAGAGCAACAGCGTGATTGGCTATTTAAAAACATTTATATTGCAGAGGCCAATAATGCCTATGCATCATGGTTTTATGCCAATAGCGTTGACAAATTAATAGGTAAGCGATTAGCTGACGTAGTAATCCATGCTAACGGCTTCGACACATTCGTTGATATGTTTTTAGCACAAAATTACAACTTTACTGATATAGAATGGACTCAAGAAAACCCCGCTAGTGGCCACCTGCACACCTTTCTCTCATCAGCTACAAGTGAAGTAGAAGACGGATATCTCACCGAATCATGGACATCGCATATTGATGTTAGCGCAAGACGCAAACACTTAGACAAGATTCAATATCAAGCGGATCATGACAGTCTCACTGGAGCATATAGCCGGTCTGCCTATATCAGCTACTTAAAAACACTTTATAAGAAAGATACACCACCACAACAGTTTGCTTTGTTCACCATTGATCTAAATATGTTTAAAAGCATAAACGACTCACTTGGCCATAATGTGGCCGACCAATGCTTAATTTTATTGGCACAAAGACTTACTCTTTTTGCTCAAGAACTCGAAGGCGAAGCAATAGTTGCACGCATTGGCGGCGATGAGTTTGCCTTGGTTAGCACCGAGATTACTACCCAAGAGCTGGCAGAGCACACTGCGGCGTTATTACTAGAGCGAATTAAAGAACACTTTCTTATCAATACATTGGTTTTAAATCTTAGCGCAAGTATAGGTATTGCCTTGGCCCCAGAGCATGGCGCAACCAGATCTGAATTGATGAGCAATGCTGACATTGCAAAAAATAAAGCCAAAGCCAGTCAATTAGGCGCAGTTATATTCGACAATGATACCGCGACCCAACGTTACAATCGGATTGAAACATTATCTGAGTTACGTGGCGCACTTAAACGCAACGAACTTGAATTATTTTTCCAACCCAAACTCGAATTACCCTCGCGAAAAATCGCTGGGGTGGAAGCTCTACTGCGCTGGAATCACCCAGACCGTGGCTATATCTCACCCAGCCAGTTTATACCCAGCGCCGAGGCAACAGAAATTATTCATGATATTAGTCGCTTCGCTATTGAGGACGCTTTAGCTAGCTGTGATCGCTGGTGGCGCAACGGTAACCATGTACCAGTAGCAATTAATATATCTGCCCGTAATCTGCTAGACCCCAGCATACTAGAGCTAATGAGCAGCACTTTAAAACGCTATTCGCTGCCCACTAGCGCCCTTGAAATAGAAATCACCGAAAACTCTCTTGTTAATCATTCCTTTGCGATCAAAGACTGGCTAGACCGCTTGCAAGAACTAGGTATTGCGTTAAGCATTGACGATTTTGGTACCGGTTTTTCGTCACTGTCATATTTAAAACGATTGCCCGTAACAAAATTAAAAATAGACCATAGCTTTATCACTAATATGCTCGCAGACAGCCACGATCGTGCAATCGTCAATAGCGTGATTAACCTTGGCCATAACTTAAACCTGAAAGTTGTGGCCGAAGGCGTAGAATCTGCTGAAGTTTTAAACTATCTAGAAGAGCAAAATTGCGATTTTGCCCAAGGCTTCCATATCGCAGAGCCGATGCCCGCTGTAGAGTTTATTAGCTGGCTAGACCAGCAATAAATTGCCACACTTATTCGCCTCTGCAACACTAGCCAACCATAAATTAAGCGCTTATACTGCGCCGCTTGTTGGAATGTCAACAAACTTTAGAAAAGGGCCCGTAGCTCAGTTGGTTAGAGCATCCGACTCATAATCGGCAGGTCCCCTGTTCAA
>JBLHWB010000166.1:0-4919 GCA_047628915.1 Porticoccus sp. | reverse complement strand
GCAATTAATTTGGGCTTAACCCCGCTTTGGCAGGGCGATAGAGTCTTTGCCGTAATGGTAGGATTAGCAGGAATGTTAAAAACCTCATACAACAGCCAAACCGAATTTTATATGCTTGATAGCCTAAACCAGCAGGCCTTATACAACAGCGCACGAAATATTGAAATTTTAAATTGGAAAATAAGCAATCGCAAGGGCACTAACGACGCACCATTGTTATTAACTGATCATCACGATGTATTCTTTACCGACACTAGCTTTGACAGACTTTTTACCCGAATGACAGTAGTACAAGATATGATGGCCAAAATTGTTGCATCCAAAAATGATCGTGGTATCAATACAGTTGTATATGGTATCGCTCAGACTTTCCTACCGGTTGGAATCTAATATCGTCAATATCATTACTCGCTACGTAATGGCAGCAATTACGCTTTTGCGTATCTTTAATAAAAATTAATTAGCGTAGGCATAAGCATGAGCACAATGGAATTAACTATAGAAAACGGCGTCCACGTGTTGACGCTCACTAATGGCGACAATGAAAACAAGCTCAATTTAGATGTCGTTAACGAATACCACAAAAACCTGGATAAGGTGGAGTCCTATGAGGGTAATACAGCGTTCGTATTAACCTGTGATCATGACAAAACGTTCTCTACCGGTATTGACCTAGAATGGCTAATGGGCGACGGCGCAACACAGGCTGAAGAATTTGTAGTACAGCTTGAAAATCTAATGCTCCGGGTAGGCTTGCTTAATATGGCGACTATCGCAGGCCTTAACGGTAATTGTTATGCCGGCGGCGCAATTTTTGCTACCGCCTTCGACTTCAAATTTATGCGTAGCGACCGTGGTCGTTTTTGCTATCCGGAGGTCAATATAAACATTCCTTTTACCGACGTGATGAGCGCCATTATTCAGCTCAACCCAAATAAACAGGTGTTAAAAGAGATGGCCTTAATCGGCACCGCGTTTACTGGCGCTGAATGTGCTGAGTATCAAATAGTAGATGGTATTTTCGTTCAACAAGAATTACGTGCAAAAACACTGGTATTTGCAGAAAGCATGACAAGTAAAGACAGAACAACCTATGGCGCTATTAAAGCTGGCTTAAGGCCATCGCTTGTCGCCTTCAAACAGCAGCGTAAACTTTAATCTTACTTTTAAAAAAGCGGCAGTATGACTATGCAGTATACCGAATTAAAAGCCAAACCCAGCTTAGCTAAGCAATACTTTTCTGCACTTACTACTAAAGCAGACCGGAATGTAACCAGTATCCCCGAAATTGGCTTGGCGCTGCAAAAACAGGTAATTGATCGGGACAATGTCACTCAATACGTCAGATTATGCGGATTTAAAGAGAACGGTGTATTGCCTATTACGTACCCTCAAGTGCTAGCAACACCACTGCATATTGAAGTTATGACCCAAGCTAACTTCCCATTCAAATTATTGGGACTGGTCCACGTTAACAATGTAATAAACCAATATCGCCCGATTAATATCGACGAAAGGGTCGACGTATACTGTCGCACTGGCGATTTATACGCCACCGATAAAGGTATGGAAGCGGTATTGATAAGTGAACTTAGAGTTGCCGGTGAATTGGTATGGGACAGTACTAGTACAATGTTAAGCCGGGGTTATGTACCGTCAGGGGTAACCCCTTCGCCGGTAAAAAACGACTTAACTGTTAACGACTATATTACTGAGCAATGGGAAGTTGCTAGCGATACCGGCCGTCGTTATGCCGCAATATCGGGCGACCGAAATCCCATTCATTTATATCCTCTAACAGCAAAAATGTTTGGTTTTCCAAGACATATAGTTCATGGCATGTGGACGAAAGCCAAAGCATTGGCTGAAATAGACAAAAAACACAATATTTTAGCCAATCAAACATCAGTTGAAGTGCAGTTTAAAACACCCATTTTTTTACCGGCAACCGTCTGTTTTTCTCATCGAGAAAAAGACAATGGGATTAATTTCAAGGTGACTGACAAAAATGATCAAAAACCGCATGTCGTAGGTCATGTGACTACGTCATAAATTTTCACAATATATAAAGAAACCTATTTTGCATCTGATGTAAACTAGGCTAAATTTTATTGTAGGTCAGTTTTATGGATAACAACGACGTATTACGCCGTATTCGCTATGTTTTTGATTTCGACGACAAAAAAATGATGGCTATATTTGCCGCCGCTGACTTTTCAGCTAGCCGCCAGCAAATAAGCGCATGGCTTAAGAAAGAGGAAGCTGAAGGTTTTGAGGCTTGCGATGATGAAATGTTAGCAACATTTTTAAATGGATTGATTAATGACAAACGCGGTAAACGTGATGGCGAACAACCAGAGCCCGAAACACGCCTAACTAACAACATTGTCTTTATGAAATTAAAAATAGCGCTCAATCTTAAGTCTGACGATATCCTCGCATTACTAGACAAGGCCAATTTTGCCTTAAGCAACCATGAGCTTAGCGCCCTATTTAGAAAGTTTGGCCATAAGCATTACCGCGAATGTAAAGATCAAGTGCTGCGGAACTTCTTAAATGGTTTAAGAATAGAACACCGTAAAGAAGCTCTTGGAAGCGGCGAGTTTGCCTGGAAACCGCTTGAGTTATAATACTCCCGAAAACTAGAACTATTGGATTAAAACATGAGCAGCGAGCAGTTTGAAAAAGGCTTAAAAATTAGAAAAGAAGTGATGGGTGACGACTATGTCGAGCGTGCGCTAAACAGCGCCACAGACTTCACTATGCCATTACAAGAGTATGTTACAGAAAACGGCTGGGGTGACCTTTGGGGACGAGAGCTATTACCAAAAAAGACTCGTAGCTTAATTACTATTGCTACCTTAGCTGCACTTAAAGCACCACAAGAGCTAAAAGGCCATGTGCGGGGGGCATTACGCAACGGTTGCAGCGTGGAAGAAATTCAAGAAGTGCTAATGCACTCTACTGGCTACTGTGGCTTCCCGGCTGGGATAGAGGCATTTAGAGCGGCCAAAGAAGTTATCGAAGCGTGGGAGCAAAATCCAGAATAACGCTATGGTCTATATTTTAGTGGAATACTATTAATAAATAACGCCGGCATTGCTGCTACTTCCTTAGTTTTTTTATTAATAAATACAAAGCCAGTTTTTGCTAATACCACCAACTCCCCTCCAGCTTTACTTACTCTGAACATCATATCCACACCGTATTTGTTAAAGTCCATAAAGCCCAACTCAAACTGCAATACGTCTCTCAAAAAACTTTCTCTGCGATAGGTGGCCGCTAGATCTGCCGCCACCATGGTGATATCGCCAAGGTCAATGGGATTAATAGTTAGCGAGTCAAAGAATCGATTCCTCGCTACAGATAGCAACATAATCATTTGGTCATTGCCAACATGCCCGCCAGCATTAATATCATTAGCACCGACGGTAATATTGGTAATATAAAAAAATTGTTCAGGTAAATCCAAAGTTACTCTTGCCATTACGTCCTCTTATCTAAAAAATAATTGTCTAATCACCGCCAACCTGTCACCGCTGGCTATCAAAAACCGCTTTGTAAACTCAAACTACGAGAGTAATATAGACAAAAATGGAGCAACACTATGACTAAATCATTGGTATTAACGTTTTCTTTATTATTACTAACCGCTATTGCTGGCTGTTCTGCCCAGCCTGAAGCCGAAGTAGAAGGTGCGGAAACCGCTCGTGATCATCGCGGCAATGTAACAGACCGCTAGATCTCAGCTTATTCCACAGTAATAATACGCAATAAATTGGTACTGCCCGGTGTTCCCAGAGGTAGCCCTGCAGTCACGGTCACATAGTCGCCTACTTTGGCATAACCATACTGCTTAGCAATATTTCCAGCCTGATCAATTAAATCATTGGTTGGGGTATTTTCATCATATTTATCAACCAAGACATTGTCTAATCCCCACACAATACCCATACGACGCACGACTTTTATCGATGAAGATAAGCTGATAATTGGCGAGTCTGGCCTTTCTCGCGCGGCGCTCAAGCTGGTCGACCCTGATGAGGTATAAGTAACTGTCGCTGCCGGTGGTAATACTCTGGACACTTCACGCAGGGCAGCACAAATTGCATCGGCAGGTGCTGCTTTGTGGCTGGGCGGGTTAGCCGCTAGTAGCTCTTTATAAAAAGGATCTTGCTCTACCTCTCTAGCAATACGACACATCATCTCAACCGACTCCACCGGAAAGTTGCCCGCCGCAGTTTCAGCCGACAGCATCACTGCATCGGTGCCGTCATAAACAGCGGTCGCAACATCACTAGCTTCAGCGCGAGTGGGCACGGGAGTATCCACCATCGAGTCCAACATATGAGTGGCAACCACTACTGGGATACCCGCATTACGACATTTCTTTATCAGCAATTTTTGTGCGCGGGGTATTTTTTCCGGTGGTAATTCAACACCTAAATCACCACGGGCAACCATTATACCGTCAACCAAATCAATAATTTCGTCAATGTAATTCATTGCCGAAGGTTTTTCTATTTTAGCCATAATGGCAGCCTTGTCGCCAACCAAGCGACGCAATTCAATTACATCCTCTGGCCTTTGTACAAAAGACAGAGCGATCCAATCGGGATCTAATTCTTGTAGACCATAGGCTAAATCTGCTCTATCTTTTTCAGTTAAAGCGGGTATCGGCAGCTCCACATCAGGAACATTGATTCCCTTACGGCTAGATAAATACTTACCCGAAATAACCTGAACAACCGCAGACTCACCATCAGATGACTCTACTCGCAATTTCACGCGCCCATCATCTACTAATAAGTGGCTACCAACCTTTAACACCGACATAATTTCAGGATGCGGTAATAATAGAGCCTCTGGTTTGTCTGCTTGTTCAGCTATGACTAACTCAATCATTTGCCCCGCTGTAA
>JBLHWB010000165.1:0-4947 GCA_047628915.1 Porticoccus sp. | reverse complement strand
CAAGCGTTGGTCAATAGTAATTCGGTTGTCAGCTTAATTTTGGATTCCCGAGTTTTTTGTGAAGCAGTTCACGTTATTTACAGTTTCAGTGAGTTGATAGCTACCTATATAGGTGGCTTGCATAGGGATATAGTATCCAACGTTTAGCAATAGACTTATAGTTTGTTCAGCTTATTTGTGTTGAGCAAATAAGCGTTAGTTAATATGGTCGTGGCGTTAAATTGCTAGGTAAACTTGATAAGGATATCGGTCTAATACGGATGTTAGAGTTTACTTAGTCAGGCCACAGGGACAGCACCATGTTTCGGCATAGACACCTTTGGGTGTCTTTGTTGGTTTTAGGCTTTGATTTTTTCTATTCTGGCTATTTAAAATAATTCTCTCGGTAAATTTTCTCCCCCATTAATTCTATTTGTCGCTCTACCATCCAATTCATGCTGGCTAGTAGCGGCTGATATTTTTCCACATTGGCTTCAAGTGTACTCAGTGCCTCTGCTATGGCTTCAATACTAGACAGGGCTTTAGGGTTAGGACTCTTGCGAATTTTATAGGCAGGCAGGCTCGTCGCCTGTAGATGAACCGTCGGTAGTGATTGTAAAAGTTCAGATTCCAAATACAGCCGTTTGGCTTTGCGCCAAGTTGCATCCAAAAATATCAGCGGCCTTGCATTGTCAGTATTAATTGATTCAAGCGCTGAACTACTGCTGCTGGGGAATACCAGTATTGGTTTGGCGCTAAGCATGGTTTGAATATAGCGTTCATGCTCGGCTGTTATTTTACTAATGTTGACGTCACATTGACTGAGACTGAGCTGGGCAATTTTAGCGGTGCCCAAAGCGTGGTTACTTTCGTTACTGTGCTGCAAAATATGTATGGGCCAATGGTTGTCTATGGCAGTAATGGTATGGCACAGACAGCGGTTTACCGGGCTGTTACAGCGGCTGCAGATTTGTCGTTTTTCAGTTGTCATATTAATCCGCTAAAATGGTGGCTTGCCGATAAATAAGTTGAAGAAGCCTAAGTCGTTAATATCAGGCTTGGTGGCGTCAGACCATGCCTTCATTTCTTTAAAGCTAGTTGGTATTAATTGGTGGCCTATATGATCAATCATGGCGATAGGTAGCTTTAGGCTAAAAATATACTGCAGCAAATCATCCGGTTTACTACCTGCCAAGCGTAAGCTATTAGGTGAGAATTCTAGAATCATTTGTAATTGCGGCAAGCTGTTTTTTATTAGTTCTTTAATGCCTTGCAACACCTGCCACTCAGCGCCTTGGGTATCAATTTTTATCAAATTGACTTTATGCAGAAATTGTTTGGTGTGGGTATCACCGTTGACTAATGAAATGGGCTGTTTATGACGATGCTCGTTATTATCATAAATTTGATGGTCGCCAAAGTTGTCAGCACTTAAAAATAAAAAGCCGTCGTTATCTATATTTGATAATGCGAGCTGAAATGCTTGTACGTTGGCACAGCTATTTATTTTTATATTGTCGTCTAATAAAGCAAAATTTTCCGGGTTGGGCTCGTAAGCTAACACTTGTGCTTTATCACCAAGATATAAGCCTGCTAATACAGCGTAGTAACCAATATTTGCTCCAATATCTAACACTTTATAGTCTTGTTGCAGGCAGGCTAAAAAAAGCTCGGTTTCATAGGCTTCCCATATACCTTGCTCAAGTAATTTTTTAGAGACATGGTTGTCGCCTTCTTTATGAATATAAAAAGGGAATTTATAGCCCATTCCAGCAATGTCGAGATGTAATTTTTGTTGCATAGTATGTATTAATTAATCCTAGAAGATGTCTTGGTTAGTGGTATGTATTCGTAGTCTCGTATTAACTGGCGTCAACAGTCGAAATTTTTGCAAGGTTAATAATTGTACAATGGTACAGTTATTAATCTATAATAAATCTTAATATAAGCAATAAATATGGTGCACTTTTGAGTATACATAAATCTACAAACGTCGCGCTTTATAGCATGCTGTTAGGTATTTTGAGTATGCTTATTGTTGTTAATAGCTCGGCGCAGGAAATGACTCAAAGGCAAACAGAGTTGTTTGTTAATAATTGTGTTCAATGTCATGCGTTTGAAGAGTCGGGCGCACCCAATATTGGCGATGCACAAGCATGGGAGTATCGCCGTGCTAAGGGCGAAGAAGTGCTGCTGCGGCATGTGATTGAAGGTTTTCAAGGTATGCCGCCGCTAGGTTATTGTAGTGCCTGTAATGAGCAAGATTTTAGAGTAATCATTAGAGCGATGGCCGAACTACCTGTGAAAAATACTAGTGAGGCTCACTAATATGATTCAGCGGCGCGAGTTTATTAAAAAGTCACTGACTCTAGCGGTTGGCGCTGCAGCGGGAGCAACACTGTCTGGTTGTGGAGAACCCAGCACTGAATTGCAGACGCCGATTAGTTTTACGCCCGGCCAACCTTTGCCATGGGTGAATTGGGCTGGTAATCATGCTTGTATCCCAAAGGTGCGATACGCGCCTAGAACAGAGGACGAAGTCGCAGCCATTCTTAAAAGTTCAACAGGTACTGTCCGCCCGGTAGGTGCTAGTCATTCCTTTAGCGCTATTGTGCCGACCGACGATACCTTTATTACCACTGATCTACTTAAAGGCTTAGTAAGCCATAACCCCGAGACCTTAGAAGCTGAATTAATGGCCGGTACCCGTATGCATGCGGTGGGTGAAATGCTGGCGTCAGTCGGTCAGGCTATGCCGAATATGCCAGATATGAACTATCCTTCAATGGGCGGCGCTATCGCGACCTCGGTGCATGCTACTGGAACAGAATTTGGTTCTATGTCTTCCTATGTCACTGGTCTTACCTTGGCCACACCTAGCGGTGACTTGATAGATTGTGACAGAGAAAACAACAGTGAGATTTTTCAAGCGGCACGAGCATCTATTGGCGCTTTAGGTGTTGTCACCAAAATGCGGATACAAAACCAAAAGCCATTTGAGCTGACTGAATTCGGCAGTATGGCAAATACTGAAGAGGTGTTAGAAAACTGGGACAGTCTGTGTGAGCAGTATCGCCATTATGAGATTTTACCAATACCGTATTCATCACTGTCGCTGTCTGTGGGCACACGGCTAGCTAAGCCGGGTGACAAAAGCAGTGGCGAAGATGATCCACAAGCCGTTCATACGCTGCGCTCTGTCTTTGAGTCAGTGGCTTGGGTGCCGGGTATTGGCCAGTATGCTTACGACAAGATATTAAACATAGTGGCTAAAGACGCTGGCGGTGACACCGTGCGAACAGGCCGGTCGTTTGATGTATTCCCTCACTCGCGCATTGTGCGCTTTCGGGAGATGGAGTACACCGTGCCAGCAGAAGTTGGTGCCCAGTGCCTGAGAGAAGTGCTCGCTACCATTAAGAAAAAGAAGCTGCCGCTATTCTTCCCCTTAGAGTATCGAGTGGTGAAAGGTGATGATGCATGGCTATCGATGTTTTATCAGCGCGATGGCGCAGCGATTTCTGTTCATCAATATGGTGATTTAGATTACAAGGCGCCGTTTGCAGAAATAGAGCCTATCTTTTGGAAATATGGCGGGCGTCCGCATTGGGGTAAAATTCATACCTTAGATGACAAGCGTTTGGCTGAACTATATCCCCACTGGAATGATTTTCAGGAGGTAAGGCGCGAGCTTGATCCTAGCGGTAAGATGCTGAATACTCATTTAAAAACAGTGTTCGGAGCATAAAATGGTTTCTCGACGATCTTTATTGATTGGCGGCGCGGCAGCAGCGGGACTAGTGTGGGTAAAGCCCAGTGATAACGGCGGTAATTACTCGCCATATTTTCAAGCGCTTAATAATACCTTGCGAGAAAATGGCATTGATAGGCCTAGCTTAGTAATTGATTTAGATCGCTTAGATAGGAATATTGACCGGGTTGCAAAGTCAGTAGCGGCAGGTGCTGGTCGTGATTATCGGGTAGTGGTTAAGTCCATTCCGAGCCCTGGTTTGGTTAACTATGTGGCTAATCGTGCCAATACCAATGCATTAATGGTATTTCATCGCCCCTTTATTGAAGCGATGGCGGCCCAGCGACCTAATAGTGATTTGTTGCTAGGCAAGCCAATGCCAATAGCGGCCGCGCACACTTTTTATGAGCAACATAAGGGCGAATTTAACCCTGAAAAACAACTGCAGTGGTTGATTGATACCGATGCTCGACTGGTTCAATACTTAGACTTGGCCAAAGCTAGCAACCTGAAGCTGCGGATTAATTTGGAGTTAGATGTTGGCTTGCATCGCGGTGGTTATACCAGTCCAGAAGCGTTAGCGACTGCATTAGATATAATCATCGCTAACCCTGAACGGTTAGAATTTTCAGGTTTTATGGGTTATGACGCGCATGTTTCGGGCCTGCCAAAAATATTGGCAAAGGCTGAGCTGCCAAAGATCAAACAACGCTATGCAGCCGCGGTTGATTTTTTGCAGGAAAAATATCCTGCCTTAATAAATGACAAGCTATGCTTTAACGGCGCAGGCAGTCCTACTTTCAGACACTACGAAGACAATACCGTCGTTAACGAAATCTCAGCTGGGTCTTGTTTACTGAAGCCTACTCATTTTGATTTAGACATATTAGAAGATTTTGAAGAAAGCTCATTTATTGCATCGCCGGTGTTAAAGCGCCTCCAAGGGGGGCGTCTACCGGCAGTTGAATGGGCTGGGCCATTGATTCGAGGGTGGGATAAAAATCAAGCGCTAACTTACTTTGCTTATAGCGGTAATTGGATGGCTGACTTGGAATCGCCGCCTGGGTTATCCAAGCATTTTGCTTATCCCAGCTCCAATCAGCAGGGCTATAACGCGTCTAAGTCGATAGCTTTAGCTATTGATGATTTTATATTCTTGCGTCCAAAGCAGAGTGAAGCAGTACTGCTAGAGTTTGGCGATTTAGTTGGTGTGCGTGGTA
>JBLHWB010000164.1:0-4950 GCA_047628915.1 Porticoccus sp. | reverse complement strand
GTGCCATCGCAAGTGCCGACAGATGAATATTATTTACGAGTTAGTGGGGCAGGTAATTTAAACCGCAATGAGCTAACAATATTTCAAGGCTTATGTGACTGGCGTGAAACTATAGTACGCAAACGCGATATGCCTCGCGGTCGATTTGTTAAAGATGCTGTGCTACTAAAAATTGCTAAGCAAATGCCAACGTCTAAAGCCAGTTTAGCTAAAGTAGCTGACCTTTCACCGGGTGTTATTAAACACTATAGCGATGATGTTTTGGCCTTGGTAGAAGAGTATCAAAACGTAGTAGACGAGAATAAGCCTGCGCAATTAGCACCACCGTTAAAACCTGCCCAAAAAGAGTTGGTCGAGAAGTTAAAGCGATGTTTAGTTAGTACTGGTGAGCAATTAGATTTTCCCTCGGAGCTGCTGGCTAGTCGCAAAGATTTGGTTGCGCTAATTAGTTCTAACTTCGATGGTAGCGGCTATAGTTTGCCACCAAAATTAACTGGTTGGCGCGAACAAGCGGTAGGTCAAGCCTTATTAAACTGTATTATTAAGGGTGGTTAATGAAATTAATAACCAGTATATATAGGTCCAAACGCAAAGAAGGTATGTACCTATACGTTGAGAAAAGTGTTGGTGTGGATAATTTACCAGAGGCTTTGTTAAGGCAGTTTGGCACCCCAGAACATGCAATGGTATTGGTGTTAACGCCAGACAAAAAGCTGGCCTATGCGGATGTAAAAAAAGTGATAAAGGCTGTTCAAGAGCAGGGGTTTTATTTGCAAATGCCGCCAGTAATCGATGGTGCAATGTCGGCAGTAGCAGAAAAAAACTCTAAAATGCCAAGGTAGATTGGTGATAGAATTTTGGGAAAAACCACTGCAACAGCTAACTGCTACAGAGTGGGAGGCGTTGTGCGATGGCTGTGGTCTGTGTTGCCTGCATAAACTAGAGGATGAAGACACCGATGAGGTGTATTACACCGATGTGGCTTGCCAGTATTTAGATGATAAAACCTGTAGCTGTAAAGATTATGCCAACAGACTGAGTAATGTGCCTGAATGTACCGTGTTGAGTATAGACAATGTTGACGACTTTCATTGGCTGCCACATACCTGTGCTTACCGCTTGCGGGCCGAAGGTAAAAAATTGCCTAAGTGGCATTATTTAAGGTGTGGTAGCAAAGAGTTAGTGCATGCGGCAGATATGTCGGTGCAAAATAAAGTAATAAGTGAAGAGTTCGTCAATCCAGATGATATGCAAGAACATATTGTGTTGTGGGTAGACTAGGAAATTAACCAGAGGAATCTCGATGTATTGGCAGGTTTGGCTTGTTTATTTAATAGCGGCGGTTGGTGTCACAGTGTTGTGGTGGCGATTTACCGGCAAAATGAATGACGGTTTTATCCGTCGTGTATTGCGGCTGATTGTTGCTATCATTTTATTTGTGCCAGCCCAGAGCGTACCAGCTAGCCCTGATTTAGCACCGGCATTTATTGTTGCTCTGTTTGCTAGTTTAACTGGCGACCACGTCAGTGTTCAGGCCGGGCTTGTACCGTTGACAATTGGCGGCGCATTAATGCTGTCGGTAGTTGCAATCACCTCACTGGTGCAGCGCATTCGCGGATCAGCAGCTAAAGTTGATAGCACTGAAGTTGACAACAGTGCGGCTAAAGACAGTAGCGAGGCCAGTTAGTTACTGTACGGTTTCGTTATCAGTAAACATGCCTGCAAACAATGCCGTGGTTAAATAGCGCTCTGCTGAATCTGGCAAGATAACCACAATAGTTTTGCCAATATTTTTAGGGTATTTAGAGACTCTAACCGCCGCCGCAACCGCTGCTCCACTTGAAATTCCTGCCAAAATCCCTTCTTCTTTCATTAGCCTATGTGCGTATTCCATCGCATCCTCATTGCTAATTTGTTCACAGCTATCAATCAAACTTAAGTCTAAATTTTTAGGCACAAAGCCAGCGCCAATACCTTGAATTTTATGTGGCGCATGACTTGGTTCTTCGCCTTTGAGGGTGTTGGTTATTTGGCTAGAAGAAGTTGGCTCTACCGCAATACTTTGTATGGCCTTGCCTTGAGTTTGTTTTATATAACGTGAAATTCCACTAATAGTTCCGCCAGTGCCAACGCCAGCGACTACAATATCAACCTCACCATCGGTGTCATTCCAAATCTCTGGACCGGTAGTTTTTTCATGAATAGCAGGGTTCGCTGGGTTTTGAAATTGTTGCAGCATAATGTGCATAGTTGGATCAAGGTCAACAATCTCTTGTGCTTTGGCAATTGCTGCAGGAATACCTTTTGCGCCTTCGGTGAGAATAACTTTAGCGCCTAAGGCGGTCACCAGTTGACGCCGCTCAAGACTCATAGTGCTAGGCATCGTCAAAACTAAACCATAACCTTTTGCCGCCGCAACAAAAGCTAAAGCAATACCGGTATTACCGCTGGTTGGCTCTACAATTGTCATGCCCTGTTTTAACGAGCCATCCTTTTCCGCAGTTTCGATCATGCTGGCACCAATGCGGCACTTAACGGACATAGCTGGATTTTGACTTTCAACTTTAGCCAAAATAGTGGCGCCATCAGAGATCTTATTAAGACGTACTAGGGGCGTATTACCTATAGCTAGGGCGTTATTATCGAATATCTTGCTCATGGCGGTCTCCTGTTGTAATTGGCCTTCAAGTATAGCGCTTGTTAATAGCTAGAGGCCAGTGACCACAAGTGCTTGAAAGTTTTGTCATATAGACTGACTTTGCTTGCACTAAGCAGTGCTGATCTATAAAGTTTGCTCCGAAAATTGAACCCCGTTTTGGAATATGGTGAAAAAATGACAGATTTTAAAGGTACTGATGAATACGTCGCGACGGATGACCTTCGTATGGCAGTTAACGCGGCTGTAACTTTGCAGCGCCCATTGTTGATAAAAGGTGAGCCCGGTACCGGTAAAACCATGTTGGCCGAGCAAGTGGCTCAGTCTATGGGAATGAAGCTTATTCAGTGGCATATCAAATCAACCACTAAAGCTCAGCAAGGTTTGTATGAATACGACGCTGTCAGCCGCTTGCGTGACTCTCAGCTTGGCAACGATAAGGTTGAAGACGTTGGTAACTATATTAAAAAAGGAAAAATGTGGGAAGCGTTTGCTGCCGATGAGCAAGTGGTATTGTTGATCGATGAGGTCGATAAAGCCGACATTGAATTTCCAAATGACTTACTAGTTGAACTAGATAAAATGGAGTTTTTTGTCTATGAGACCGGCGAGACAGTAAAAGCAAAGCATCGGCCGATTATTATTATTACTAGTAATAACGAGAAAGAGCTGCCTGACGCGTTTTTACGTCGTTGTTTTTTCCACTATATTAACTTTCCAGATCGTCCAACCATGGAAAAAATCGTGGACGTTCATTACCCAGGAATTAAAGGCAAAATGGTGCAGCAAGCCATGGATATTTTCTTTGATGTTCGCGCTATCCCAGGTATGCGGAAAAAACCGTCCACATCTGAATTGATCGATTGGTTAAAGCTTTTACTATCGGACGATTTACCTGATGAAATTTTGAAAAATCACGATGCCAGTAAAGCGATACCGCCATTATATGGCGCGCTGATTAAAAATGAGCAAGATGTACATTTGCTAGAACGCCTTGCTTTCATGCATCGTCGTGAAACTAAATAATTAGTTCTGAGACTTTATAGATAATGTTAATTAGCTTTTTTCAAATTCTTCGCACTGCGGGCATTCCGGTTACGCTAAAAGAGTTGCTAGATTTAATGGCAGCTTTACAAGCGCAATTAGTGTTCGCCAACATGGATGAATTTTATTATTTAGCCAGAACTGTCATGGTTAAAGATGAAAAATATTTTGATAAGTTCGATAAAGCATTTGGCGCTTTTTTTAAGGAAATGGAAGGGCTGGACGATTTGATCGAAGCGTTAATACCGGATGATTGGTTGCGCAATGAATTTGAAAAGCATCTCACTGAAGAAGAAAAAGCCAAAATTGAATCCTTAGGCGGTTTGGAAAAGCTAATTGAGGAATTTAAAAAGCGTTTAGAAGAACAAAAAGAACGTCATGAGGGTGGCAATAAATGGGTTGGTACTGGCGGTACCTCACCATTTGGTCAAGATGGCTATAATCCTGAAGGCGTGCGCGTTGGCTCTAATGGCAAACATAAAAAAGCGGTTAAGGTTTGGGAACAGCGAGATTTTAAAAATTTAGACGACAGTGTTGAGTTAGGCACGCGAAATATTAAGGTAGCGCTGCGTCGTCTGCGTAAATTTGCGCGCACTGGTGCAGCCGACGAATTAGACCTAGATGACACTATTAGTTCGACTGCGCGCAATGCGGGCATGTTGGATATAAAAATGGTGCCAGAACGGCACAATGCAGTAAAAGTGCTGCTGTTCTTAGATGTGGGTGGTTCTATGGATCCGCATATAAAAGTCTGTGAAGAGTTATTTTCAGCGGCTAAATCTGAGTTTAAGCATTTAGAGTATTTTTATTTCCATAATTTTACGTATGAGTCTGTCTGGAATAACAACGTTCGTCGCCACAATGAACGAATTCCGTTGTTAGATATTTTGCATAAGTATTCACGCGATTATAAAATAATTTTTGTTGGCGACGCCGCTATGTCACCCTATGAGATATTGCAGCCAGGTGGTAGCGTTGAGCATTGGAATGAAGAGCCGGGTGAAGTCAGTATGCGTCGCATATTGTCCACCTATGATAAAACGGTGTGGTTAAATCCGCTGCCTGAGTCTGAATGGGATTGGTCACAATCGGTGTCTATGGTGCAGCGTTTGTTTGAAAATAGAATGTACGCTATGACCTTAAATGGCATGGAAAAGGCTATGGCCGAGTTAACTCGTTAATTTTAGTTTATAGTTACGACTATTAATAACAATAGCGGATGGAAGTCGCATTGAATAATTTGTCGGAAG
>JBLHWB010000163.1:0-4970 GCA_047628915.1 Porticoccus sp. | reverse complement strand
GGATGACTTTTTAACGGCGACTAGTTCAGGTTTTTTTCCGCCATCACTGGAGTCAGTTTCTGTCATTGTTTTGTCTGCTGGATTGGATTGCTTTTCGTATAGGAACTTCAATACGCTTTGTCTGTAAGCATTAAATTTTGGGTCATCGGCAAGCTGCACGCGGTTGCGCGGGCGGGGCAAATCAATTTTTAGTATTTCGCCAATGGTAGCTGCGGGGCCGTTGGTCATCATCACAATTCGATCCGACAACAGCACTGCTTCGTCAACATCGTGAGTAATCATGATGACGGTATTATCAAGATTTTGTTGTATCTCCATTAATGAATCTTGCAGATGGGCGCGGGTTAGTGCATCCAATGCTCCAAATGGCTCATCCATCAATAAAACTTTTGGCTGCATGGCTAGGCAACGGGCGATACCCACCCGTTGTTTCATTCCACCAGATAGTTCGCCTGGTAATTTTTTCATGGCGTGATCCATATGCACTAAGGCAAGGTTATGTTCTACCCACTGGCGCATTTCAGCTTTTGATTTAGTTTTTTTGAATACGCATTTAACCGCTAGCTCAACGTTTTGATAGACAGTTAGCCATGGTAGTAAAGCGTGGTTTTGAAACACAACAGCGCGATCAGGCCCTGGCTCATTGACTTCCTTACCCTCTAAAATTACACCGCCTTCGCTGGCCTCATATAGGCCGGCAACAATATTCAGTACAGTAGACTTACCGCAGCCCGAGTGGCCAATAAGAGAAATAAACTCGCCTTTATTAATGCCTAAGTTGACATTTTGCAGGGCTCTAAATGGTTCGTCATCTGTTGGGAATTCGATGCCCACCTGTGAAATTTCTAAGTAACAATCTTTCATAACCGTATCTCTTTAAAATATGTCGTTAGTGCGGTGTTTGTTAACGCTGTTTTGTTAGCGCAAGGTGGCTTGCTTGTCCCAAGAAATACGTTTTTGAACTAGCAGCATTAAGTGGTCTAAAATAAAACCAATAATGCCGATAACTAATACTGCGACCATAATGCGACCCAATGAATTGGATGAGCCATTTTGAAATTCGTCCCAAATAAATTTCCCAAGCCCGGGGTTTTGCGCCAGCATTTCAGCTGCAATCAACACCATCCAGCCAGTTGCCAGTGACAGGCGCAAACCAGTAAAAATATGAGGAATAGAAGAGGGAATGACAATAGTTTTAACATGGACTAAAGGCGATAGTCTTAGCACGCGGCTAACATTAATTAGGTCTCTGTCGATGCTAGATACACCGACTATGGTATTAACAACGGTCGGCCATAGACAGCATAGAGCGACGGTAAACGCCGACGTTAAAAACGCTTTTTCAAACATTGGGTCGTCGCTAACGTATAACGCCGATACCACCATGGTAACCAGCGGCAACCATGCTAGTGGCGATATGGGTTTAAACGTCTGAATGATAGGATTGATACTGCGATAAGCTGCATCGCTTAGGCCACATAAAATACCTAATGGTATGGCGATAACTGAGGCGACAAAAAATCCGAAGCCAACGGTATAAAGACTAGTAAAGATTTGATCAATAAACGTCGCTTTGCCAGTGTAGTTGCGAATTTTTACTACTGCAGCTGGATTTGTTGCTAGTTTCTTCGCATTACGTTTTTCTTGACGCTCATAAAATGCCTGTTCTTTTTCTCGCTCAGCATAGTGTTCTGCCATTACACCCTTAGACTGCGTCCATACTTGACTTGGTCCTGGAAACTGGCCGAGAGATGTCACTATATTGGTAGCAGTAAACTGCCATAACAGCAAAAACAGGCCGATACCAAGAGCGGGAAACAGCGCAGCGTTGACTAGTTTTTGGATGAATTGCTTAACTTGATTTTTGGTCAAGACAATAGACCGTGGTTCAAACTCAGCAGTGGCAGTAGATTGCATGGATATTCCTTGGTTGTTTAAAACGCGTCAGGCCTTGCGGCCTGACAGGTCAATAGTTTTCGCTATCTATGGTTTAAAGTGTTTCGGCTTTTAGCCCAATAGGAAATTTCTCTAGATAGGCATTTGGTTTGGTGCCGTCATAAACAATCTCGTCAATGAACTCACTTTGCGGTAAGCGAAAGCCAGTTTCGGTTGTCAGCGGTGGGAATTCTTCAGCAGACATTAAGCCTTCGTTAATTAATTCCTGTGCTGCTGTCGCGTAGATGTCTGGACGGTAAACTGACTTGGCTACATCAAAATACCAATCATCTGATTTAGGCTCGCTAATCTGTCCCCAGCGACGCATTTGCGTTAAATACCAAACCGCATCTGAGTAGTAAGGGTAGGTAGCGAAGTAGCGGAAGAACACATTGAAGTCAGGCACTTCGCGTATGTCGCCTTTTTCATATTCAAAGGTGCCGGTCATGCTGTTAGCAATAACGTCGTAATCAGCGCCCACATATTTGCTTTGCGATAATATTTTTACTGCCTCAGGGCGGTTGGCATTGTTGTTTGCGTCTAACCATTTGGCAGCGCGCAACATGGCCTTAACAATTCTTACTGTGGTATTGGGGTATTTTTCAGTAAATTCTTTGGTCATCCCAAATACTTTTTCAGGATTATTTTTCCAAATTTCATAGTCGGTAATAACCGGAACACCGATACCTTTAAATACCGCTTGCTGATTCCATGGCTCGCCAACGCAATAGCCGTCAATAGTGCCCGCTTCTAAAGTAGAAGGCATCTGTGGCGGAGGAGTAACTGACAGCAGCGCCTGGGCATCGATTGTGCCGCTAGTATCACCTTTGTGCGGTGCATAAAAACCAGGGTGGATATTACCTGCGGCTAACCAGTAACGTAATTCATAGTTATGAGTTGATACTGGAAATACCATGCCCATTTTAAATTGCTTGCCGGCATCGCGATAACTATCAACTACTGGCTTTAGCGAGTCTGCTTTAATTGGATGAACTGGCTTGCCGTTTTCGTGTGGGATGTTTTTCTTCATCTCAGCCCAGACACTATTTGATACGGTGATGCCGTTACCGTTTAAATCCATGCTAAACGGTGTAACGATATGTGCTTTGGTGCCATAGCCTATAGTGGCGGCTAAGGGCTGGCCGGCTAGCATATGGGCGCCGTCTAGCTTACCGTCGATGACGCCATCTAGTAGTACTTTCCAGTTGGCTTGTGCTTCTATGGTTACGTAGAGTCCTTCATCTTCAAAGTAACCTCTCTCATAGGCCACCGCAATTGGAGCCATGTCGGTTAGCTTGATAAAGCCAAATCTCAGCTCGTCTTTTTCTGGCTCGCCAACTTGGGCGAATGTAGCGCAAGACAAGGTTAATAGGCAGGCTGTACTGACCCACTGAATGGCTGACTTACATTGTTTGTGGTGGATTAACATCTTCATAAGGTTTCCTATAAGTTTTAGCCATAAAAAAAGCCCACCTGTTTTTCGCATAGCAAAAAACATGGTGGGCTTCATTACCCGGTGCAATCCCAAAGGCTTGCAAATAAATTGTGATAGTTACTGGTTGTTAACTACGTTAATACAAGAATTGTGCCAGCTTTTTTTAGTAGAGGAAATTAGAGGAATTGTTATTTTGTAGGCATTTTTTGCGGAGTTTTAAATCAATTGCGCTATTTAATGGTGAATTTTCTGACCGCTTGCACCCATAAGGTGCGACTAGTTACCTAGCATTAGATCGCTACCTAGTTCTATATCGCCGAGCATCCAAGGGCTGCTGTGGTGTTCTTTTGGCTTATGGTCTTGCAATGGATACGGCTGATTTAATTTAGTGGCTGCTTCACGATAGAGATCGGTACGAAAACATTGTTGTGCCAGTGCTGCCATTTTTTCTTTTTCGATGGGTTTACCTAGCATAGGCGAAAATTCGGTTAATATAGTTTGTGCTTGGGAGCGCCAAGGAAAGCCACTACAGTAGCGTGCGAACACATGAAAGTTGTCGTGTTGTTGCGCAGGGGTCGTGCGATCTTGTACTAATTTCCCAGTTAATGATGGACGCAGGTATTTCTCTGGCAGATCTAAGTATTCACTAGCGCCAATTATCGCCACCGCCTTTTCACGATTATCCCAGTCTTCTAGCCACTGGCAGGCTTGCATTACGGCCAAGCGCAGGCGCAAATGGGTGGTGGGGTGTTTTCTATGCCACGACTCAAGTGTCCCTAATACCTTGCTTGGCGCGTTGTTCCACACGTCAAAGCCGGTAGTTGCTATCATGCCAATGCCGTAATCAACCGCGATAGTACTCCAGGGAGAACCGGCACAAAAGCCGTCAATCACCCCTTGAGCTAAGCTATCTATCATCTGCTCAGGCGGCAATACGATAATTCGCACATCAGTATTTGGATTTATTCCACCCGCTTGTAACCAACGCCGGAGTAAAATGGTGTGGTTAGAAAATGAATGTACGGTAGCGAAAGTGAGTTGACCAGCGGTGTCGTTATCAACTATCTGTTTTAATCCTTTAGCGTTGCCAAGTGCACTTTGAGTGTCAACATTAAGCTTGCGTAGTTTGCTCCAGAGTGCTGCCGAGACGGTAATGGCGTCGCCATTTAGTGACAAGACTAAGCCAGTTATCATTGGTGCGCGAATGCCAGTGGCGCCAAGTGTTGTCATCAGTGGCATGGCTGATAGCATTTGGCATGCGTCGAACATTCCCGCAATAGCCTTATCGCGAATATTTGCCCACGACATTTCACGCTCTAAAGAAACTGCTAATCCTAAGTCTTCATAAAAACCTAATTCTTTGGCGATAATTAACGGTGCGCTATCAACTAGGCGCATATAGCCAATATTTATGTCTGTTAACTCAGCGGGGGGAAGATTTTTGATTGTATTTATATTCATCTGCGACTCTATTTACGCTTTATTTAAAATTTGGATAACAGAATTTGCGGCTTGCAACATGGTTTGATTGGTATCCATTGCCAGCTTTCGCAATACCTTATGAGATTCTTCTTCGCTCACTTTACGTTGTTCCATTAAT
>JBLHWB010000162.1:0-4987 GCA_047628915.1 Porticoccus sp. | reverse complement strand
TGCCGCAATGGAAGAGGCGTTTTCGTTAAAAGATCGGTTGGTATTTTTGGATGTAAAAGTTGATCCAATGGAGCATGTATACCCAATGCAAATTGCTCCTAACGGTAATATGCAAGACATGTTGTTAAGTAAGACGGAGCGCACAAAATGAAGAGAATAATATCCGTTTTAATGGAGAACGAGCCGGGCGCGCTATCACGTGTTGTCGGGTTGTTTGCTCAGCGTGGTTATAATATCGAATCGTTAACAGTGGCACCTACTGAAGATGCTAGTTTATCCAGACTTACTCTAATGACAGATGGTGATGATCATAAAATTGAGCAGATCACCAAGCATTTAAATCGTTTGATTGAAGTGGTTAAATTGGTTGATTTAACAGAAGGCGCGCATATCGAGCGTGAGCTAATGCTGGTAAAAATAAAAGCAGTTGGTCCGCAGCGCGAAGAAGTAAAACGTTGTACTGATATTTTTCGTGGTCAGATTGTTGACGTTAATCCAAACGTCTATACCGTTCAGGTAGCGGGTCCTAGTGATAAATTAGATGCGTTTATTGAATCTGTCGGCAGGGATAATGTGTTAGAAACCGTGCGCACTGGTGTCAGTGGGCTGTCTCGTGGCGATAAAATATTGAGTATCTAGATTTTATTGTAGGCAATAAAAAGCCGTATCATTTGATACGGCTTTTTTCGTTTAATATTTCCTTAAACGATTTTCTTCATTGCAGTCATATAGCCACGTAATTGTGCGCCAACTACTTCGACAGGATGATTACGAATTGCATCATTGACTGCAATAAGCTCTTGGTTATCAACACCGTTTTCTTGGCTGTTGAAACCTTTACCGATTACATCAGTAGATATCGTCTTCATGAAATCTGCTAATAATGGCTTACAAGCGTGGTCAAATAAGTAACAGCCATATTCAGCCGTGTCAGAAATTACTACATTCATTTCATATAATTTTTTACGTGCGATGGTATTAGCAATCAATGGTGTTTCATGTAAAGACTCGTAGTAGGCAGACTCTGCAACGATGCCTGCAGCAACCATCGTTTCAAATGCTAGTTCAACGCCAGCTTTAACCATGGCAACCATCAAAATCCCATGATCATAAAATTCTTGTTCACTAATTTCCATGCTGCCATTAGCTGCTTTTTCAAATGCAGTTTCAGCCGTCGCAGCGCGCCAACCTAGAAGATTAACGTCGTCATTGGCCCAGTCTGCCATCATGGTTGATGAAAAATGACCAGTCATAATATCGTCTTGATGTTTTTCGTACAGGCTACGCATAATATCTTTTAGTTCTTCTGCTAGCTCGAATGCACGAACCTTTGCAGGGTTACTCAAACGATCCATCATGTTGGTAATGCCGCCATGCTTTAGGCCTTCAGTAACCGTTTCCCAGCCATATTGAATTAGCTTAGAGGCGTAACCGCTATCAATGCCTTGTTCAATCATTTTGTCAAAGCAAAGGATTGAACCAGTTTGTAACATGCCACATAAAATAGTTTGCTCACCCATTAGGTCAGATTTTACTTCGGCAATAGGCGAAGACTCTAATACGCCGGCACGATCGCCGCCGGTGCCAGAAGCTAACGCTTTAGCAATTTCTAGACCGTCGCCGTTAGGATCGTTTTCAACGTGTACAGCAATTAGCGTAGGTACACCAAAACCACGCTTATATTCTTCGCGCACTTCAGTGCCTGGGCATTTAGGGCACACTAATACTACTGTTAAGTCTTTACGGATCTGCATGCCTTCTTCAACTAAGTTGAAGCCATGAGCGTAATCCAAGCATGCTCCGTCTTTCATTAGTGGCATTACAGCGCCAACGACAGCAGTATGCTGTTTGTCAGGAGTAAGGTTCATGACGATGTCGGCTTGCGGGATTAACTCTTCATATGTACCAACAGCGAAGCCATTTTCAGTAGCATTTTTCCAAGATTGACGCTGCTCACTAATGGCTGCTGCGCGCAAAGTATAGGATACATCAAGGCCGCTATCTCTTAGGTTTAAGCCTTGGTTTAGACCTTGTGCGCCACAACCAACGATGACAATTTTTTTGCCTTTGATGTAATCGCAGCCATTTGCGAATTCTTCTTGTTTCATAAAGCGACACTTGCCCAGTTGATCAAGTTGTAAGCGCAGTGGCAGGGTATTAAAGTAGTTAGCCATTATTTTCTCTCCAAAGATATTTATACAAATTTTAGGCTGAGCAATTTACTCTTATTTTTATGTTGCGTAAAATGAATTATTTAAAATCATATATTGCACTAATCGGGATGTGGGAATATGGACGAAAAATCTTTACGGCTATTCATTGCGCTATCTGAGCAAAAGCATTTTGCGCGGGCGGCTAATGAGTGCAATGTCAGTTCATCTGCCGCAAGTAGGGCGGTTAGCCGGCTTGAAGATGCAGTAGGCGTGTTGCTAGTAGAGCGGGATAATCGCCGAGTTGAGCTTACTGTAGCCGGCAAACAGTTTTTAGATTATGCCAAAGCTACTTTGGCTAATTGGCATGAACTGAAGCAAGCGATTCATTCATTTAGCGCATCACCGAAGGGGCGCTTGAGTCTCTATTGTTCAGTAACCGCGTCATACTCATTGCTTTCGTCTTTGTTACCGCCCCTACGCCAGCAATATCCGGATATAGAGCTCAGAGTGCATACTGGTGATCAAGCCGCCTCTATTCAGCGTGTTTTATCAGGTGATGATGATCTGGCTATAGCAGCATTACCGAAAACACTTAATAGTCGGCTTTGCTTTAAGTCACTAACTCAGTCATCGCTGCAATTGGTGGCGCCAGTAATGGATTGCACTCCTAATAAGCTGCTACAAGAGGGTCAGGCTGAAAAAATCGATTGGTCTAAAGTGCCTTTTATATTACCTGAGTCTGGGTTAACAAGAGATAATGTTAATGACTGGTTTGGTCGGCAGCAGTTAAAACCAAATGTCTATGCGCAAGTGAGAGGCCATGAGGCTATTGTAGGTCTAGTCGCGTTAGGGTTCGGTATTGCGGCAGTGCCGCAGTTGGTGCTAGACAATAGCCCCTTGAAAAGCAAGGTTAGGGTTCTGGGGCTTACCCCAGGGCTTGAGCCGATTGATGTAGGAATAGTGTGCTTGAAAAAACGCTTAGCTGATCCTTTAGTGAATGCCTTCTGGAGTATCTTATAATAAAAGAGGATAGTGTTAGAGGTAACGAGGTTTTGTTCGTGGTAAAGTCGGCCAATAATGGGCTGCTGCATTAATGCTGGTGGCATCAATTTAAAATAGCGAGAGTTTGAAAAAGTGGGTGAAGAGTCAAATAACCAAAGCGATTTAAAACAGCAAACTTCTTTAGAAGATGTTATTCCAGTAGGAGAGCATGAAGAAGAGGTTTCTGAAGGCGGCAAGACGGTACGCCATAAAGGCATCTATTTACTGCCTAATCTGTTCACGCTAGCTGCCATGTTTGCTGGTTTTTACTCAGTTATTTCGGCAATGAACGGGCATTTCGAGATTGCTGCCATAGCAATATTTATTGCCATGATTTTAGACGGCCTTGACGGACGTATTGCACGAATGACGAACACACAAAGTGCATTCGGCGCGGAATTTGACAGCTTGGCGGATATGGTCAGTTTCGGTGTTGCACCAGCATTAGTCTCATTTACGTGGGCGTTGAGCTCGCTAGGAAGAATCGGCTGGGCGGTTGCCTTTATTTATGTGGCCGGCACTGCTATTCGTTTGGCTCGTTTCAATACTCAGATAGAGACGGCCGATAAAAGCTATTTTACCGGCTTGGCAAGCCCTGCCGCGGCGGCATTGGTTGCTGGTATGGTATGGATATGCAATGACTATGGGCTAGTTGGTGAAGACTTGCCGTTAGTTGTAGCAATATTGGCAGCAATCACTACCGCTTTAGCTGGTGTGTTAATGGTTACCAATATTCCTTATTCGAGCTTTAAAGAAATTGATTTTAAAGCCCGAGTCCCTTTTGTGACTATATTAGTTGTTGCCTTAGGCTTTGCCGTTATCACCGTTGATCCACCCTTAATACTATTGGTGCTCTTTGGTGGCTATGCCTTGTCAGGGCCGGTCATTCTAATAATGAAAAAAGCAGGACGTAAATAGTTAGTCAAATAGGCTGCTGAATTCAGGGTAGCCTTCTGTAATAAGCTTATCTTTGCTTATAAAGCGCAATGAGGCTGAGTTGATACAGTATCTCTGCCCAGTAGGTCTTGGGCCGTCATTAAAGAGATGGCCAAGATGAGAGTCTGCTCTGGTGCTGCGAAGCTCCGCTCGCTTAGAAAACAAGCCGTAGTCATCTTTAATAATCATAGACTGAGTACTTATAGTTCTAGTAAAGCTGGGCCAGCCAGTGCCAGACTTGTATTTGTCTAATGAACTGAATAATGGCTCGCCCGATACTATGTCAACATATAGACCTTCTTTCTTGTTATCCCAATAATCGTTATTAAATGGCCGCTCAGTACCCTCATGTTGGGTGACTTTATATTGAATAGGACTAAGAGACTGCTTTAGCGTGGTTGCTTCGGGTATATCAAAGCTAGGATTATTTGTCAGCCATTGCTCGTAAGCCTGACTGTTCTCCGTTGTTGCTTTAAGAGTGGTGCTGGTCTCTGCTGCTTTTAGTTGTGTACTAACTAATGTCAGTAGCATGGTTAATAGCAGGGTAAATTGAAACTTTTTCATATTAAGGCTCGTTGGTAGAAAGTTAATCATTCAGACTAATAAAAATTGAGACAGTTCACTTTTGTTCTCATTGGCTAATATTCGTACTCAATATGATTAGATTTGTATCAATGTGTTCATAAAATAGGCGTTTATTAGCGTGGTTTTCTATGAACAAAAAAAAAGGTGATTATTTTGATTTTTATTAGTGTTACTTGTTGACACAACAGCGCGAATGTATAGAATGCGCCCCTCTCCTGCAGGGCAGGTCAGACATCCAAGCGATGCTGAAGATATTTAACAATTAAATCAAG
>JBLHWB010000161.1:0-5008 GCA_047628915.1 Porticoccus sp. | reverse complement strand
GCCTATTTATATACAACGCATTGGATATTTTTGTCGTACCCACGCCATCGTTATAAACACCTAACTTTGCCATGGCACGATCAATAGTTGGCAC
Organism: Porticoccus sp.; assembly: GCA_047628915.1. Classification (GTDB taxonomy): domain Bacteria; phylum Pseudomonadota; class Gammaproteobacteria; order Pseudomonadales; family CAWVSB01; genus CAWVSB01. Next base: position 4,914 of record JBLHWB010000161.1, on the reverse strand, counting down.
CGCCGCAAAAATGCCAATAGAGCCAGTTAAGGTAGACGGGCTGGCCCACACTTCATCAGCTCCCGCAGCTATCCAATAACCGCCAGACGCTGCCACACTGCCCATTGAAACCACCACTGGCTTACCGGCTTGCTGGGTTAGCGCTAATTGCTCGCGAATAATCTCAGAGGCAAAGGCACTGCCGCCACCGGTAGAAACGCGCACGACTAATGCCTTAATGTTTTCATCTAAGCGGGCTTTGCGTATCAGCCCGGCAATAGTATCGCCAGCAGCAACACCAGCTGGCCGTGAACCATCAACAATATTTCCTTCCACCACCACAATACCAACCGAATCTGGCTGCGCTTTGCCTAATTTATCAAGCGGGCTTTCCATCGACGCTACATATTGGCGATAACCAACACGCGTATATAAACGGTCGTCGTCGTAGCCAGATATGTTAGCAATATAATCGATAAACTCTTCTTTGGTTTTTAAGCCATCTATTAAGCCATACTCCAACGCTGCCAAAGCGACATCGCCTTTAACAGTGGCCATAATAGTGTCTATATTATTGGCATAGTGGTCTAAGCTTTCCGGCGGTAGTTCGCGGTTGGTTGTGATCAATGCGGTGTACTGACCCCACAAAATATCTAACCACTGCTGCGTCGACTCCTTCGACTCTACTGACATATCATTGCGAATATAAGGCTCCATTGCAGACTTATATTTACCAACGCGGAACAAGTGAAAATCTATATTTAATTTATCTAATGCGTCTTTCACATAAGAGCGATAAACGCCAAAGCCATTTACCAGCACGCCGCCCATAGGGTGTACATACACTTCGTCGGCATATGAAGCTAGCAAATATTGCTGTTGATTATAATTAGTGCCGTAGGCAATAACTTTTCGTCCAGTCGCTTTAAAAGCTTTTATATATTCGCCAATTTCCGCAGTTTTGGTTAACCCGATACTATCTAAGCGGTCTAAACGAATAGCCAACACACCAATACGCTCGTCCTTCGTCGCCGCCTTAATCGCTTTAACTAATTCTCGTTGTGGGGTTTGTGCATCTAAACTTTTAGGATCGATCAACTGAGTAATAGGGTCAATAAAGCTACGCTGCTCCACTACCATTCCTGACGGAGCAAAAACTAACGCTGCTTTTTCAGGCACGTCAAAAGACTCATGACTATAAATAGCGGTAACGACAACACCAATCATAACCAAGAAAAACAGGTTAAGTACGAGTAACCGGATATACCCTACCCAACGCCAAAGCGCTCTAAAAAAACGACGCACTATTCCTACTTTTGCTGCATTCTCTACTTCACTCATTGCTGCTATCCACTGTTTGTTCAATTTCGATTTGCTGCGCGTCTACTTGTTTTTGCCATCTTGCGGCAAGCAACCCTGAAATGTATATAAGTACACACAAAACAACTGTTAACCAGTCATAAATATGGACGTTCTGGTTAAATAAGTTACCCCCTGAAGACATAAAATAAACAATAGTGATATAGCATAAGCCAACATAATGACGATGATTCTTTTTAATCAACCCAGGTAAAAATGGCAACATAGGGATCATATGAAACAGCCAAATGGTTAAATTTGGCTCTCTATCTGCCGATGGCCAAATAAGCGTTTTAACCGTAAACAACACCAGTATATCGATATAGCAAACAACCAAAACCCAATAAGAGACAAACGCTTTCTTTTCTATTACTGTCATATTTTCTCGCCATTTAATTTCGCAGCTAAGCTAGCCAAGCGTGCACCTAACGCAAAACATAATGCTGCCTCAGTAGGGTCAACATCTCTATTATTTTGGCCGTCAACAAAGTGTGACGGACCGTAAGGAGTGCCGCCGCTAGTGGTGGTATGCAGACCACTTTCACTATAAGGCAGACCGCAATACAACATACCATGATGGATAAGCGGCACCGCCATAGTCAGTAATGTACTCTCTTGACCGCCATGTAGACTAGAACTTGAAGTAAATACACCGGCAGGCTTGCCGATTAATGCACCACTCATCCACAAGGTAGATGTTTGGTCTAAAAAGTATTTTAACGGCGCCGCCATATTGCCAAATCGGGTTGGACTACCCATTGCTAAACCAAAAGCACCAGCCAGGTCATCAACGGTGGCATATAAAGGACCGCTATCGGGAATATCGTCACTTATTGCCTCGCAAGTGGTCGACACCGGAGGCACTGTGCGCAGCATAGACTCAACACCCGCCACGCTTTCAACACCGCGAGCAATATGCCTCGCCATGGCTTCGGTAGCACCGTGACGGCTGTAATACAGTACTAGCACATAAGGGATGCTCAACTTAGCAGCTCCAGTACACCTTCAGGTGGACGCCCTATTTTGGCTCTATCGCCTTTAATCACAATTGGTCGCTCAATCAGCTTTGGAAACTTCACCATAGCCGCCAATAAATCAGCATCGCTTAAGCTACTGTCTTTCAAATTATTGTCTTTATATTCAGCCTCACCCTTACGCATCAACTCGCGCGGGACCATGCCTAATTTGACCAGTATATCTTTTAACTCAGCCTCAGTAGGCGGTGCTTCCAAATACAATATCACCTCAGGCACTACACCGCTGCCTTCCAGTAAAGCCAAAGTTTGGCGCGACTTAGAACAACGGGGATTGTGATAAATTGCAATCTCACTCATAAAAACACTCTCTGGCTAAACATTGCTATACTTCAAAGCAGTTAATTATAACCGCGTATGGCTTTTATCCAATGGACAAACTAAAAACAGTAGTAGATTTTGTTAAATACATAATCTCACGCTACCAAGAAGACGGCTGCCAACAAAGTGCCGCCGCTCTCACCTACATGAGCCTATTTGCTGTTGTGCCGCTAATGACGGTGACTTTTACCATGTTTTCGCTAGTACCATCGTTTAGCGGCGTCGGTGAACAGGTTCAAGATTTGATTTTTGAAAACCTGTTGCCATCAAGCGGCTCAGACGTGAAAGACTATTTAACCGACTTTACTAGCCAAGCACGCAAACTGACCTTTATTGGTGTGGCGTTTTTGGGCGCTACCGCCTTTCTAATGCTCAAGAATATTGAAAAGACACTTAACAATATTTGGCATGCCAATGGTGACCGCAAAGGCTTATCGAGTTTTATGCTGTATTGGGCAGTGTTAAGTCTTGGCCCAATAATGCTTGGAGCGGCATTTTTAATGAGCACCTACCTAGTGTCATACGCCTTATTAATTGATAACCAAGGCGGCCTTGGACTAGTGGAACCACTGTTGAAACTAGCCCCCATACTGCTGCAAGGCGCTGCCTTTAGCATGGTATTTACTACCGTGCCCAATACTCATGTCAACTACAAGCACGCTTTAATCGGCGGCTTAACTACCGCACTCACCTTTGAGCTAGCCAAAACTTTATTTGCCGGTATTGTCGCCAACACCAGCTATGCACTAGTTTACGGTGCATTTGCGGCAGTGCCATTATTTTTAATGTGGATATACCTAACTTGGCTAATTATTTTAGCCGGCGCGGTATTTACTCATGCGCTTTCAAGCTACCAATATCGTGACAGCAATGAATACGCCCCGGTATTAACCGCCGTTACCCTGCTAGAATTTTTCTATCGCCGCCACCAACAAGGCCGCACCATAGATGAGCAAGAAATACTGGGTTCTAAGTGGATGCTGAACAAACAAGCCATCAGCAGTAAACAATGGAAACAACTGCGCGACATATTTACCCGCGCCAAACTTATCCACCAAACAGAAGGCGGCGAATTTATTCTGGGCAAAGACCTAGACCAAGTAAGCTTGTATCAGCTTAGTATATTAATTCCACTACCTGCATCATACCGGCGAGCAAAGGCTGCCACTAATCACGAACCACCTTGGTTTAAAGCTGTCAGTGAAAAACTGGTAAATATAGACACAACGCAACGCGACATTATGTCGACACCACTTGAAGATCTATTTAGCGACAGCGAAGAACAAGTTGAAGCCAAGGTACAACAAGCCCTATGAGCAAACTAAATACTATATTTGTAATAGTCCTATCTGTATTACTAAGTGCCTGTAGCTCATCAAGTAACGACCCCTTGGCAAACGCCAAAGGTAAGTGGACCTATATCAACTACTGGGCGACCTGGTGTAAACCCTGTATTGAAGAAATCCCAGAGCTAAATGAGTTTGCAGCGCAAAACCCTTATTTAGTTGTACTGGGTGTTAATTTTGACGGTATACAAGGTGAAGAATTGAAAGCTGCTGAAGAAAAATTCGGTATTGAATTTGCTACTCTTGCCCAAGACCCTCATCAACAGCTTGGTTATGACAGGCCTTCTGTTTTGCCGATGACAGTGGTGATTAATCCTGCAGGGGAAGTCGTTAAGCAGCTAATAGGGCCGCAGACTTTTGGCAGTTTAATGGCAGCTTTTAACTAAGTTAGCGAGGATCAAAGTCAATGAGACGGAAATCTCATTGACTACCCCCCACTCTAGACATCATTACGTCGTGATAATAACAACAGGAATTACACCATGACCCCATCGACGTTACTCCCCTTTTGCCTAATGATTATTATGTTTGCCATGGGCCTAGGCCTAGGCATTAAAGACTTCAAACGGGTAATAGAAATGCCCAAGGCAATTACTATAGGGCTGGCTGGACAGCTTATTTTATTGCCGTTAATTGCCATGGCTTGTGCCCTTGCATATGACTTAAGTCCCACCATGTCGGCTGGCTTGTTGTTGTTATCGTTATGTCCTGGCGGTATCACTTCAAACCTTGTGGCCAAATTGGCCAAGGCCGATGAAGCGCTGTCAGTTAGTTTAACCGTCATTAGCAGCTTAATTGGTGTCTTTAGCGTTCCGCTATTATTTAACTTTTTAGTTACCAGTGTTGGCGTCGAGGCAACGCAATTTGTATTGCCC
>JBLHWB010000160.1:0-5011 GCA_047628915.1 Porticoccus sp. | reverse complement strand
GCGGCTCCAAAAAGTGCCGTGCCTGCAAGGGTAAAGGCGACGGGAAACCCTGCCATTAACATGACGCATACAGCAAAGAATAAAATTAGTGGCGCAAATTCAGCGATCATTCTTTGCCGCCATAAAACGACATTAACGTTGCACAATTGGTTAATACCACGCTAACCGCTTGCATCAGCAAAGTAACACCCAAAATAGGGATTAAGGTCTTTAGCAAATACACACCATGAATGCCGCCGGGGTCGGCAGAGCCTTCTTTAATTACCCAAGAGTTACCGACATAGGTAAGGCTAATAAAAATAATGAAAATACACAGTGGGAAAATAAAAATAATGCTGCCTATAGCATTAACCCAGGCCCGGGTCGTGGCTGAAAAACCTTGGTAAAAAACATCAACCCGCACATGTTGGTCATGCTTTAAGGTATAGCAGATGCCGAGCATAAAAACGGTAGCATGCAAATAGCTGATCGACTCCTGCAGCGCAATAGAGCCGGAGCCGAGAACATAGCGCACAACGACTACAGCGCCGGTAGCAATCGCCATGGCCAAAATCAACCATGCAACTGTTCGGCCTAGCCATTCGCTAATCGCATCAATGTTACCAGTGATGCGGCAGATAAAAGTTTTTGTCACCATCAATACTGCTTAAATTATTATTGTGACGCCATTATAGCGTCAGTATTTAACTAATCACCACTGAACTTTAATTACCCGTACTTGATAATACTTAGCCTGTTCCGGGGTTAATGGACCAATGCCAGTGTCAATTGCTGCTAGCTGTTTCCCTGAGCCAATAGTTTGCTTAACGGTAAGCTGCTTGGCGCTACGCCATTGGCCGTTATACTGCAAAATTTCAATAACTGGGTTGGTTATAGTTACACTGGCTCTATTGCCGATAATAACCGTTAAGTAGCCATTACTATTTAAGCCTAATTTAGTGGGCACATATTTAGCAGGGTTGGTTGGCAGCTCAATTTTCTCTAGCAACAGTCGCGACTGCTGGCCGAGTGCGCCGCCAGCTTCTGCACTCTCTTGCAAATTAGCTACTGCTTGGTCTGTTTTTCCTTGGGCGAAAGCGGCTTTACCTAAAGCATTTGCGGCCGCCTGAGTTGGCAGTAGTTTTTTACTGGCGGTTAAATCGGCTTCAGCGCCCTTATTGTCGCCCATGGTTTGTTTCAGCAAACCACGCTGTAAATAATGACTAAACAATTGATTGTTCAGTTTGATAGCTTGGTCATAACTGGCTAAAGCGTCTTTTTGATTGCCGCTGCCTTCTAGACCTAACCCATTAAGCTCATAGAAAATACTTTCTTTTGGTTGTATGGCAATAGCGGTTTTAGCAAAAGTTAAAGCCGCGCTATAATCTTTGTCTTGTAGTGCTTTCCTGCCTTTATCATAGGCTTGGTAAGCGGGCTTATCTCTTTTAAGCTGGGCAATACGCTGTTGATAAAGGGCTTTGTTTCTAACCCCGCCAGCACCTAACTCAATAGCGGTGGCAATATTTGTATCAACTCGTTCTTGCGAGGGCGGGTGGCTAGCAAACAGGCCGCTGATAATGTCGTTTTGTTGGCCTTTTGACAACCGCACAAAAGTCTTTTGTAACTCTACCGCGCCTTGTATGTCATAGCCTGCTTTAGCCATATACTCCATGCCGTAATAGTCTGACTCCAGCTCCGCATCACGGCCATATTTACTTTGTACCAGCTGCGAGCCAAGGGCCGCGCTGCCTAAAATTAACCCTTGGTATTCATTGCCGCTAAGACCAATTCCTAGGACGGCAACCCCAATCCCAAGTATTTGGTTTTTAGTCATCCGCGCCGCGGTGTGTCTGGCAGCGGCGTGAACAATCTCATGGCCTAATACAGCGGCTAGTTCGGCCTCGTCTTGCAACTCCAACAATAAGCCGCGGTTTAGTGCAATTTTACCGCCAGGTAAGGCCCAGGCGTTAGGTACAGAATTATTTAATATAACAAACTCATAAGGAAGGTCAGGGCGGTCACTTACTGCCGCGAGTTTCTTGCCCACAGACGAGACATAAAAAGTAAGTTCACTGTCGAGATAATATTGGCCGCCCTGGCTTTGTTGGGTGGGCGAATACTGCTGATTGCCAACATTTAATTCCTCGTTTTGCGACATCAAGCTTAGCTCGTTTTCGCCAGTAACTGGGTTGACGCTGCAAGCAGTAATAAACACCACGCAAAAACCAGCGGCAACCTGAGAAACTGTTTGCTGCCAAAGCATCATAAAATCCATTCCTGCTACCTTTTATTATTAAGCTAAATACCCATAAAAAATGTCGGGCCAATTTTTATCTAAGCTGTGGTAGTGTAATAGAATTAAGCTTAAATTACAGACACAGTACTAAATATACGGAGAAAACCTGCCATGTTAATGGTTATATCCCCTGCCAAAACCTTAGACTATGAATCACCTTTAGCAACCACTAAAACCAGTCAGCCAAGGTTTTTAGATCAGTCACAGCAATTAATTAACCAATTGCAAAAGCTAGCACCCCATGACATTTCAAGCTTGATGTCAGTCAGCGACAAAATAGGCACGCTAAACTACGACCGCTTTCAAACGTTCCAGCAACCGTTTGATAGCAACAATGCCCGCGCAGCAGTATTAGCTTTTAAAGGCGATGTTTATACCGGCATGCAAGCCGAGACCTTTAGTCCGGCAGAGTTCACCTTTGCACAAAAGCATTTGCGTATTTTGTCTGGCCTCTATGGCTTATTGCGGCCGTTAGATTTAATGCAACCTTACCGCCTAGAAATGGGCACCAAATTTGTCAATAACGGCGGAAAAGACTTATATCAGTTTTGGGATAATAAAATCACCGACCTACTTAACCAAGACATTAAAGATTCTGGTAATAAGGTGTTAGTTAATTTAGCGTCTAATGAGTACTTTAAATCGGTGCAGTTAAAACAATTAGACGCCGATATGGTAACCCCAGTATTCAAAGATTATAAAAACGGCAAATATAAAATCATTAGCTTTTACGCCAAAAAAGCCCGCGGCATGATGGCCGCTTATATTATTAAAAACAAAATTAAAAAGGCAGAAGATATTAAAGACTTTACTGTTGACGGTTACCGCTTTAATAGTGAGATGACGGTCGGTAACGATTGGGTATTTACCCGCGAAGAACAATAATAGAGATTATGACAAAGTCGTTTTCACAAGCCTGCGAAAATAATAAAGGCGTTATTTTAGAGCGGCTAACAACGGCGTTTAACGATAATAAAAAAATACTCGAAATAGGCAGTGGTACTGGTCAGCACAGCGTGCATTTCGCCAAGCGCTTACCGCAGCTAGTTTGGCAAACGGCTGACCAGCCGCAATATCATGCTGGCATTAGCCAATGGTTGGCTGAGGCAGATTTACCTAATCTTATTAAACCAATATCACTTAATGTAAACGATGAACCGTGGCAGTTAACAGATGATATTGACGGAGTTTTTTCCGCTAATACACTGCATATAATGTCGTGGCCTTCGGTACAAAATTTTTTTAAAGGGATAGGCAAATACCTACCTAATTGCACTACGCTATGTATATATGGGCCGTTTAATTATGGTGGTAAATATACCAGTAGTAGCAATGCTCGGTTTGATACTTTGCTAGCGCAGCAAAATGAAGGCAGTGGGATCCGTGATTTTGAAGCAGTGAATGAATTAGCTAACGCGCAAGGATTTACGTTATTAGCAGACAATGAGATGCCTGCTAATAATCGAATGCTACATTGGCAAAAGCAGTAGGCTGGCGGTTTCACCGTTACTTTTTTTAGCGCTTATCTCAATTTCCGCCACGGCTAGCCGTTTATGTTTTGGGTTCTTGTTTGGCCGCAGTTTTAAACAAACATATCCGTATTCTCTGAACCGAGTGCTACCGAGCCTAAGTTGCGGGCAAAGCCCACGGGATTATTCGCTACATGTGCTCTGGCGGTGTGAATATCAAGAAATCGCTGTTGGATTTCACTACCCAAAAACACCGAGCCGCCACCAGCGACTTCAAACAATAAATCGACAATCTCGATCGATTTTTCTATTACTAGAGAGGCCTGATAACGGTAGTGAATTCTATCGTCTAAAGGCACTTCCTCACCGGCATTTACCAGATCCATCATCCGATCAAAGTTGCGAAATAGTAGCGCTTCCATGGCATCGATTTCGTGTTGAGCGCGAGCAATGCGTTCTTGGGTTGCGGTATCGCCAGCTAACTTAGTGGGGTCATTACTTTGCTTGTTAAGCGCTCCTTGCTTATATAAGCGCAGCGCTTCTTTACAGGCTCCGATAGCCGGAGTAGAAACGGTGCGGGCAAAAATTTGGGCCCACGGCAATTGAAATAATGGTTGTGGATTAACTACCTTGCCTGGATTTTGAATCAAAAAGCCGTCCATTTGTTTATGGGTACGGTAATCGGGAACGAATACATCGTTTACAATAATATCGTTACTACCAGTACCTTGTAGGCCCATAGACTGCCAAGTATCCTCGATAGTGTAATCTTCTTGCGGGACCAAAAATGTGCGGTAACCTTCGCCGGCGATAATACCGCCCAATAGCACCCAGCTACAGTGGTCACAGCCGCTGGACCAGCCCCAGCGGCCGCTGAATTTAAATCCGCCTTCTACTGGCTCGACTTTACCCATCGGGGCATAAGAAGAAGACACCCGCGTATTTACGTCCTTACCCCACACATCCTGTTGCGCACGATCATCCATTAGCGCTATTTGAAACGAATGTACCGCAATAATTCCACACGCCCAGGCGCTGGACATACAGCCTTCGGCTATGGCCATTTGCGTGGCAAAAAAGTCTTGAGGGCTAAACTCGAGACCGCCGTATTGCCTAGGCTGTAATGCCAGGAAGAAGCCTAGCTCCTGCAATTCATCGACAGTAGCCTGTGCAACTTTACGATCTGTTCTAGTTTGCCCTGAACGCTCCCGCAGGCGAGGCTGCATGGCAATGATTTGATCCATCATTGCTTGCGCCGGCGATTGTT
>JBLHWB010000159.1:0-5017 GCA_047628915.1 Porticoccus sp. | reverse complement strand
ACACTAACGCACTAGATGAAGCTATAGCGCTACCTACCGAGTTTTCATCGCGCATTGCCCGTAACACCCAGCTCATTATTCAAGAAGAAGCGGGCATTACCAACGTAGTAGACCCATGGGGCGGCTCCTACATGATGGAGTCGTTGACTCAGGACATGGCCGATAAGGCCTGGGAGCTGATTGAGGAAATTGAAGAAAATGGTGGCATGGCAAAGGCCATTGAAACCGGTTTGCCGAAGCTTAAAATTGAAGAATCTGCGGCTAAGAAACAAGCGCGTATTGATCGCGGTGAAGATGTCATCGTAGGCGTTAATAAATACAAGCTAGATAGTGAAGACGATGTTGATATTTTAGAGATTGATAATCATGCTGTGCGTGACAATCAGATTGCTCGGCTTAAAGAAATTAGAGCCAAGCGAGACAGTACTGTTGTCGAAGCGGCATTGGTTGCAATAACCGAATGCGCTAAAGGCGGCGCTGGCAATTTGCTAGATCTTGCCATTAAAGCTACTCGAGCTCGTGCCACTGTGGGCGAGATATCTGACGCTATGGAAAAAGAATTCGGTCGCTTTAAAGCTCAGGCGCAAACGGTTGCCGGTGTTTATGGCGCGGCTTACAAAGATGATGCTCAATGGGAGGATTTGTCTGGCGTGATTAGTGACTTTTCAGATAAAAATGGTCGCCGCCCGCGGGTACTCATTTGTAAAATGGGTCAAGATGGGCATGACAGAGGGGCGAAAATTATTGCCACTGCCTTTGCGGACTTGGGTTTTGACGTAGACCTATCGCCAATGTTTTCTACCCCAGAGGAGGTTGCTCGTCAAGCGGTTGAGAATGATGTGCATGCAGTCGGTGTCTCTTCTTTAGCGGCTGGCCATAAGACATTGGTTCCCGAGCTAATAGCTGCCCTTAAAGAACACGGCGCAGAAGAAATTATTGTCTTTGCTGGCGGTGTTATCCCGCGTCAAGACTATGATTATTTGTATGATGCCGGTGTCAAAGGCATTTTTGGCCCAGGCACGCCAGTTCCAGATGCAGCAAAAGGCGTAATAGACGCAATCAATAAAGCCAGAGGCTAGTTAATGACTGTCGATTTAGACTTATTACGACAAGGTAACCGCCGCGCGCTGGCAAAGGCGATAACGGTTGTCGAGTCTACTTTAGAGTCAGATCGAATTAAGTCCCAAAAAATCCTGGAATCTATATTGCCTGAGACAGGTAACAGTATCCGGGTCGGTATTAGCGGTGTTCCGGGCGTAGGTAAATCTACCTTTATCGAAGCGCTTGGCTTATATCTAATCTCCCTCGGGAAAAAGGTTGCGGTGCTTGCGGTGGACCCAAGTTCTCCTATGGCGGGGGGCAGTATTTTGGGTGACAAGACTCGGATGGAAGAGCTGTCACGGGCTGAGCATGCTTATATTCGCCCATCGCCATCGTCGGGGGCCTTAGGTGGTGTGGCGCAAAAAACTCGTGAAAGTATGCTGCTATGCGAAGCGGCTGGTTATGACATTATTCTGGTAGAAACCGTTGGCGTAGGACAGTCAGAATTTGAAGTTGCCGGAATGGTCGACTTTTTCTTGGTTTTAATGGTGCCCAACGCAGGTGATGAACTGCAGGGTATTAAAAAGGGGATTATGGAATTAGTGGATGGGCTGGTTATCAACAAAGCCGATGGCGAATCTATTAATTTAGCCAACCGCAGTATGAGTCATTACAAAAATGCCTTTCATTTATTAAAAAATAGCGGTTTTTGGTCACCCCGAGTGCTTAGTTGCTCAGCGCTAGAAGAGACTAACTTAGATACTGTGTGGGCAATGATTGCAGAATATACTGCTACAGCGACAGGCAATGGATTTTTTGTTAGTAATCGAGAAAAACAAAATATCGACTGGATGAATAAGCTTATTCATGAACTGTTGGAGCAGCGCTTATATGAAAATAAACTCATTGCTGAAATAATGCCCAGCTTAAAAGAGTCAGTGACTAAAGGTGCAATGACACCGTACAATGCTGCCAAGAAAGTAATGGGGTTAATTTAGCACCTTGCCGGTATAATCATTAACTGATGAAGTTTGTTGTTGGAATATGTTTTCTGAGCCTTTTACTAATTTTGCCTAAGTTTGCGCTTGGGCAAAGTGCTGTTTGTGATCCATATAAAGACTATGACTGCTTACTGCAGAATGTTATTGAGGTGGTGAATAATTGGGCTGACGCCTGGGTTGAGCATGATGTTGCCCGCTATCTGGCTGCTTATGCCGCTAATATTTCACCGTTAGATAATGTGGATTACAGTCAGTGGAAAAAAAATCGAACAGGGAGAGTTGGTCAGCCAAAAGCAATCAGAGTTGACATAACCATGCTTGAGGTTAAACCACTGAGCGAGAATAATATTGGGGTACAATTTATTCAGCAATATACGTCGCAAGGTTATAGCGATAATGTTGTTAAACAGCTAATAATTAATGCTGATTTTAAAATTGTGAAAGAGAGAATAGTATCGAAAATGTCTTCAGTTGAAGCCGCTGAGATGATAAATCGGATTAATAAAAACTAGACCTATGTGTGGTGTAATGACCTTTATAAGAAAATCACTGTCAATTTTATTTTTGCTTTTTTTAAGCTCGCGTCTGCTGGCTCTCGAGACCGGATTGCCCTCGGTAATTGTGTTGTCTGATCATATTGTCAATGTGGTGGCGGTTGATTTACATAAAGGGCTATTTAGCTTGCTTGAACATAAGGATGGCGAGTTGTCTTTAGTAAAAACTGTACCCACCAGTATTGGCAAGCAAGGCTTCGACAAGTTTTACGAGGGTGACAAGAAGACACCGATTGGTATTTATAAGATTGTTGATTACAAGCCTGACAATGCCATTGGAGCAAAATACGGTATCGCCGCTTTTCCGTTAGATTATCCTAACGTCTGGGATCAAAAACGCTCGCGCACAGGCTCAGGTATCTGGATTCATGGTATGTATAAAGAAATGACATCTAGGCCTAAGCGCGATAGCGATGGTTGTATAGTATTAAATAACGATGATTTATACAGTATTTTTGATCAGTTATTAGATAAAAATACGCCGGTTATTTTAGCGGAAAATGCACCGCTGGAAGAATTGATTAAGACTAATAGCAACGACGGATTTGTCGATGTTTTCGATAATTGGATTTCAACTTGGGAATCTCGAGATATAGATAAGTATTTAGATTTTTACTCAGCTGATTTTGATAACAAAGGGAAAAACTTTAGCCAATGGGCTGCTCATAAACGCCGAGTAAATAGGCAAAAAACATTTATTGATGTCGATGTTAAGAAGCTCTCAGTATTTGATTATCCTAGTGAAGAAAATCTTCGTTTAGTTGAGTTTTATCAAGACTACCAAAGCAACAACTACAACAGTGCCGCTTGGAAACGCCAGTTTTGGAGCCAAACCGATGGTAATTGGCAAATTGTTTATGAGGACACTTACAGGTGAGTTTTAGTATGAGAGTTACTGCTGTTATAAGTTTGCTGATTTTACTCAATGCTTGCGGAGTATCAGAAACACAACACCCCACATCAGTAAATTCTGGGAGTGAACCTCAGGCTGAGATTAACATCCAGTCCGAGTCGACTCACAACGCTGTTACTCTGCAGCCAACAGAAGTTGGTACGATTGATGAAATGGCGGGTAGTCCTGCTGCTCAATCGGCGGTGCAGCAAATAGCTATCGCTAAAGCTGCTAGTAAAAATGCGGCTAGTGTTGAACGTTTATGTAGAGAAGTAGGTGACAAGCTAGATAGTGTGTCGGTAGCGGATTGCTTAGCCGAAAATTTTAGCGCAGCAAAGGTAGTCAGTGTTGAGGGGCGGGCAATTGTTTATCAACGCTACTTGCCGGTGGCTGACAAAGAGCCTAAAGCAAAAGTGTTATTGGTTGGTGGTATTCATGGAGATGAATATTCGTCGGTAAGCATCGTATTTAAATGGTTGCGAACGCTAGATGAGTACCATTCTGGTTTGTTTGATTGGTATATTATTCCGCTCTTAAATCCTGATGGTTTATTACAGCAAAAAGCGCAGCGACAAAATGCCAATGGTGTCGATTTAAATCGTAATTTCCCCACCCCTAATTGGGATGTTGAAGCACCAAAGTATTGGCTAAAAACCAGTAAAAATGTTCGCCGTTACCCTGGCCCAAGTGCCGGTAGCGAAGTAGAGTCGCAATTATTAATGAATGTTATCGACGAATTTGAGCCTGACGTGATTGTATCCGTACATGCCCCCCATAGTTTGGTTGACTATGACGGACCACCAAAAGCGCCGAATAGAATAGGCGATTTACAACTGCATCGTTTGGGTGTTTATCCAGGCTCATTAGGCAACTATGCCGGAGTTCATAAAGGGGTTCAGGTGATTACTATAGAGTTGTCCTCAGCGGGTATTATGCCAGCGGATCAGGAGGTGAGTAGCATGTGGACCGACTTAGTACGGTATTTAGTTAGCAATGAAAAATTTCAGCAACAGCAGTCGGCAGCGGCAAGTAATGGCGATTCAGCGGCGGGGGTTAACTAAGTGGCTCCCGAGATATCAATAGACGAGTTAATCGCTGCGTTAAATGATTTTGTTATCAATACCTTGGATCTCGCTGTTGCAATGGATATTGCGATTGAGAGTTATGATCGCTCATTGCTAGTGTTAAGTGCACCCTTAGAGAAAAATATTAACGATAAAAATACTGCCTTTGGTGGCAGTCTATATGTGCTCAATGTGATGACATGCTGGGGCATGGTGTATATGAAATGCCGCGAAGGCGGTATTGAAATGCCGAATATAGTGGTTAGTCACGCCGAAATAGATTATTTGGCGCCGGTACCCGATAAAAAAATTATTGCCAGTTGCACCGTTACCGATGAATTTGATGGTTTTATCGAATACTACCGCGGCAATGGTCGCTCGCGCGTAAAGCTACAATCGAGTGTAGTGACCGATGGTAAAATCGCTGTGTTGTTTAAGGGCAAATACGCCATCATCTAGTAATTG
>JBLHWB010000158.1:0-5045 GCA_047628915.1 Porticoccus sp. | reverse complement strand
CTCAGCAGGTATTAATATAGCTGGCGCAGTGCAGCTCGCTAAGGAGCTGGGCCCTGGACATACTATCGTGACAATTCTGTGTGATAACGGCAGTCGCTATCAAAGCAAATTGTATAACCCTGTTTTCTTGCGCCAGCGCAATTTACCCACCCCAGACTGGGTAACCGGCTAATCCTTAGTGCTTGGATAAACTGGCGCTCGTTGCATTTTTGAGGGGATAGGAATAATGCAGTCAACCTCGCTATAAGACGGAAACACTTCGCCAAAAGGTTTGTCAAATATACGCTGGTGAACCGCATCTAAAACTACCAATACCTGGTCAAACGCTACTACGCCGAACACTAAGCCAGCTTGGATAAAGCCTTCTAAGCGCAAACGTTCGCCAATAGCAACATCTTCACCATCGGCATAGCGCTCAAATATCCGCTGTAATCGCGCACCAATTTCTGTCAAAAAACTATCTTGCGTAAGCTCTACCATCTATTAATCCTCGCTATTACACATACAAATTACAGACAAAAAAAGACCCGCAATTGCGAGTCCAAGTATAACGAGATCTAGATGGGGATAGTGTCAATTAGTCATTAAATAAATCACCAAAAGCAGCTACACCCAACATTACTAAAAATACTGTAACGATGATGTTGGTTAGCATGATGTTTCTCCTAAGTTGCTGTTGTGTTGTTGAAATGAATAATAGGTCTAGTAGTGTTATGCTTCAAATGTATTAAAGTAATGATCCTCATAATTAAAAGACATATCACTAATAGGCTAATTTAACTCTACTGCGGCTATCTATTAGCTCGAACAAACTACTTATGGTTGCGCTCTCCGGCCTCCGCGCTCCAACACTAACGTCACTAAACACAAAAATTTTAGACAAAAAAAGACCCACTTAATTGCGGGTCCGAATAAAACGAGATCTAGATGGGGATAGTGTCAATTAGTCATTAAATAAATCACCAAAAGCAGCTACACCCAACATTACTAAAAATACTGTGACGATGATGTTGGTTAGCATGATGTTTCTCCTAAGTTGCTGTTGTGTTGTTGAAATGAATAATAGGTCTAGCAGTGTTATGCTTCAAATGTATTAAAGTAATGGTATTCATAACCTTAAGATATATCACTAGAAGGCCAAACTAATGCAATTAAAAGCTCTTAAACGCATTGATTTAAATCTGCTTGTTGCGCTGCAAATATTGCTGGAGGAATCCAATGTCTCCCGCGCCGCGGAGCGACTTTTTATCACTCAGCCTGCCATGAGTAAAACCTTAGGGCGACTGCGCGATGTGTTTGATGATCCGCTGTTTATTCGCGGCCCTCACGGAATTAGACCAACCCCCAGAGCTATAGAACTACAAGCTATGCTGGGCACAATACTAGAAGATATTGATACGCTAGTTTCACCAGTTGTGTTTGACCCCAGCAACTTTGTGGGTGAAGTCAGCATCGCGGTCTCAGAGTTCATCGGTATCGCAATAATCCCTTTGCTGATGAAAGAACTGCAAACTGCAGCACCTAGCCTACGGATCAAAACTATGTCTAGAATCGAGCAGCAGCTAGATCATCTGGCCGACGGCGACTTAGATATCGCTATACATATTCAACGCGACCATTACGGCAATGACTTTAATACTCTGTGCGTAGCCGAAGGCAATCCAGTTTTTTTATGCCGAGAAGATCATCCGCTGGCAAAGCAAGAAATCAATCTACAAAATATATCGGAGCAGTCCTTTGTCACTTTTTATATAGCAGACCGCGAAGAGCTGGCTATTTTCAGGCAGCAAACCAGTGGCAACGAGCGAGTACCGGAAAACTTTTCACGGTTTGAAACGGCGCATTTATTAACCGCATTAGAAGTTGTCAGGCATACCGACATGTTAATGGTTGCTCCGCCTTACTTAACCGGCAACCCAGTCATTGCCGATGGCATACGCTGCATTCCAATTCCAATAAGCGAGTCGATAGCAACCGTAAACTACATGCTAGTCTCCCACAAGCGTACCGATCGCTCACAGGTCATTCAGTGGGTGAAAGACAAAATTGCTAATATTTGTGCGACGCAGATGCAAAGTTAATACCGACTATTAGTTGTGATAATAAATTGATTGCCGAATACCTCAGCCGCTTAGCCGATGACCTCCAAATACTTTCCATAGTTAGCGCCAAACCTATGTTTGGTGGGCATGGATTATTCCTTAATGGGCTTATGTTTGCTCTTGTGACAAATAACGCTGTCTACCTAAAAGCGATCCACAAAGTGCTGGAATATATGAAAATGCCGACTGCCAACGTTTTACCTATATGAAAAAAGCAAACCCTTTTATCTCAACTACTACCAAACCCCAACAGCACCTTAGACGACCAGTCTAAATTACAACACTGGGCAGTAATCGCGGTGGTCAGCAGCGAACGCGAAAATGTTAAAAAAATGGCAAAAAAACCTAGAACATAGGTACAAACCCTGTTCGCTAAACAACCAATAAACAGGTAGTATGCGCCTCCACTCGAAATAGCTGCCAGTGCTTACACCAAGAACATAGGGTTTACGCCAAATTGCAGCATCTAAGCAGGCAAGCCCTAATGTCAGAACTCCCTAAAGCTAGTATCTCATTTGCAGATCTTGGCCTATCCGCCCCCGTAATGAAAGCTGTTGAAAGAGTTGGCTATGAAAGCCCATCACCCATTCAAGCTGAAACTATTCCTTTGTTATTAGCCGGCCACGATCTTATTGGTCAAGCACAAACAGGCACCGGTAAAACAGCGGCTTTCGCACTGCCTATTTTGTCACGGCTAGTAAAACCAGGCACCAGCAAAAAACCGCAGGCAATTGTACTAGCACCTACTCGCGAGCTAGCGATTCAAGTTGCTGAAGCGTTTCAAACCTACGGTAAAGACATCAAAGGCTTTAACGTACTGCCTATTTACGGCGGCCAAGACATGCGTGGCCAGCTGCGTCAATTAGAACGAGGCGTGCAAGTTGTTGTTGGTACGCCCGGTCGTGTTATGGACCATCTAAAGCGCAAAAGCTTAGTATTGTCTGAAGTAACCAGTGTAGTACTAGACGAAGCCGATGAAATGTTACGCATGGGTTTTATCGACGATGTAGAAGAGATTTTATCGCATACATCGGGCGAGCAACAAACAGCATTGTTCTCGGCAACACTACCCGATCGCATTAAGCAAATATCAGCTCGATTCTTAAAAGATCCTAAGCACGTAAAAATCAAATCAGAAACTAAAACTGTCTCTAATATCGCTCAGCATTTTTGGATGGTTAAAGGGCATGAAAAGCTAGAAAGCCTTACCCGCCTACTAGAAGTTGAAGAATTCGACGGTATGATTGTTTTCGTGCGCACTAAAGGCACCTGCGCCGAGCTAGCAGAAAAACTATCAGCACGCGGTTATGCTTGTTCAGCGATCAATGGCGATATGAACCAAGCTGCCCGTGAAAAAACCATCAAACAATTGAAAGGTAAAAAAATCGATATATTAGTAGCAACTGATGTTGCTGCTCGTGGCCTAGATGTAGAACGTATCAGCCATGTTATCAATTACGACATCCCATACGATAGCGAAGCTTATGTGCACCGTATTGGCAGAACAGGCCGCGCTGGACGTACTGGCAAAGCCATCATGTTTGTTACCAATCGTGAGCAACGTTTATTAAAAACTATTGAGCGCTCTACCAATCAAGTATTAACGCCACTAGTGCTGCCAAGCGCAGAAGAGCTAACCGCACAACGTGTTACTAAATTTAAAGAGCGCGTTACCAAGGCACTGCCTAACGGCTCAGAGTTCTTTACTAAGTTAGTTAACGAAATTTGTGAAGAAAACAATACTGATCCGATTTCTGTTGCCGCCGCACTTGCTTACTTAAACCAAGACAAAACGCCACTGCAGGTTAAAGACTCACCCCAGCCAGAGCGTCAAAGTCGGGACCGTAATGACAGCCGTGAACGTAGTGATAGCCGTGATAGCCGCAAGCCAAACCGTGAGCGTGGCGAGCGTAATGACAGCCGTGACAGAAACTCTGAGCAACCTCAACCTAGCAGACGCCGCGAAGAAAAAGGCAGCGATAGCGTACCAATGGAAACCTTCCGCTTAGGTGTAGGCCATGACCATGACGTCAAAGCCGGAGATATTGTTGGCGCCATTGCCAACGAGATCGATTTAGATTCAGAATTCATCGGCCGCATTGAAATAAATGATGACCACAGCTTTATCGATTTACCACAAGGTATGCCTCCTGAAATTTATCAGCATTTGAAGAAAGTGCGCGTAAAACGCAACCCGCTAAAAATTAACCGCGTTGAAACCGAAGCTAAAAAGCCAAAGAAAGGTGCTGACGACAAACCCAAATCTAGAAAACCAAGAGACTAAATATGTTTAACACCAATCAATATTTCGATGGCAAAGTAGCCTCTATCGCGTTTCAAACTGAAACATTACCGGCAACTGTTGGCGTTATGGCGATTGGTGAATACACTTTCGCTACAGACAAAAAAGAGACTATGACAGTGGTTAGCGGCGCGTTAACCGTACAACTGCCAGGTAGCGATAGCTGGCAAATATTTAATGCTGGCGACAACTTCATCATTGAAGCTAATCAAAGCTTCTCATTAAAGGTGGCAGTCGAAACTGCCTATCTTTGTACTTACCAATAAACGGCAACCACCACTAACTGCCATGCATATTTGGGTCGACGCCGACGCATGCCCTGTAGTCATTAAACAAATTCTGTTTAAAGCTGCTCAGCGAACTCAACTGCCGCTAACGCTGGTTGCTAACCAAGCGTTAACCACTCCCCCCTCACCCCTCATTAAGTCGGTACAAGTTGAAGCAGGCTTTGATGTAGCCGACAACTATATTGTTCAGCAAGTTGAAGTAGGTGATTTAGTTGTTACTGCCGACATCCCGCTTGCCGCCGATGTGGTAGAAAAAGGCGCCTACGCCATTAACCCACGCGGCGAGCTATATACCCCAGAAAATATTCGCCAACGCTTACAAATGCGAAATTTTATGGAAGAAATGCGCAACAC
>JBLHWB010000157.1:0-5053 GCA_047628915.1 Porticoccus sp. | reverse complement strand
CGCGCCTTATCCTAAGGTGCAGCGATGGCTAGAAGATTTCTTAGTCTCAAGCTTGTTTTTAACAGTGATGGATAAATACTCCCCGTGGCAAGCGGGCGATGATGTCGTTTGGTTTAGCTAGGTGAAAGCAGTTTGTCTAATACAGAATTATTGAATTTGAAGCATGCGCCATCGACGTTATTTTTTTATGGGGTGGCGGGTAGTGGTAAGTCTTTTGTAGCTAATTTAGTTGGCGATTTAGCCGGCTGGCATGTGTATGAAGCTGACGATGATATAAGTGATGCAATGAAATTAGCGTTAGCAGAGCAGCGGCCATTTACCGATAAAATGCGCGATGAGTTTTTTACCCGTATTAGTTTGAAAATTATCAGCTTACAGAAGCAATATCCTAAACTTGCTATAAGCCAGGCAGTGTATAAGCAAAAACATCGAGATTATTTACAAAGCCAAATACCAAATATGGAAATGGTTTGTGTTACTGCATCTGACAGGTGCATTTTTGATCGTATAAAAGGGCGTAATAAAGGAATTAGCCAAGCGTCGGCTCAAGCGCTGCGAGCGGATTTTGAATTGCCCGCAGCTACAGATATCATGGTAGAGAATGAAATTGGCCAGAGCGAAATTATCAGCCAGTTAAATACGCATTACTCTGTTTGAGTTTTACCGACTTCTTTTTGCTCGTTCTTAGCCGATAGTTTTTTATTGCGGCGAATAACTCTAGTCTCTTTTACATCAGAACCTATATGAGCTTCACCGCGAACGTTGGCTAATTCCATTTGTTTTTGACGTTGTTCAAAGCGTTGGCGCTGTTCAGTGCTAGTTTTGTCATAACAATAGGGGCAACTTACGCCGGCAGCAAAGTGCTCGCTAGTTTGTTCTTCTTTAGTAATAGGCATGCGACAGGCATTGCATTGGTCGTATTTACCTTTCTCTAAACTATGGTCAACTGTTACGCGGTTGTCGAATACAAAGCATTCGCCTTTCCACATCGTTTCCTTAGGAGGTACCTTTTCTAAGTATTTTAAAATACCGCCTTCAAGGTGATAGACCTCTTCAAAGCCTTGTTCTTTCATATAGGCAGTAGACTTTTCACAGCGAATTCCGCCGGTGCAAAACATAGCAATTTTTTTATGCTTGGCTGGGTCTAGGTTTTGTTTTACATAGTCAGGAAATTGACGAAAGCTATCGGTATGTGGATCAATAGCGCCTTTAAAAGTACCGATGTTTACTTCATATTGATTTCTGGTGTCGACTAATATCACTTCTGGGTCAGAAATCAGCGCGTTCCAATCTTCAGGTTTTACATAGGTTCCTACAACTTGTTTGGGGTCTATGCCTTCAACGCCCATAGTGACAATTTCTTTCTTTAGTTTTACTTTACTGCGATAAAACGGCATCTCGGCGTCAAACGATTCTTTATTGTCTATATCAGCTAAACGAGGGTCTTGGCGCAGCCAATCAAGTACTGCATCGATGCCTGTGCGGCTGCCAGCAACGGTGCCATTAATACCTTCTTGAGCTAATAACAGTGTGCCTTTAACATCGTTGTCTAGCATGGACTGAAGGAGGGGTTGGCGCAGTTGTTCAAAGTTGTCTAAATTGACAAATTTATACATGGCCGAAACAACGACTTGTGACATGGTATTTCCTTTGCTGCGGGCTGGAACGTAAATCCAGAGCATTGTTTGTCTTGTGTTAAGTGGTCTATAGCGGCGCGATTATACCCAATGAAAAACGACTGTGCAGTGATTTATATCAATGCTGGCGTGCTGTTATTACCAGCATACGCGGTTGCGACCTGCTTGTTTGGCTTTATACAAAGCCTTATCGGCGGCCTGCAATACTTCTTCTGGCGTATCGTGCTTGTCGCTGCGCTCACTAATACCAATACTAATGGTGACATTAACACCGGCGGTAGTTCGGCTGGCGCCACGTTTTGGCGACTGTTGCTGGGCGGCTTGCTGACGGACGTTGTCGTCACGAATAATCAATAAATACTCGGCAATTGATTGGCGCAAAATATCAAGCTGTTGATGGCATTGCTCGATTGTTCTACCGTTATAAACAATAGAAAATTCCTCACCGCCGTAGCGATAAGCCGTGCCATTGCCCTTGTTTTTTCCTATCAGTGCGGCGACCAGTTTTAATACGTCGTCACCTACGCTATGGCCATATTTGTCGTTAAACTTTTTAAAATGGTCAATATCCATCATGGCAATACTATAAGTGTGGCCAAGGTTATTCAGTTTTTCATTGAAGGCGCGCCTACCGGGTAAAGCAGTTAACTCGTCAATAAAAGCTAATTCCCGTGAGCGCATTAGCAGACTAATAATAAGTATTAAGCCAGCGGTAGAAAACAGTGTAGTGGAAATTAATGGTTTGGAGAAAAAGGCGAGAGTGATAAAAACTGCCACTATGCTGGCGATTGCGGCGGCTTCAGTTTCGCCTTTTTTAAACCACAGCACTATTAGTCCCGATACAACGAAAGCAGCAAAAATTATACTTGCGGCAGTCGACATGGTGTAACCATCAGCGGGTCTGAGCGGTAACAGCTCGTTCAAGCCTAGTAATAAGTGCTCACTAGGCTGATAGAAATGTATGCCCAGACCAATAACTAAGGGTATGACCAGCAGTGAAGCACTAACCTTATTCCACAGTCCTTTTTCTGGCATTAACATCATCAGTAATAAATTTGCCGGCACTAATATACATAATAAAGTGTAGCGAAAATATGTTGCTGGCTCATCCAGTGAATACTGTAAGTGATTTCGAATTAGCCAATAACTGCCGCCGACAATAACGGCTAAAATAAGCAAGCGAGAACGATTATAAATATGAGCGATAACACAGGCAAAGGCGCAGAGGATATAGGGCAGCTTATCCGACAGTGGTTGGTAGCGAACAATATAGTCACTGATGCTGTCGAGCTGCGTGAATGCTATCGCGAGCAACAGTGCGGGGATGAATAAACGCCATAAGGGCTTTAAACTTTCGGGCATTAAGTTGTCTTTGTTATTATGTTAATGAGTGTTATCTGCCAATAGACTCATTGTAAACAAATTTAGGCTGATGCCAATACTTGCTTGGGTGATGTTGATCTATTTATCATTGTTAATGCTACTGTCACCAGCGCGACATGGGTTACGGCATAATATCGGCATAATAAGACGATACTTACAGTTGGGGATTTACTATGAAGGTTTCAGCCTTTTCTGCTGGTTGCGGCGCTGTTGTTGAAGATGTTCAGTTGGCTGGGTTAACTGATGAGCAAATAGTTGATCTGCGGTCAATTTTTGCCGAGTACGGCGTGGTATTTTTTCGTGATCAAGAGCTTTCCCCCAGCGAACATCATCGCTTTGCCACACGGTTTGGCGATATTCATATCAATCCCTTTTTTAAACCCGTTGATGGTTTCGCTGATATCGCCGAAGTGCGTAAGGAGAAAGGTCAAAAAACCAATATTGGCGGCGGTTGGCATACTGACCATTCTTATGATGATGAACCTGCAATGGGGTCAATATTGGTCGCTCGAAATGTACCAGCGAAAGGCGGCGATACCCGTTTTGCTAATTTAGCTAATGCCTATGACACTTTATCTGATGGCTTGAAAAAGACATTAGGGTCGCTGCGGGCAGTGCACTCCAATGTGCATATTTATGGTGAGGATGGGCACTACGCTGGTACTGATATTGCCGACACTTTAAGCGGTAGCGATAAGGTCGGTAATGCAGTGCATCCGGTGGTTATTAAACACCCTGAAAGCGGTCGTAAGGTGTTGTATGTCAACCCAGCCCATACAATTTGTTTTGAGGGTTGGAGCCATCAAGAAAGCAGGTCGCTATTAGACCATTTGTACGCGCATGTTGATAAACCGGAAACGACTTGTAGTTTCAATTGGCAGCCAGGCTCAGTGGCGTTTTGGGATAATCGCAGTACTTGGCATTTTGCCAATAATGACTACCACGGTGAGCAAAGACTAATGCATCGTATTACGCTTGCCGGTAGCGCTTTAGAGAGTGTCTAGTTAATTGCAAAGCCTTTGATTATAAAAATAATAACTGCGGGCGTGGCAATACTACGTTTGCTTTGGTTGATTGGTATTGAACATTTTTATACCAGCCAGTAGCGATCGCAATATTATCTTTATCCGCCTGAGCCTTATATTGTCAAAACTATTTCATGCCAGCGGCAATCCAGCTGCCTATTTTTTGACGCTCCTCGTCAGTCATTCCCGTCTTATTCATAAATGGCATGTTCTGTGTGTCAACAGATCTGGCTTTAATACGCGGTGCCCAATTTTTTATGTCGTCAAGCGTATCGAGTACTACGCCGCCTGGGGCACTGGTGAACATATCATCAGTTGGCATCGCTGAATGACAGCTACTACAGTGCAGTTGAATAATACTGACGACTTCAGTATCCGAAATACTATTGGCGGAATCTTCTGTGACCACAGGTTTAGGTGCCATAACTATCGCTAGTATTAAGGTGGCGAATGCGGCTCCGATCAATATGACCGGGCGATTCACTTTTTTGTGTGCCAGTACAAAGTACTGCCGCGCTACAGCGGTAATCGCCATAATCACTAGCAGTATTACCCAGTTGTTTGGACTGGCATAGGTCATGGGGTAGTGAGCGCTGATCATAATGAACAGCAATGGCAAGGTAAGGTAGGTGTTGTGGGTTGAATGTAACTTGGCCCGTGCACCCCACGCCGGATCTGGCGCTTCGCCTTTTTCAATCGCGGCCACCAGCGCTCGCTGGGAGGGCATAATTACCCGAAATACATTGCCCACCATAATGGTGCCAATAATAGCGCCCATGTGAATGTAGGCGCCGCGGCCGCTGAACAGGTGGGTTAGGGAATAGGCCAAAGCCACCGTCGCCAGCACCAGAAATCCACCGATAATATAGACGTTTTTAGCCAGCGGGCTACGGCAGAGTAGCTCATAGAATATCCAGCTACCGGCCAGAAAAGACAGACCAATAGCGATGGCTTGCAGTTGGCTAAGATCGGCGACGCGCTTGTCAATTAGATAAGCGTCGGCACCAA
>JBLHWB010000156.1:0-5083 GCA_047628915.1 Porticoccus sp. | reverse complement strand
GGCAGGCCGGTAGCAAGGCTATTTAGTGCGATAGACTTTTCCAGGTCTTTCTTCTCATAGGTATAGCGAACCCCAGCTTTGATCCGAAAATTGTCCTCTATATTCCAAGTGCCGCTGGCGAAAGCTGAAATGGTATCGGTTGTCTGTTTATCTCGACCGATCCGTAAACCGTCGACAAACGTTGGGATAGCCGGACTAAGCGTTGATAACTGAATACCTACATCGGTATCGTTTTCAAAAGTGGATGTTTGTAGATAGATACCGGTGATGTACTCAAATGTTTGTCCTAGTGGTGATTTGAATTGAAATTCTTGGCTTAGCTGGTCATATGATTCTTTACTGCCTATGGCGCCGATGATGTTTTTGGGTGAAGAGTCCAAATCTGCTTTGGCGTCATAGGTGAAACCGGTAAAACCAGTGATTGACGTTACTGAGTATTCGCCTAGGCTTACATCGAATCTTAATAAGGTATTGTAAATATCGACTTCTACTTCAGTTATACCCTCATTTAAAGGTGCGACGTTGCCGATATTAGAGTGATAATTAAAGTTGCTTTCAACGCCATCTATTTGCGGAGGAATACCGCCATTTGGGCTGCTTAATGCATTAGCTGAGATAAGTTCGGTATCTGTGCCAGCTGATTGGCGCAAGGTTCGTTCAGCCATCAGCCCCATGGTGATATTTTCATTTAAATCCCATTCAAACTTGCCGCGAGCTGCGTAGTTATCGACTTCAGGCACATTTTGATCGAAAAAGTCGTTGTGAAGCCAGCCGTCGGTATGGTCTTTGCGCAATGCAATCCGGCCTCTGGTGGTATCGCCCAGCGAGCCACTAACGACGGCCTCTGCCTTGTAACCGTCAAAGCTGCTAATTGCTGCTGATACATAGCCTTCAAATTCATCGGTTGGCGCAGCAGAAATAATGCTTACCGCGCCAGCTATAGTGTTTTTGCCAAACAGTATGGTTTGTGGACCCTTAACAACTTCAACCCTAGCCAAGTCATACAGTGGCATTATGGTCTGTCGGGCGCGGCCCATATAAACACCGTCGCGGAAAGTACCTACCGATTGCTCAAATCCATTGTTGGCGCCAGAGCCCGTACCGCGAATAAGAATGACGTTAGAGATACCAGAGCGGGTTTGTTGAAAGTTTGGCACATAGTTAGATATTTCCGCCAGGGTAGTAATATTGTTTTGTCTTAGCGTTAGACCATCTAATGCAGTTATTGCCAAAGGCACATCTTGCAAGCTTTGGCTGCGCTTTTGCGCTGTCACCATTACTTCTTCGAGTGTTAAATCGTTTTGACTAAATGCTATTGAGGAGAAGGAGCTTGCGGTGATAGCAAGTGCGAAGGCAGATTTAGATAAATTGCTGTATCGAATAGTCATTAAGGGCCCCATGAATTATTATTTGTATTATAGTCGCCGATAGTAGCTGATTAGACTAGGATTCCCGCCGCGTTAATGTAATGACATAAAGCCGGCTGCCTTTGTTTCAGTATGGTCAATCACAGTGGTCGCAACAATGGTTTGTGTACTGAGAGTTTATTAATTTATTGAAAGGTTTGAATTTGTACACATTTCCTCTCGCTATGGCTAAGCGTATTTTTAGTGCGGCCAAAAAAATTGGTGTTGATACCGATAAAGTGATTGCCTTGGCAGGCTTGGTTAATTTGGCTACAGACAATGCCGTGTCTGAGCGTGTTGATCACGCCTTTCATAATGCCTTTTGGCCGGCCATCGAAACTGTCTCGCAAGACCCCAATATTGGTTTGCATATAGGCGAAGAATTTATTGGTTCTGGCAGCACAGCCTTGGAGTATTTGTTCTTATCAAGCGCCAGTTTCGGTGAGGCATTAGCGCGCTCCCATAGCTATACCCGTTTAATTAGCGACTCTTTACACATTGATTTAAAAGAAGTGCCTCCAGCGCATTGTCGAATATCGTTTCAGTTCTCCCATGAAAGTCCTGAATTACTCAGGCAAGTACAAGAAATGGCGATGACCGCTTACATTGCCTTTTTTAGGTTGGTTACTGATAACGCGTTTACGCCAGTAAAAGTTGAATTTGCCCACAGTGCGCCTGAAGATGTAGCTGAGCACACGCGCATTTTTGGCTGTGAAGTTGAGTTTGATTGTAAAGCCAATGCAGCGGTTTTCCCTGAAGAAAACTTATCAGCGCCTTGCTTGCATTCTGAGCCGACCATGCGGGCAGTGCATGAAAAGATTGTTGGCGATCAGTTAACTGAGCTAGAAAAGCGTGATTTTATCGATGAGGTACAAACGGTAGTTGCCGAGCTGCTTGATAGCGGTGAGGTAAGTTTGGATAGTGTGTCTGAGCAACTGGGTATTAAGCCGGCGCAGCTGCGTTATCAGTTGTCTGACATTGGTACCAGCTTTAGCCAAGTTTTTGCTGATTATCGACTGCGAATTGCTAAGCGTTTGTTGGCAGAGACGACAGAGTCTATCGATCAAATTATTATTACCACCGGTTTTTCTGAACCGAGTCCATTCTATCGGGCTTTTAAGCGCTGGACTGGCATTACCCCGATTGCCTATCGCGAAAAGTATCGCATTGATAAATGATTAATCTGGGTAAGGCATAGACTTCACTCGGTTATTCTAGTTACAATTCGCCTTGTATTTTTTTGATGCCCACTCGGGCTTACCTTGGAGAGTAGCATGAGCAGTCATTTGTTAATGACTCGCCCGTATGATTTGCGGGATAACTTACAGGATAGTACCTGTTGGCGATGGTAGCTAACTGGGCCTTTGCGCCTAATGTTTTTGGCTAATCGTTTTGTGCTGCACTAAGGAAATATAATGACTCCCGAACAATTTAATGCGCTGGTAAACCAGCAATATAACCGTATACCGGTAACCCGCGAGATTGCGGCAGATCTGGACACCCCGCTTAGTAGCTATCTAAAGCTGGCACAGGGGAAATATTCTTATTTATTTGAATCAGTGCAGGGTGGTGAAAAATGGGGCCGTTATTCCATTATCGGCTTGCCGTGCCGTACCGTACTAAAAGTATTTGGCTATAACATTCAGATAGAAACTGACGGACTCACAGTCGAAAGCTTTGAGGTTGAAGACCCTCTAGCCTTTGTTGAAGAATTTCAAACCAAATATAAAGTACCGGGCTTGCCAGAATTGCCAATGTTTTCGGGCGGCTTAGTGGGTTACTTTGGTTACGACACCGTACGCTATGTTGAAAAGCGCTTAGCAGATACTTGTCCGCCAGATGTAATCGGCACCCCTGATATTTTGTTAATGGTGTCTGAAGATGTACTCATTTTCGATAATTTAGCCGGCACCTTAAGCCTAATAACCCATGCTGACCCCGTTGAGAAAGATGCTTTGGCAAAAGCTATGGCGAGGCTAGATAGTTTAGAGAAAAGCCTGCCAGGGCCAACCCCTGTGCTTGCGCCAATGCGCTCGATTGAAGACGTTCGCAATGCAGAGCTAGAAGATAACTTTGTCTCTGGTTTTACCGAAGAAAAGTTTCATCAAGCGGTAGAAACTGTACGCGAATACGTTTTGGCTGGTGATGTTATGCAGGTAGTGCCGTCGCAACGCTTAACTATCGATTTTAAGGCTGAGCCAGTAAATTTATATCGTGCGCTGCGCCGCCTGAACCCAAGCCCTTATATGTATTTTTTAGACATGGGGGATTTTCAAATCGTCGGTTCATCGCCAGAAATTTTGGCTAGCCTTGAAGGTGACAAAGTGACCGTGCGGCCGATTGCTGGCACTCGTAGGCGTGGTAAAACGGCAGCAGAAGATTTAGCACTAGAGCAAGAAATGCTGGCAGACCCGAAAGAGATTGCTGAGCATTTAATGCTAATTGATTTAGGGCGTAACGATGCTGGTCGCGTATCGCAAATAGGCAGCGTAAAGCTAACCGATAAAATGATAGTAGAGCGCTATTCTCATGTTATGCATATTGTCTCTAATGTTGAGGGCAAGCTTAAACCTGGGTTAAACGCTATGGATGTATTGCGCGCGGCATTACCAGCGGGAACTTTAAGCGGTGCGCCAAAGATTAGAGCTATGCAAATAATTGATCAGCTTGAACCCGTTAAACGCGGTATTTATGGCGGTGCTGTGGGGTATCTTTCATGGGGCGGCAATATGGATACGGCAATCGCGATTCGCACTGCTGTAATCAAAGACGGCGTGTTAAATATACAAGCAGGGGCGGGCATTGTGGCCGACTCGGTACCTCGACTGGAATGGAAAGAAACCATGAACAAAGCAAGAGCGATGTTTAGGGCGGTAGCCATGGTTCAGGGGGAGGATTAATTATGTTGTTAATGATCGATAACTACGACTCGTTTACCTATAACGTGGTGCAATATTTGGGCGAGCTAAAAGCTGACGTACAGGTTTATCGTAATGATGAAATTACTATTGAGCAGATTGAGGCGCTAAATCCAGAGCGTATTGTTGTCTCTCCAGGCCCATGTACGCCTAATGAGGCGGGGGTGTCGATGGAGGTGATTAAAACCTTTGCCGGCAAATTACCTATATTAGGTATTTGCTTGGGCCATCAAAGCATTGGCCAGGTGTTCGGTGGTGATGTAGTGCGTGCGCGTCAAGTTATGCACGGTAAGGTATCGCTGATGCATCACAACAATAAAGGCGTGTTTAAAGGATTGACGAATCCCTTTGAAGCCACTCGATATCACTCCCTCGTTATTGATAAAAACACCTTACCCGATTGCTTAGAGATTACCGCTTGGACTCAATTAGAAGATGGTAGCGTTGATGAAATAATGGGTGTGCGCCACAAAGAGTTAGATATTGAAGGGGTACAGTTTCATCCCGAGTCGATATTGACTCAGCATGGTCATGATTTGCTGGCTAATTTCTTGGCCGTGAAATAGAGGATAGTTAGATGAATAGTCAGATGGATATGCAAACAGCGGTAGCTCATCTAATAGCGGGGGAAAATTTAAGCCAAACTCAAATGATGGACGTTATGCGTCTGATTATGACGGGCGAGGCAACCCCAGCTCAAATAGGTGGTTTTCTAGTTGCCTTAAGTATTAAAGGTGAGACGATTGATGAGATCACCGG
>JBLHWB010000155.1:0-5121 GCA_047628915.1 Porticoccus sp. | reverse complement strand
GCTATTCACTACATGATTGCCTATAGCGGTGGCGCTTTAGTGCGCTGCGCCCCTTACAGATTATTTGGCACCAAAGCGCTTAGCGATATTGCCGTTGAATATTTAGGCCAAAGTTATGGCTGCTTATTAGAAAGCCATGGGGTACTGGCCGGTGGACCAAATATAGGTCATGCGTTTGCATTAGCGCAGCAGATAGAATTTTGTGCTGATGTATATTTGCGCGCTAAAAGTGTTGGCGAGCCTAAAATATTAAGCGCTGAAGCAATAGCCGATGTAGTTGCCAGCTTTGCTAACTACAATACTCAGAAATGACTAACAGCCTAAACTGCTATGCCAGTTGCATAACCCGACGCCCACGCCCATTGAAAATTAAAACCACCAAGATGACCACTAACATCAACTACCTCACCAATAAAATATAAACCGGGCTGGGTTTTACTTTGCATGTCTTTAGACGATAGCTCATTAGTATCCACCCCGCCCAAAGTAAC
Source organism: Porticoccus sp. (assembly GCA_047628915.1). Lineage (GTDB taxonomy): Bacteria > Pseudomonadota > Gammaproteobacteria > Pseudomonadales > CAWVSB01 > CAWVSB01. The sequence continues at coordinate 4,630 of JBLHWB010000155.1, read as the reverse complement.
CTCGGCAGTGCGATAACCTTCAGTGCCAGACGGCTTTAATTGCCAGTCATTAAGTTTTTCAGCGACAGCTTTAAGCATTTTGTCAGGCACTTCCGCCAACACAGTCTCTGCATATTGTTGCCACCACAAAACTTGCAGCTCGGCGACTAAGGCTTTTGGTAATAATTTTGCCAATACCGTGCGCAATAAAGTTTTACCTTGAGTTTGCTTAGCGGCTAACAATACCTCTGTCATATCCTCACTAGGCAGTAGATCTATCGATATAAATTGACCTTCTTGCCAGTAACTTGAAATCTGTAAAATTGCGGGGCCACTTAAACCACGATGAGTGAATAGCATATTTTCGGTAAATGAGACTTTATCTATCGTTACGGTAACAGCAATAGCATTACCGGATAAGCGCACGCAGAGTTCCTTAGTGTTATCACTAAAGGTAAAAGGCACTAAGCCTGCCCGCAGCGGTAAAACATTCATGCCAAACTGCTTAGCTAGTTCATAACCGAAACCAGAACCGCCCAATGTTGGAATAGATAAAGCGCCCGTCGCTACTACCAATGACTGGGCGGTAAATACTCCGTCGCTAGACGCTAATTCAAATTTGTCATTGTGACTTACTGTATTTACTTCACAGCCATCTAATATCTGCACATTCGCCTCACGACATTCTTGCAACAGCATGGCCAAAATATCTTTAGCCGAGTCATCGCAAAACAGCTGCCCATGCTCACGCTCATGATAAGCAATACCATGCTTACTAACCAGTGATATGAAATCCCACTGGGTGTAACGACTTAATGCCGACTTACAATAATGGGGATTTTGTGAAATAAAATTATTAGGTTGAACGTCAAGATTGGTAAAGTTACAGCGACCGCCGCCGGACATAAGAATTTTTTTGCCAACTTTATTGGCACAATCAATAACTAAAACACTTTTACCACGCTGACCTGCTGTCAGCGCACACATTAAGCCAGCTGCGCCAGCTCCAATAATAACCACATCAAATACACGCATTAACAACTAGCCCAAAAACTTGAATTTAGAACCCGCTAGCTCGGTAACAAAGTTACCGCCAAACGCCATTGACGGAGTAAGACTGCCACTTTCAATACCGTCACGCATAATTCGGTCTGCTACTTCAAGTGATGCCATTACCGTGAAACCATAACCTTCTGCCACATCCAAATAAGCTTCTTTACTATCGCCTTTCGCATTAGTGACTTTACCCCATAGATTCATACTGCCATCCAGACGCTCTTTCTCATTAGGGCCGGTAACTTTTTTCTCTATTTGACGCTTTAGAAAATTTTGTACAAAACCTAACTTAGTCACAGCCATTAAAGGCGACATTATTTTGGCAGTAGTAGCAGCGCCTTTTGGCACACCGGTATATATTCTAATATTAGGAATACCGGTGGAGTAAAACGCCGTACTAACATCGCCCCAAGGTATTGTCATACACCAACGCTTACCAATACTAAAATCGATTTCTTTTTGGTATTTACCGTTACCAATTTTAACGATGTCACCGTTTATTCGCTCACGGCCACCATCACCTAACATTTCCACCATGGTTTTCGCTGTACCAGGGCTGGCGCCACCCTCACCGCAAAAGGCCATTTCTAAATGAGTTGCACCAGGCAGTGCTTGCGCCAGTAAGGCCGCCAAGCAATCTGACGGCACTACGTCAAAACCTACACCGGGAATTAACGCAACGCCCGCTTGTTTTGCTTCAGCATCGCGGCCATGAATATCTTCAAATACTGCAATCTCACCGGTAATATCTAGGTAGTGTGTTTTAGTCTTTAGGCAGACATCAACCATCGGCTTACTGGTTGCTGAAAAAGGCCCGGCACAATGCAGTACCAGATCAACATCCGTTAACGCTTTTTCAGTAGCAGTGATATCAGCTAAATCGAAGATGACATAATCCAGCTTTAGCGCATCGGCAATAGGTTTTACTTTCGCCTCGCTGCGACCTGCCAATAGTGGGCGCCGACCTTTCTCCGCTGCTTGCTCTGCGGCTATTTTACCAGTGTAGCCATTAGCGCCGTATATCATCCAATTATCATGTGACATTGCTTTTCCTCTTTAAAATATTACAAAAATTTGGCCACATACCAACAGCTTGCGGTTATTGTTAAATTTTCATTCTGCGCCCAGCCTAGACCTTGCCGCACTATTGTTTCGGCATAGCCTTTACCACGCAGCTTAGTTGGCACAAAGGTATGCGTAAAATTAACCGCTTTACCCGCTAACACATACTCCAGCACAATTTCTTCACCGCTATCGCCGCCAACAAACTTGCTCTCTGTTACTTTATGTTCAATTTCCATTGGCATGCTCTACAACAGTAAATGGGTACGAGCATTAGCAATTGGCTCGCTGCGTTTATTCTGCCATGCCGACACCGAAACGTTTAATACCTTGCGACCTTGGCGCACTATTTCACACATGGCATAAGTGTCTTGGTAACGGCCTGGACGCAAATAGTCGATGGAAAAATCAATCACCTTGGGCACTCGATCGCTATCAACAGACCCCAGCGCATGGAAAATCGCCGCGCTTTCCATAAAGCCACCTAAAGCACCGCCGTGTATTGCGGGCAGTGTAGGGTTGCCGATATTGTCATCAATGGCAGGCAATACAAACATCAGCTCATCACCAATGTGATAGCTTTTCATCCCCAATAGCTTGGCATAAGGCACTGCCTTAATAAGCACGTTAAAATCGCGATTTTCACGCGCAGCGGCTAATGAATCTGCAAACATCTATTTACCCTCCAAAGACTTGCTGGGATTAGAGAAAGCGCCCGCCATAAGCTTCGGGTCTAAGCGCATAAAGGTTGCCGTGCAGTGGGCAATCGGAGTGTCTTGCTGACCTTCGTGATAGGCAATGCCGCGACAAAACACCACATTATCAGTAACCCGGTAAGCTTCTGCTTCACCTATTATGTCCAAACCTGGCTCGCCAGCAGACATATAATCTATTCGTAAGTCTAATGTTGGCATTAAACTAGGCTTGGACATTGCAGCCACTCCAGCAAAGCCGCAGGCTGTATCCATCAAGCTAGTCAAGGTCCCGCCGCTAACCGACCCGGTATCTACATTGCCAACAATATGATCACTATAAGGAAGTATTAACTTAATTTTCCCAACATCTGCTGAAATCACATCAATACCCAGCACTGAGCAGTGCTTTATATGGGGGATAATTTTGCGCATTCGTTCGACAATTTTTGCTTGAACGTCAGTCATTGTTCTCTCTTACTGTTTATTAAGCATAAATAAACAGTTTAACACCGTTTGATACACATGCAGCTGCACAAAAATCAGTCAAATAGCGTTATACTATGCGGTCATCAATAACAGTTGGCGCCATGAAAAAGCAAACAAGTAAAAAAGAAGTACGTAATCAACTGCAACAACAAATGGATGATTTTCTATCTAAGGGCGGCGCAGTGGCCAGTATCGAAACCGGCATCAGCGGCAGAGAAAATCCAGCAGCCGCGCCGCCAAACCATCCTTTTGCTAAGCCTAAAGAAACACGTACCCCGGTGCTCGACAGTATTGAGTCGATAGAAGCTAGACGAAAAACAAAGCTAGAGCCGGCGAAGAAATCAAAGTCTAGCGGCCCAGTTCGCAAGCCTGTACTAGATGATTTTGGTGAAATTGTTCGCTGGGTTTGGGTTGAAGAATAAAAGACAATCCCAGAAATTGGCGCTAATATAACTATAATAATAACGATATGCTGAGGAATAGTAATGCGTAAACTAACTCTAACTGATGCCAGTTTTTTAATCAGTGAATCCCGACAAACACCGATGCATGTTGGCGGGCTGAATCTATACACAATGCCAGACGGCGTTAATGAAACAGAGTACCTTCACGACATTGCAAAAAAAATGCGTCATCAGGGAGCCCTACGTTTTCCGTTTGGCGATATTTTAAAAATGGGGCCACTTGGCGTGTATGGCAATATTTATCTAGAGCGTGATAGCGCTATTGATATGGATTATCACATCCGCCACTCGGCGCTACCAAAACCCGGCCGTTATCGAGAACTATTTATTTTGGTATCGCGCTTACATAGCGCCCTACTTGATCGCTCTAGACCGTTGTGGGAAATGCACTTAATCGAAGGTCTGCCGAATAGGCAATTCGCCACTTACTTTAAAATCCATCACAGCGTGATGGATGGTGTTGGGGCCATGCATTTTAGCGACAGTATGTTGGCTGAAAATCCAAAACAAAAAATCGAAATATCACCATTTTCTATTGAAGCTTATGACAGTTATAAAAAGAAATTGTTTAACAACGTTAAGGCGCCAGCAGCTATTGCACCAAAAGCGCTGGCAGAAATAGTTAAGGATCGAGTTGATAGCGGTACTAACATAGCGAAGGCGCTACAAAAAACAGCTTCAGCATGGTTTAACGGCAACAATGGTCTATCGACTCCTTGGCTGAATATTCCACGCACTGCATTCAATGAAAAGATCACTGGTGCTAGACGTTTTGTCGCCCAATCGTGGGATCTAGAGCGGATAAAAAAAGTCGGCAAGGCCTATGACGGCACTCTTAATGACGCTGTATTGGCCATGTGTTCAGGCGCTCTGCGTCGTTACTTAATA
>JBLHWB010000154.1:0-5123 GCA_047628915.1 Porticoccus sp. | reverse complement strand
AAACCGGATATTATTTTTGATATATCGGCGTTAAATATAAAAGTTATAACCTTATTATGTGGTTTTTCTCTAGGCTTTAGGAAAAAGCATATTTTTTGTGAGCACTCGCCTATTCGCAGTGTTTTACCATTGATTAAAAATCGACTGATGAGCAAGTTAATTCCTTATGCTTTTCGTTATGCCAGTTATGTGATGACGGTAAGTGAGTCGCAGATGAAATATATGGCTGACTTATTCCAACTTAAAGATCAACGCTATGAATGTATCTACAATCCAGTTGATAGATCTCATATTGTTTTACAGGCTGATGATGAACTTATTCTTAAAGATATCGCTGCCACAGCGTTATTAGTAGTTACAGTATGTAGGCTAGACCCTGGCTCCAAAGATGTTGGGACCCTAATAAAGGCATTTGCAAAAGTTGTGATGGCGAGCCCCACAGCAGTTTTGGTGGTCGCGGGAGTAGGTCCAGGCCGTGAGCAATGGGAAGTTCTGGCCGAATCTCTGGGTGTGGAGAGTCAAGTAAAGTTTAGCGGTTATTTGGATAACCCGATGCCACTGATAAAGAGAGCGGACGTATATGTGCAGAGCTCGCTATATGAGTCCTTTGGTTTAGCTATTGTTGAGGCCATGGCCTGCGGAACGCCCGTGGTTGCCACTGATTGTGATTTTGGGCCAGCAGAAATATTAGGCGATGGAATGTATGGGCAGCTAGTAGAAGTAGGTAATGTGAAACAAATGGCCGAAGTGATTTTGCAGGTTTTAGAAAAACCAGAAAACTATGTCGATAGTGCTAAGCTTATTGCTAAGAGGGTAGAAGACTTTTCACCGCATAATAGCTTCGACTTATATAAAAATTTATTTGAAAGGATTGCTAGTGAAAATAGCTATTAATTTACTACCGTTTGTTCAGCGTAGCGGGATTGAATGCTATACAGAAAATTTACTTGCTGAATTGTTAGGCAGTGATGATGAATTTTACATTTATTATCGAGATAAATTACCACTATCTATCCCGAGCGAAAACAGCAACATACATCTGCGAAAAGTTGTAACTAGAATTCCTATGTCTTTGTATATGCAGTTAATTTTTCCGTTTACTCTTCTACTAGAGAAAATAGACATTGTATTGTCTACTTGTCCAACCCATCCGATTATTTTGTCACGCCGCAATGTTGTTATTATCTATGACTGTTGCTATCACGCCTTTCCTGAAAACGCTCAAAATAAGCTAAAGCTCTATTTAATAAAGTTTATGTGCTGGAGTGCCATTCGTTTTGCCAAAAGAGTCGTAACTGTTTCAAACTTTTCAGTTGGAGAAATAGAGCGAGTATATAAATTAAATGAGGGGACAATTGAAAATATTTCTGCTGGCGTGCCATCAATGCTCACCATTGACGACGACAGCGCGAAAAATACTTTATCCAAATATGATCTAGAAGAAAATGGCTATATTTTTTTTGTGGCATCAGTCCAGCCGCATAAAAATTTACTATCTATAATTGGAGCATTTTTGAGCCTTTCTATAGATGTAAAGGGTAATACAAAACTGGTGATTGCTGGGCGACTAGGCTCTATGGAGAAAAGAGTTATGGACCTTGTTATGACTTCCGGAGTTTCTGATTCAGTTATAGTTTTAGGCTTTGTCGATGAGATTGAAAAGATATGCCTAATACGAGAAAGTATAGGGGTGTGTCTCGCTTCGCTATATGAGGGGTTTGGCATACCTATATTAGAGGCTCAGAGTATGGGGGTTCCTATATTGACCTCTAATATTTGTTCCATGTCCGAGGTGGTTGGGGATAGCGGAATTTTGGTTGATCCATACGACGAAACTGATATTTCTAGAGGTATGAAAGATTTAATCCAGTTATCATATGACGAACGAATATCGATTTCGGGGTTAGCTGAGATAAATTTAGAAAGATTCAGTTGGAAGAAATGTGCTGAACGCCTCATGGCTGCGGTTAAAAATTGATCGTCGAATTGCAGTATCAATTGTATATATGCCAATGATTGGGTGTGTGCTTTGTAGTAGTTAGTGGGTCAGCAGGAACTTATCATTTCGCTCGCCATAGCTGGGCCGAAATTTTTTAGTTTTTCTGTAGGATGATGATGAAACTATTTCAAGCTAATATGTATCCAATTACTTTTACTGTATGTGGCAGAAGTGTTGGCGCTTAGTGTGATTGTCATCTGATATATCTTAGTTGGCGTTTCATATGATTATTATTAGGGTTTTAGAGGGTTAAAAGCTATGAGTTGGCAAACACGCATTACAAATTTTGTATTACGGATAATGAAACCAAAGCTGGCTAAAAAAGAAGGCGAGCAGTTAGTCGGTTTTCTTCGCAAGCAAATGGCCATGACGGGCGACAAAATACCCAAAGATGCTGTTGTCCAAAGAATATCAATAGGTGGTGTCGAGTGCGAGTGGGTTAGTGTAGGTTCTGTGCCCGCCAATAAAGCCTTAGTCTATTTCCATGGTGGGGCGTATGTGTCGGGCTCACCGGTTTCTCATCGCGATTATGCGGCGGCTATGTCGACAGCATTGGGGATCAAGCTATTGATGGTTGATTATCGATTAGCGCCGGAATATCCGTTTCCTGCACCTATCGAGGATGCGCTAGCTGTTTATAAAGCGCTAGTAGCGGATGGCTATGACGGCAATGATTTATTTGTCGGCGGCGATTCGGCTGGTGGTAATTTAACCTTGTCTTTGTTGCAGCAAATTAGAAGCCTTGGTTTAACCATGCCTAAGGCGGTTTGTTTGTTTTCACCGTGGCTTGATTTAACCCATGCTGGCGGCTCGATGGTCACAAATGCGGCGGTTGACCCAATGCTGCCGGTTACAATGCTACAGCGTTGCGCCGATATTTACGCTGCTGGCGCGGATAAAAATGAGCCGTTAATCTCGCCTATATTTGCTGATATGACGGGTTTTCCGCCAATGATAATTCATGTTGGCTCGACTGAAATACTGTTAGATGATGCTAAAACCATTGCTGATCTGTGTGAGCAAGCTGGCGTTGAAGCGAAGCTAAATATTTGGCAAAAAGCGCCCCATGCTTTTCCTGTTATGGTTAAATTCCTGCCTGAAGCGCGGGCGGCTATTGAACAAACCGCCGAGTTTTTTCGCACCAAACTAAACCCTTAATAGAGATTTTAATGTAATGATATTCGGTAGAGTAATTGGCACCATTATGGGTTTTTTAGTGCTGAATTTTTTTGGTGCATTTATAGGTTATTGGGTAGGAGGGATGTTCGATCGCGGCCTTAGAGAGCTTGACCAGCGGCCGCCCAAAGCCAAGCGCGATGAAGCGCAACAACAGTTTTTTGAAACCACATTTCTTATCTTGGGACATTTGGCAAAAGCGGATGGCCAGGTTAGCAAAGAAGAAGTAAGCCAGACTGAGGCCTTTATGACTCAGATGGGCTTAAGCCCAGAGCATCGCATTGATGCAATTGCGCTATTCAAACGCGGCTCATTGGCTGACTTCAATTTAGATTTAACGATGAATGCCTTTGTTGGCAAATGCGGGCGCTATGTGCGCCTGCAGCAATTACTATTGGAATACGTCTGTCATTTGGCCTTTGCCGATGGCGAGTTGCACGATGGTGAGAAGTTAGTGCTGCGCCAAGTTGCCGCCAGATTGGGTATTAGCGGCGATCGATTTGAGCAGCTATTAGGTATGTTCTCTGCTCAATATGGTTTTTCAGGTGGTGGCTCATACAGCGGGCAGTCGTCAGAGTCGGCCTTGCAGGCAGCCTATAGGGCTTTGGGTGTTAGCTCAGACGTCAGTGATAGAGAGCTTAAAAAAGCCTATCGGAAACTGATGAGCGAACATCATCCAGACAAGCTAATTGCGCAAGGTGTGCCAGAGGATATGGTGAAAGTCGCGACCGCCAAGTCGCAGGAAATAAGCTCAGCTTATGACTTGTTGCAGAAGTCTCGTAAATAGTTTTAACCGGCTAGCTCATATGGGTGATCTTACGGCATCTGTAAGCAATTAAAATAAGACTACATTAACAAGGTGATCTTATGTCTGTAGCGTTAATTAATAAAAAAATACTGATAACTGGCGCCACCGGACAGGTAGCATTGCCGGTGGTAGCGGCGCTGGCCAAGTGTAATGAAGTATTGGCGATGGCTAGATTTTCTAATCCTGGTGATGAAGATAAAGTTTTACAATTGGGGGCGAAGTCGTTAAAAGCTGATCTGGCAACCGATGATTTGATCCAAATAGTCCCGCAAGATATTGATTACGTATTGAATTTTGCCGTGGTCAAAACGGGTGATTTCGATTATGACTTGGCAGCGAACGGCGAGGGCGTGGGGCGTTTACTGGTGGCCTGTCAGTCAGTAAAAGCATTTATCCACTTCTCATCGGCGGCGGTGTATCAATATGCTGGCGCAGAGCCGCGTAAAGAAAACTCGCCGCTGGGTGATAATCATCGGCATATGTTTCCAACCTATAGTATTAGCAAAATTGCGGCAGAGACTGTCGCTCGATTTACGGCCAAACAATTCAATATTCCACTGACTATAGCTAGGCTAAGTGTGCCCTATGGCGATAACGGTGGCTGGCCGTTCTGGCACTTGTTAATGATGAAGGAAGGTATTCCTATCGACGTTCATCCCGATGCGCCCAATACCTATAACTTACTTCATTCAGATGACTATATTGACAAAATACCTAAGCTACTGGAAGTTGCAACGCCAGCCACAATTACGCTAAATTTCGGTGGCTCTGACGGCTGCAGTATTGAACAGTGGTGTGAATACATAACTGAGTTAACCGGTTTTGAACCGATTTATAATCAGACTGATACAGCATTTGGCAGCTTACAAATTGATACTACTGCAATGCATGAAGCTATCGGGGAAACACGCGTTGATTGGAAAGAAGGTGTTTTAGGGATGATAAAAAACTTAGCGCCAGAATTGCTAAAACCTTAGCCAATAGAGCGGAATTTTACCAGTCGCCAATATTCGGCATTGATTTCCAAGGCTCTGCCGGCGCCAGTGGCTCACCGGCTTGCAGCAGCTCAATAGATATATCGTCAGGCGATTTAATAAAGGCCATATAGCCATCGCGCGGCGGTCGGTTGATAGTGACGCC
>JBLHWB010000153.1:0-5184 GCA_047628915.1 Porticoccus sp. | reverse complement strand
TTACTGATGGAAAACCCCGAGCAGCTCCAATACTTAGTCGACAACCCCGATAAAATTGGTAACGCCTGCGAAGAAATTTTGCGCTACAACACGGCCTTTATTTGCATGCGACGTACCGCTGTCGAAGACGTGGAAGTTGGTGATAAACTTATTAAAAAAGGCGACAAAGTTTTATTGCATTACCACGCCACCAATTTAGACGAAAAAGTATTTGGTGACGACGCGATGGTATTTGATGTTACCCGCCAAGAACGCATGCCTGACTTATATAATCAATTGCGCTCTTTCGGCATCGGCCAGCACTTTTGTCTAGGCTCTCACATGGCAAGGTTAGAACTGAAAACCATGTTCGAGGAAATTATTCCTCGATTAAAAAATCCGCAGTTAATTGACAAACCAAAATATGTTCGCTCGTTTTTTGTTAATGCCATTAAGGAAATGAATATTTCATTTGGATAAAGATAATATGATTTTTAATTCTGCTCGCTTTATTGTAACTATAACTTAACTTGCTAGGGTATCAACGACTAAAGATAGCAAGGTAAGAAAACCAGTTTTATCTAAGGATTACTAATGCGCCGCCTATTTTTTCGCATACTCGTACTCACCGCCATTGTTTTAGCGCCCAGTTTGTCAGGTCAGGCAATAGCGGCAAAAAAAGCCATGTTATGGGAGCTAAACAAAGACGATAGCACCATTTACTTACTTGGCTCCGTACACGTCTGGAAAGAGGATCTCTACCCCCTTTATGACAGTATAAACAAAGCATATGAGCGCTCGGACACCTTAACAGTTGAAGTAAATTTAAATGCGCTACGACAAAATGAGGTCGAAGATTTGATACGCAAAGAAGGATTTTACCCTGTCGGCATTTCGATTTTAGATTATCTCAGTATCGAACAAGCCCGCGCGCTAGAGCAAAAACTCAAAAAACTCAAACTGTCACTGGCTTCGTTTCAGCAATTCAAACCTTGGCTGCTATCAACTCAAGTCACTCAAGCTAATTTGGCCAAACTCGGATACTTACCAGAGCATGGTATAGACCAACATTTTTTAGCCAAAGCCAAAGCAGAAAAAAAACCAGTAGGACAATTAGAGACGCTAGAACAACAAATCGCTATTATAGACAGCGTTTATGAAGATCTGCTGAAAATCGATGCTGATTTACTGGTCTATGAAAAATCCTTAGATAGCGGCTATCTGCAGCTATTGATGGAAACTTGGGAAATGGGACGCTACGAAAGTTTATACTTATTGCTAGTCAAAGAAACCTTAACTAAATATCCACAAGCAAAACCTGCTTTAGATAAATTATTTGATACCCGTAATAAAAAATTTGTTAATCAAATTATTACTATGTTAAAAAGTGATGGCACTCATTTTGTCATTATTGGTGCAGGTCATTTTGGCGGCAACAATGGCATCGTTGCGCTACTAAAAAATAAAGGCTACAAACTGCGCCAGCTTGATACTACTTCCCACTAAACCGCACCCAGACCAACAAGCATAAAGGCATTAATAATAAAGGAATACTCGCCAGTACAACCCCCTGCCACTGCCATGCCGCTAATATCCAGCCAGATGAAAACGATGCTAAAGCCTGGATAGAAAACACTACACCATCATTTAATGCTTGCACAGTAAACTGTTCTCCGTCGCGATAAACTAGTGGTAGCAAGGAAGTACCACCGACAAACATAAAATTCCAACCAATACCTAGCAGAACTAACGAGACCCAAAACCCATCTACACTGAAATATTGCGATGACACAATAAGTGCCGCAAACATTGCCACCAAACCAGTTGCTATTAAGCCATGAATACCGATGCGAGAAATAATCCATGGAGCAAACAGCGACGGCAAAAACATTGCCATCACATGACTTTGCAATACCCACTTAGTATCTTCCAAACTGTGATGGAAATGGTTATGCATACTCACTGGTGTCGCCGTCATTACCAAGCTCATCACCGCATAACCAATAGCCGCCGACAATAACGCCAGCCATAGTGGTGATAACGACAGTAATTTTGATAGCGGTCGCCCGCCTTTTATAACGACTTTTTCACTAGGTTCAATGCTTTGATATAAAGTCATTAATGAAATCGATAGCAAAATACAAACTGCTACAACATAGTATGAGCCTTCATAATCAACTGTCGTCAATGCTTTACCCCATAACACTAACTCTGGGCCGATGAATGCTGCAGCGACACCTGCCAATAACAACATGGATGCGGCGGTGGGGGCTTGGTCTAACGAGACGCTTTCCATGGCGGCGAAACGATATTGCTGCACACTGGCTAAAAACACTCCAAGCAATGCAGAACCAGCGCAAAAATAACTAAAGCTTTGCTGATTTAATGCATAAATAATTAATAAACTGGCGACCACACCTAACAATGCTGCCGCAACAAAGACCGGTTTACGCCCAAATTTTTTCATCAGCAGAATAACTGGCGCCACCCCCACGGCGGTACCAATTACCATTGCCGCAATTGGCAACGTCCCAAGTCGTTCACTACCCGACAACTCTGTACCGATAAGTCCGCCAACAAGCATTAATGAAAACGATGCGCTAAATGCCAATATTTGGCACAGCATTAACACCACAACATTTCGATTAAGTATTTCAGACATGGCTTAGGCCTAGATATTTTTATTTTTATACCAGTAACAAAAAAGGCTGCAATGCAGCCTTTTTATAATATCGTTATAGTCTACTTTTTAAATTCCGTAAATACTGCTGTATGTCATTAGTATTCTCGAAACCAAGCCGCCATACAAGCTTGTCAATATCGCTAGCGGTTTCCAACGACTTATCTTGGTATTGATACATTACGCTAGGAAGTGTCAACTCAGGTTCTGCTGGCAAACTTTTTGCCGCCAACACTTTATCAATAGCCTGTTTAAAGCGCGTATCAAAACTGCCGGCTTTGCCCAATTCACGATAGGCCTTCTCCAACAGTGGCGACCAGCTATAATAATAGTCGGCCAGTTTTGCTGGAGGAATACTCATTACCCCTGCTAATAACGGTTTAGCACGCTGATAATTCGATGGGGCTAAATATTTTTTGTTACCGATATTTGCGGCCACTAATGATTTCATCGAATATTGCCACGGACGGTGCGTAGCAATTAAGTCGCCATTGGCGGCATTATCAATAAACAAAACCCATTTTCTAATTTGCTCTTCAGGTACTAACCACTGAGCCAAATCGTTTGAAATATCGGCCACCGCCAGCATCACTTTTATATCACTGCCGTCTAAAGTACTGGGCGCTTTAACTTTGGTATCAATCACCGCTGCAATAGGCTTTAGAGCTTCAACCGGAGTAGCTTTTTGCTCGACTGTTACTTCTATCGTAGGTTCTTCAAGCGGCATTACAGGCGGCGCAGCTACTGGCTCAGGTTCACTCATGATAAAATAAGCGGCGACCGCAACTAGCACAGCAGCTATTGCAATTATAATAATTCGTGTATTCACTTTAATCCTCGGCTTAATTAACGACGCACTTAAACCTTATAACAACATCAAGTGTGAAGTTATACAAGGCGCTAGCCGCTATCGTGTAAACGGTTATACCTTAAGACCAATGATCAGCGGTAGAAGTTCAATCAGAGAACGTTATTCATGCCCGCGATAAGCAGTGCAAACGCACTAATACCAACAACAATCAATGCCAACACGCCCAGTAACTGCAACGGGCGAAACGGTTTCCGCTCGGTCACATTAAAACCAGAGTTCAAGTATGCATCAACCCGCGCTAGGTCTTCATCCGACAATTTACGTTTTTCTGCCATTTTTAATCTCCCAAAAAGAAAGGCTGGCTATAATAGCCAGCCTTTAAGCTTTACTACAAGAACCATTGAGACTTAACCCATATACATTTGTTCTTCAGTAATACCCATCAAACTCTCGGCACCTGACTCAATGCACTTAGCATGAGTGGCGGTACGAGGTAATAAACGCTCAAAATAGAACTTAGCAGTTTCCATTTTTGCTTTGTAGAAATCGTTGTCATCACCAGCGGCAATTTTCTTGCCTGCTACTGCGGCCATTTGAGCCCAGAAAAATGCATACACAACATAACCAGAATACATCAAGTAATCGACTGAAGCGGCACCAACTTCATCGGCATTTTCCATTGCCTTAGCACCAATTTGACCAGTGATTTCACTCCATTCTTTGATTAACCGTTGCAGCTCAACAACATGCGGTGCCACATCAGCGTTATCAGCATTAGCCTCACAAAACTTGTGAATTAACTTGGTAAATGCAGCCAAGCTCTTACCGCCATTACCAAACACTTTACGACCTAGTAAATCTAGCGCCTGAATACCAGTGGTACCTTCATACAACATAGAAATTCGGCAATCGCGTACTTGCTGTTCCATACCCCATTCAGCAATAAAGCCGTGACCACCAAAAATTTGCAAACCATGATTTACTGATTCAAAGCCAGTTTCCGTCATAAAGGCTTTAGCAATAGGTGTTAGAAACTCGGTCATTTCATACAATTCAGCGTCAGGACCATCGGTACTTAATTGAGCGGCTTCCAACTGCTGAGCTAACCAGTAAACAAATGCACGACCGCCTTCAGTTAGAGCTTTTTGCGTTAGTAACATACGACGCACATCGGGATGTACAATAATTGGATCAGCTGGACCCTCTGGATTTTTAGGGCCAGTTAGTGAACGCATTTGCAGGCGGTCACGGGCATAGGCTGTAGATTTTTGTAATGATACTTCAGAATGACAAATACCTTGCAGCGCAGTACCTACCCTTGCAGTGTTCATCATGGTGAACATATAGCCTAAGCCTTTATTTTCTTCACCGATCAAGATGCCTTCGGCGTCATCAAAATTAAGTACGCAAGTAGCATTACCGTGAATACCCATTTTGTGCTCAAGCGAGCCACATGTAACACCATTGGCCTCACCTGTTTCAATGTTGTAACGCGGCACTACAAATAACGAGATACCTTTGGTGCCAGCAGGGGCACCTTCAACCCGAGCAATAACCAAACTCAAAATATTGTCAGTCATGTCGTGCTCGCCACCACTGATAAAGATTTTAGTACCACTGATTTTGTAAGTACCGTTGGCAGTTGCTACAGCTTTAGTGCGCAACAAGCCTAAATCAGAACCGCAATGTGGCTCGGTCAAACACATGTTGCCAG
>JBLHWB010000152.1:0-5198 GCA_047628915.1 Porticoccus sp. | reverse complement strand
AAACGTGACCGGTTAAGAGGTCATTACCTGTTTCATTTAAAGCACATTGATTGCCATTATGTGGTCTAAATGTTTTTCACTGCCGATTATAAAATAGGTTTCCCCGACAACGTGAAAACCAAATTTTGCATAAAATGGCTTTGCTCTGATATTGTCGCTATAGACCCCACCTCAGATTTTTCTATGCTAGGTTTGGTGACTTCAGCTAGTGCTGAGGTCATTAACTTATAAGCATTTTTTTTTGCCATGAAACCTAGGTCGAATATATAGCTTTTGTATTTCAGCAGCATTACTTAAGTTTACTAGGCTGTCGCATGAGCTGTTATATACAGACACTATAAACCCTGCCATTTCGTGCATTAACAAATGCGTAAGCAATGTATGTTGCTTTATTTGCTATGATATTTTCAAAATACTCAGTATTGAGATTATAAGAAATATACTTTTCAATTTCACCTAGGTCAGCGCTAGATGGGCATGCTAAGGCAAAGGTGTCTTTCGCAATGACTGCTATACCGCGAACGTCTTCGACTATTGTAGTCTTAACGGCTATTTTCATAGAATAGTACTAATTGCATTACGCCGCTGCGCTGAAGAGAGGTCAGTGTGACGGCCTGTGCTAATCGAAAACATATGGGCAGCCACCGTAGCTGTCTATTGAATCATCCCACCTTCTTACCTCGTTTGCTCTTCTCCAGCGGCTATGGAAAAACTCCATCAGGCAAGGGCCTTGTTTAAGCTGAACTAGAAAAGTGTCGCCTTCACTTACTTTTTCATAGTCTGGATAAGTTGCAGATTGCGGCCAAGTAATTCCCCCTTTGGAATCAGTATATTGCTGCCAAAATAGCTCTATATCAGCGCCGGGTTTCCAAGTTGGGGCTTGAGAATTACTGGACAATTTCTCATCTTGAGAAAACGAAATTGAGCTAGCGAAGATAGCAAAGGCTAATAAAAAAACTGTGATTATTGATTTCATTGAATGCTCTTTTAAAGTGATTTTTTCCAATAGTAAGGCTTTGACTAATTGCGGCCATTTGTTGTTATCAAGGTTACAATAACAAAGATACCGATACCAACGTCACTTTTTTTGGGTTTTCAGCCTCGGACATATTACTATGAGCACGCAGCATCGAAGTAACACGAGGCAAATCAAGCCTGGCTCCAAAGGCCTACACCCGAGGAATCTTCACCGGCAAGGCTATGACTTTCCAATGTTGGTGAAAGCTTATCCACCACTTGCATCGCATGTAAATAAAAACGCTTATGGCAATCTTTCCATAACATTCGCCGACCCGCTGGCAGTAAAGTCTTTAAATACCGCTTTATTGAAACACCACTACAATATTGTCGACTGGGATATTCCAACCGGGTCGCTATGTCCACCCATTCCAGGCAGAGCCGACTACATTCATTACGTCGCTGAATTACTAGGCGCAGAGTTGACCGCTGCTCAAGCGACTAGCCAGCGCAAAATCACAATGCTTGATATAGGTACTGGTGCCAATGGAATATATCCTTTGTTGGCTTGCCAAATATACGGCTGGCATTGTGTAGGTAGTGATATTAATCCTCAGTCGCTTGAAAACGTAACATCGATTATCGCTAACAACCCCAAGTTAAAAGACAGGGTTGAGGCGCGGTGGCAGCAGGATAAAAATCATATTTTTAACGGCATTATTAAGCCCGGAGAATACTTTGATGTCAGTGTCTGCAATCCACCGTTTCATAGCTCGCATCAAGAGGCGATTAACAGTAGTCAGCGTAAATTAACTAATCTTGCTCGTAATAGGGAAGAGCAAATACCCACTTCACCCGCGCTAAACTTTGGTGGTTTAGAAACCGAGCTTTGGTGTAAGGGAGGCGAGAAAATGTTTCTTAAAAAATTAATAAAAGAAAGCCAAGCATTTTCAAATCAATGTCGCTGGTTTACCAGTCTGGTGTCGAAAACTGACAATGTAAAGCCGGCCAAAAAATTGCTTAATAAGCTTGGTGCAACCGAGATACGAGAAATAGAAATGGTGCAGGGAAATAAAATTACCCGAATATTGGCGTGGACATTTATTTAACTATCGCGCTGGCGGTAACGCGATCACTAGTGCCGGCTATACCTCTTTTCGTTTTAACACCCGGCCTCTAGGTTCATCTCCCTCATGCAGCACTACGTCTGAATGCAGAAACTGTGCTGCCTCTGCCGAATCGGTCACTTTAGAAGCGCTGCGTGTCAACATTTCTGCTTCAAATTCAGTTAACACGCTTTCTCGTATCCCCGTTTCTCGCCACTGCGACAAGGGTCTACATCCTGCAGAAATCCCTCTAGCCAGCGCTAACGCGTCCAGCAGAGCTTGATTCGCGCCTTGCCCTTTAAATGGACTCATAGGGTGCGCCGCATCGCCGATTAGCGTCACTTTAGCCTCTTGGGCTAGTAATTCAGGCTCCAGTAGTGCTCGGTCATACACGGGGTAACCAGAAACCTGAGTTTCCAGCGTCGCAGCTAGAATTTGAGGAATAGGGTCGTGCCACTGACATCGGCGGAGAGCCTCAGCCTTAAGTGCTTGGACGCCTTTAGCGCTTAGCGCCTTAGCCTCGTTTTCTGGCATGGGAAAGCTCAGCTGCCACATCATCGAGTCTGCTGCATAAGGCATCATATAGATTCGCTCGTTGCCATTGGCGGTTTGAAATACAGTGGCCGAGTCCAGTAAAGAATGCTCGATGCCATTGAGATTAGCTAACGGGCAAATACCCAAAATCACAATACAGCCGAGGTAGCGCAGGGGAGTATCCTCACCAATCAGTAACTCGCGCACCGAGCTACGAATACCATCGGCGCCAACCACTAGGTCTGCCTTGGCGCTCTTTAGCTCTCCGTCTACTTGAAAGTGCAGGTCAGCAGCTTCATCGGCGCATTGGTTGAAATCGACTAATTGGTGTCCCCACTGCACTGCATCATGGCCGCCCAGCTGCTCAAGTAGCGCCAAGCGCAGGGCCTGCCGCGCGATATGTATATTGGTGCGCTTTGGCGGATTTTTTACCCCAGGTTCGACCCACTTTCTAATGCCCCATTCACCAATCACTTTTCCGTCTGGCGTGTGAACCACATGCTTTGTTGAAATCAACCCTTCATCTAACGACAAAATACCCAATCCCGCTATTGCTTTACTGGCTTGTTGCAAAGTGAGTCCATAGCCTTGTGATCGAACATCAAAGCCGCTATCGCGTTCATATAGGGTAAAAGGGATTGAACGATGCAAGCAGGCCACAGCTAACGCTACGCCACCGATACCACCGCCAATAATGGCAACATGAGGATAATTTTCTTTATCGGCTAGTGGCCGGTTAGCAGAACGAACCAACCCTGAGCCCCCGCAATTCAAACAATCATAAAGGTGGCCTTTAGGGCGAACAGGCGCTGGCCTATCGCCTAAGGTTTTGCCAAAGTCATCCAGCTCTCGCTGGTAGCGAAGTCGCACTTTTTTGCGCAGCCGTCTGCTTTTTTTGCCGCGGCCCTGGCAGTCCTGACAAATAGTCCAGTGGTCCTCTGCAGTTGTCACCTTGCCACTTCCGCTTCGTTAAACCAGATGTTGGTAGTCCTTATGAAAGAGGATGATGGCCGATACAACTGATACTGGACTAATAGTAAGGTAGTGATCATGACACGCATAACTTATAAGACAATTTAACTTGAGAGAATATAGATTTTTATTCATAACGCCAAGGTTGTGGGGCGCGTTAGTGCATCCCCAAGGGCCGACTTGTTAGGCGCTCCATTTGCAAAATAGTGCGCCAAATGTCCCCGTTTTTGCGCACTATGAAACCAGCTCGAATACACCCAATAGTGCGAAAATGTACAACAACCAATCTGTTGCAAACTCTCCATAATTCTCCGGCTAGTTGTATTAGTTTTGCTGTTCAATCGATAAATCTACCGTTTATCCTATGATATCTACCATTTTCTTAATTTAGCATAGTTTTAACTTGATTCAAGACCGTCCTAAGCGAACAATTGGCCTATAGTGTTGTATGTTTAATAATGAGGTTATTGTTAATGAATATAGCAAAGCACTCTGATCAACTTTCAGACTCGGACTTAAGCAATAAACTTTTAAAAGCGATTGTTGAAATACAGGGCGCTTTTATTGAAGAAAGTGATATCAGGGCTTCCTTTAATCGCATGTTAGATTGCTTGCTTGAACTTACAGGGAGTGATTATGGCTTTTTGGGTGAAGTGCTATATGACAAACAAAATCAGCCATATTTACTAGCTCATGCCTTAACTGATATCTCATGGGATGCTGAAACAAAAAAACTTTACGATGACAGAATGGCAAAAGGTTTTGAATTCCATAATTTAAATACTTTATTTGGTGTGACTTTAGCTATAGCAGAAGTTGTTATATCCAACGACCCCAAAAATGATCCACGCAGTGGCGGATTACCCCAAGGCCACCCCGGAATGAAAAATTATCTTGGACTCCCTATCAAACATCGTCATGAAATGATTGGAATGCTAGGCATTGCGAACAAGGATGGAGGGTATACCGAGGAAGTTGCGAAAACACTTAATCCTTTACTGCTCACAGCAGGTGCAATGATTAACTCTATTAGGATCTTAAATGTTAATAACGAGATAGAAGCTGAACTTCAATATAAACATAAGCTGTTGAATGGAATAATTCACAATATTACGGATGCCTTAATTATTACCAATCACCTCGGAATTATTAGCGAAGTTAACTCCGCCACAGAAAGAATATTTGGGTACTCTTCTCAAGAGCTTATAGGTAGAAAAGTTACAAAATTACTATCTGACGATGATGCTAATGTCTATCAAGCGAGAATAAAAAAATTCATATCGTCAGGTGATAGAAAGGTTTTCGATAGCAGGTCTGAGGTTAAAGGTATCGACAAAACAAAAAAATCACTAGCTTTGGAATTATCAATAAATGACGTAAAGATGGGCGACAAAAAGCTATTTGTTAATATATTTCAGGATATTAGAGAGCGGAAATCTCAAGAGGCAAGGCTCGAAGAGGCAAGTAAGAAATTAAAGGATTTATCTGAAACAGATGAGTTGACAGGATTAAACAACAAACGTTTTTTTGAAAAAAACTTTTTAAAAGACTTTAATCGGAGTCGAAAAGTTAGCTGTAATTTAGCATTGGCTATAATTGATATTGATCACTTTAAGTCCTATAACGATA
>JBLHWB010000151.1:0-5210 GCA_047628915.1 Porticoccus sp. | reverse complement strand
GACTGTAAAATATTACCTGAAATAACACATCACCCAACTCTTCCTTTAAATGCTCGCTGTCGCCACTGGCAATAGTGTCAGCCAGCTCGTAACACTCTTCAAGAGTATAAGGAATGATAGTCTCTAGGGTTTGCTCTCGATCCCATGGGCAACCATCAATAGGGTCACGCAAGCGCTGCATCATGATTAGCAAATCTTCTACTGAATATTTATCCGCCATCAGTTTTCAGTAATCCTTTGTACGCTGACAATATTTGGCAGCTGTGACAGGCGACTTAACAGGCGACTAAGATCAGTAACACTTTTCACCTCCACGGTTAACTTCATACTGGCAGTATGCTGATGCGTATCGGACATTGTATTCATCCCAATAACGTTAACTCTGTCATTAGATAACAGGGTAGTTATATCGCGTAATAAGCCTTGTCGATCAACTGCTTCAACCGCAACGTGAGCAATAAAAGTTACTGCCGACTGGCCCCACTCTACCAGCACAATACGACCAGGCTCATTTTTTTGCAGGTTTAACAACTTACCGCAATCACCGCGGTGCACGCTAACCCCTCGACCATGAGTTATATAACCCGCTATATCGTCACCCGGCACAGGATTACAACAACCCGCAATAACGGTCAGTAAATTTCCCACCCCCTGGACCTTAATGCCAGCGTCTTGCTTGGCAGTGCGTGCAGTTTCAAAATCACTAAAGTCGAGCTGACGACCATGAGTTTTATCTATCAAACGCTGCGCCGCAGCCATTACCTGCTTGGCCGTTATATCGCCAGAGCCAACCGATATATAAAGTACTTCCACCGACTGACAATTCATTTTGTCAGCAACAACTTTGATATCGACGCTAGTCATCGCCATGCGTTTAAATTCACGCTCAAGCACGCTGCGGCCTAAATCTAAATTGGTGTCTTTAGCTTGCAACCTAAACCACTGCTGAATTTTAGAGCGAGTGCGTGAAGAACGGCTATAGCCTAAATCGAGACGTAACCAATCACGACTAGGTTTTGCTTCGTTGCTGCTAAGTATCTCTACCCGTTCACCCGTTTTTAAATGGTAGGTTAGCGGCACAATACGGCCATCTACTTTAGCCCCGCGGCATTTATGTCCCACCTCAGTGTGAATATGGTATGCAAAATCAACGGAGGTTGAACCTTCCGGTAAATCAACTACATGCCCTTTAGGGGTAAACACATAGATACGGTCTTGTGCCACTTCCGAGGTAAGCGGACCCAAAGCATCCACCTCGCCAAGCTCTTCATGCCATTCAAGTACTTGGCGCAACCAATCTATCTTTTGCTCATATGAATCTTGTCGCTCCAATTTCTTATCGGCGCCCTTATAGGCCCAATGAGCACAAACACCAAACTCAGCATCGGTATGCATCTGGTAAGTTCGAATCTGAATCTCTAGTGCTTTACCTTCTGGGCCGATAACTGCAGTGTGCAATGACTGGTAACCGTTATTTTTAGGGTTAGCAATATAGTCATCGAATTCACGCGGGATATTGCGCCATTTAGTATGAACCACTCCTAAAGCGCCATAACAATCCTGAAGGTCGTTCACCAATATTCTGACTGCCCGAATATCATAGACTTCTGAAAACGAAATACCTTTGCGCTGCATTTTGCGCCAAATACTATAAATATGCTTTACCCGGCCCTGCACTTCTCCATTGACGTTTTTAGCTTTTAGCTCAGCTAGAATTTCTTTCTGAACAACACTAAGAAACTTCTCTCTATCACGTCTTTTACCATCAAGCAGCTTAGCTATTTGCATATAGGAATCGGGCTCTAAATAGCGAAAGGCTAAATCTTCCAGCTCCCACTTTAGATAACCAATACCTAAGCGATGGGCTAAAGGCGCATAAACTTCAGACACCTCTTTGGCAACTTGCCTACGTTTAACCGGCTCATTTTTTAAGGCGTGTAATGCACAATTGCGCTCAGCTAATTTAATTAGAGCCACACGTACATCATCAATCATTGTCACTAACATGCGGCGAATAGTGTCTACTTGAGTCTGACTTTGACCAAGCACAACTTCTCGGGTGGGATGCAAAGCTTGCCCGATAGCAGCCATCTGAGTGACGCCGTCTAACAAGGCTAACACTTCAGTATCGAATAATTTTTTGACCTTATCTAACGACAGCCGCTCTTCGCGGATTGCTCTATATAAAATAGCAGCACTGATACTGGCCGCATCGAGATGCAATTCGATCAATATTTCAGCCATACCCAGGCCGGCAGTCAGGCAATCGCCCTCGTCACCCCAAACATAACGCGAACCAGTAGAAATATATTGAACTTCTTCAACCAACTTCGCTGCACGCAAATATTCTTCACGCTCGAATTCAGTGCACTTTAAGCTGTTAGCCCAGTCATCAAGATCGACGACAGCTTCGCTTTTTACTGGATGAATGTTACGGACTCTAACCATTGTTTAGCTGCAAGCCATACCTATTTATTAAGTTAGTTTAATTGAAGACACCGGTGCTTAAATAACGGTCACCGCGGTCACAAATAATGGCGACTATAGTCGCATTTTCAACCTGCGCGCTTACTTTTAGTGCTGCAGCAATCCCGCCGCCAGATGACACGCCACAAAAAATACCTTCTTTTGCCGCCAGTGCTCGCATAGTGTTTTCAGCTTCTTGTTGATCAATATCCATTACCGTATCAACCCGTTGGCCATCAAAGATAGAGGGTAAATAAGCTTGTCCCCAGCGACGAATACCTGGAATGCTGGAACCGTCTTTAGGCTGTAGGCCGATAATTTCAATTTTGCTGTTTTGCTCCTTCAAATAAGTAGAGCAACCCATAATAGTGCCGGTCGTTCCCATTGAGCTTATAAAATGGGTAACTTCTCCACCGGTTTGCTGCCAAATTTCTGGGCCTGTTGTTTTATAATGCGCCAAAGGGTTATCGGTATTACCAAATTGGTCTAACACAACGCCTTTACCATCGTATTCCATTGCCACAGCTAAGTCTCTTGCACCTTCCATGCCATCTTGTTTGCTGACTTCAATTAGTTCTGCGCCATAAGCTGACATTGCTAGCTTGCGCTCACTACTCATATGGGAAGGCATTATTAAAATAAGGCGGTAGCCCTTAATGGCAGCGGCCATTGCTAGAGCTATCCCAGTATTGCCGCTGGTTGCTTCTATCAAGGTATCACCCGGTTTAATCACTCCTTTCACTTCGGCTTGATTAATCATGCTCAGCGCTGGCCGATCTTTAACCGAGCCTGCAGGATTATTACCTTCTAGCTTGGCCAAAATCGTATTACTGGTGTTACCAGGCAAGCGCTGCAAACGAACCAAAGGCGTATTGCCAATACACGCCTCGATAGTAGGATACTTCATTAATCGAATTCTCTTTTATTCGGAGTTTATTTAGAGCAAGTATTTTAGCCTAAGTTCACGCGGATAAAAAATTGTTAACAAACCTAGTGACCCTAGGCTAATTTTAACGGTAGCTCTCTAAGACGCTGACCAGTAGCTGCAAATATTGCGTTAGCGATGGCCGGCGCAATCGGCGGCACCGATATCTCACCGACGCCAGTTGGCTTCTCATCGCTTGCCACAATTACTACTTCTATATCCGGTGACTCAGGCATTCTTACCATCTGATAGTTGTGGAAATTAGTCTGTTCAACCATGCCATCTTTTAAGGTGATATTGCCATACAGAGCTGCAGTCATTCCAAATATAATACCGCCCTCCATTTGGGCAACTACTGTGTCGGGATTAATAACCACCCCACAATCCACCGCACAATAAACCTTATGCACAACCAGTTTTCCAGCTTCTACCGAGACTTCTGCTATTTCGGCAACAAAGGAATAAAATGACTCATGAGCGGCAATACCTAGAAAACGCCCCTCTCTTGGTTGTTGCCAGTTAGCTAATTCAGCAACTGCTTTTATCACGCCGTTTAGCCTAGGATTATCTTTTGTATGATCTAGACGAAACTGCAGCGGATCTTTACCAGTTGCAGATACTAGCTCATCAACAAATCCTTCTTTAAAAAAGCCACTAAAAGAATGTCCCACCGCGCGCCAATAACCAACCCGCAACCCAGGGTCCACTGTCACATGTCGAACTTCTTTGTTGGGTATTTCGTAGTCTTCGTATAGACCCTCGACTGAAGCCTCGTCCATTAGCCAATTACCATAAAGGTCAAAGCCGCGTTTGCTCATCCAGTTAACCATGCCATCAGGCACAAAATCTGGCACAAACGCCTTCATGGAGCTATCTATCATATACGGCATTAAATTGGGTCCAACGGCCTTAGTGTATAAACTCTGAAGCTGGTCTTTATCATCGAAGCCCGCTTTATATCGCACCATTGTTGCCGGCCGATAATAATCATGTTGCATGTCATCTTCACGGCTCCACACTAATTGCACCGGCAACTGACTTGCCACTGCAATACTAACCGCCTCAGCTACATAATCTTGATTAGCCCGGCGGCCAAAACCGCCTCCTATTAGAGTGGAATGAACGGTAATACTGTCTTTATCCACATCGCAATAAAACGCCGCCACGCCTTGGGCAATATCGGGCGCCTGAGTCGGCACCCAAATATCACATTTGTCACCATCGATTTTCACCGTGCAGTTCATCGGCTCCATCGTGGCATGGGCCAAATATGGCGCTGAATAGTCTGCCTCAACGATTTTAGCTAGATTTTCAAACGGCGTTTTTTCATCACCCTGGATTAACCATTGTTTGCCTTCGTCTTCATCTAAAGCTTGTAAATATTGCTGTTTAACATCGCTGCTACTTACTTTCGCCAGCGTTGGCAGATCCCAATCGACGGTTATAACTTGCAGCGCACTTTTCGCCTGCCAGTAAGTATCAGCGACCACCGCAATACCATTAAAAATTTCAACCACGGCTTTCACCCCAGGGCGACGTTCAGCATCACCAGCATCGAATGATTTAACCGTTCCGCCAATAACGGGACAACGCTTTAATGCCGCACTATGTAAGCCATCAAAGTCTATATCAATACCAAACACGGCCGTACCATCTACCTTGTCTGCTACATCTAAACGAATATTGTTTTTACCAATAACTGAAAAATCTTTACTATCTTTTAACTCTATCTGCTCAGGGACCGCCAGCATGCCAGCACTAATAGCAAATTCACCATAGGAATAGGTTTTACCTTGGACGATAATATTTCCATTTTCAG
>JBLHWB010000150.1:0-5241 GCA_047628915.1 Porticoccus sp. | reverse complement strand
CGCGCTTTTCAAACCCGACAGGTTGCGTTTACAGCGATGAAACCGTCGACCGCTTAGCTCAACTGGGCAACATTGCAGGCGATAATTTCCGTATTTTTTATGACAATGCCTATGCTGTTCATACGCTCTCGGATGATGCGCCTAAGCTTAAATCTATTATGCCTGCCTGTAAAAAACATGGCACTGAAGATAGTGTGTTAATTTTTGGCTCTACCTCAAAAATTACCTTTGCCGGTGCTGGCGTCTGCTACCTCGGCGCTAGCAAGGTAAACCTAGCGGCTATTACTAAGCATATAGGCATTGTGTCAATTGGCCCCAACAAGGTTGACCAAGCTAGGCATGTGAAATTTTTGCAAGACGGCATCGGCATTAAAGCATTAATGAGCGATCACGCTAAATTACTGCAACCACGCTTTAAAGCAGTGACTGATGGGCTTGAAAACGAGCTTGGTGACAGCGGTGTTTGTGAGTGGACTAAGCCAGAAGGCGGTTACTTTATTTCATTTGATACGCTTCCAGGTCTTGCAAAAACCGTGGTCGACATGGCCGCAGATGCGGGTG
This sequence comes from Porticoccus sp., assembly GCA_047628915.1. Lineage (GTDB taxonomy): Bacteria > Pseudomonadota > Gammaproteobacteria > Pseudomonadales > CAWVSB01 > CAWVSB01. The sequence goes on along the minus strand of JBLHWB010000150.1, from coordinate 4,680 downwards.
TTAAGCTAACACCGGCTGGCGCGACCTTCCCTTATGGCCGTGACCCAGAGGATAAAAATATTCGCATCGCACCTAGCGTTCCGTCAGTAGACGAAATAACAAAAGCAACGGAGGTTTTTGTTAACTGCGTAAAACTAGCAACGGTAAATAAGCTTTTAGCTTAATAAATAGTCGCGTTGAAAAATGCAGGGCAATAAAAAAGGCAGCCTCGGCTCCCTTTTTTATCTAACTAAGTCAGTTAGTCGGATGAATCACCGCCACCAGATGGTGTAATAGGCCGCGAACCACCGACCGGAAATGCTGTCACTTTATCACCGGCTTTTACTTCTCTAATTTTGCCGCTGCCTTCTTTTTCAACTTCATCGATACGCAGTAAATTATGCATCGGTATATAGCTACGCTTTACGTCAGCAAACTCGATTTTTAATTTCTCTTCGGCCGGATCGACGATCATCTGCGCTTTTTCGCCGAAGATAAAGTCCTCAACCTCAATAAAGCCATACATATCACTTTGATAAATAGCTTTCGCGTAAAGCTCGTAAACTTTGTTGTGATTAAGAAAGACCACTTTATAAACAGGGGATTTAGCCATTTTGTGCCTATTACTACTGAAAAAACGTACCAACTAATTCGGGCGCGGATCATACCATAAACTAGCAAAAGACCATATCTATAACCGCTTGGTATTTGCTACAATACGCCTCCAATTTCCATTAGATAAAGACCATGGCTGCAAAACCAATTAAAAAGCTGTTTGTGAAAACTCACGGCTGCCAAATGAACGAATATGACTCGGCTCGCATGAAAGACCTGCTTGCTGACAGCCATGAGTATGTTACCTGTGACACACCGGAAGAAGCCGATGTATTGCTGCTGAACACTTGTTCGATTCGTGAAAGAGCGCAAGACAAGGTTTATCACCAACTAGGTCGCTGGAAAAAGCTTAAAGATAAAAATCCCGACTTAGTTATTGGCGTTGGTGGTTGCGTAGCCAGCCAAGAAGGCGACGCAATTAGTAAGCGCGCACCTCATGTAGACATGATCTTTGGCCCACAAACTTTACATCGTCTGCCCGAAATGATTGATGCGGTCGAAATACATGAAACCCAAGCCACTATCGTAGACATAAGTTTTCCTGAAATAGAAAAATTTGATCGTTTGCCAGAACCCCAGGTTAATGGTCCTTCGGCCTTTGTATCGATTATGGAAGGCTGCAGTAAATATTGTACTTTTTGCGTAGTACCTTATACCCGCGGCGAAGAAGTGAGCCGCCCCTTTGATGATGTCATCGCCGAAGTAGCGCAACTTGCCGCCAAAGGAGTGCGCGAAGTTAATTTGTTAGGCCAAAATGTTAATGCCTATCGCGGCCCTAACCACGATGACGAAATCATCGACTTTGCCGAACTAATACCGTTTGTTGCCGCCATCCCTGGTATCGACCGCATTCGTTATACCACATCGCATCCGGTAGAGTTTAGCGACGGATTAATAGCGGCATACGCTACTACACCAGAATTAGTCAACCATTTGCACCTGCCAGTACAACATGGCTCAGATCGTATTTTGGCCGCTATGAAACGTGGCCACACTGCTAGCGAATACATTGCAAAGATTCGTAAATTGCAAAAAGTTCGTCCCGACATCAGTTTGTCATCAGACTTCATTATTGGTTTCCCCGGTGAAACCGAAGAAGATTTTGAAGCCACCATGAACTTAATTGCCGAAATTGGTTTTGACCACTCCTTCAGCTTTATTTATTCAGCGCGCCCAGGAACTCCCGCGGCAGAGCTTGAAGACAACACTCCTGAAAAGGTGAAAAAAGAACGTTTGGCAATTTTACAGCAGCGTATTATTCAAAACACTACGGCGATTAGTCGCCGCATGGTAGGCACTGAACAAACTGTATTAATCACTGGCGTATCGAAAAAAGACCCAGGTGAGTTACAAGCGAGAACCGAAAACAATCGTGTGGTTAACTTCCATTGTCCTGACCAGTCGCTTATTGGTGAATTTGCCAAGGTAAGCATCGTTGAAGCTTATGCCAACTCATTACGCGGAGAACTAATCGCCTAGGCGATGGAGAAGTATTGAATACACCAGCCCCCACTGTACAAACTGTTGCTTTAGAACCTAATGATGTCAAATGCCTTGCCGTGCTATGCGGGCAGCATGACGAGCATCTACGCCAAATAGAAAAGCGCCTGCAAATTGGTCTAGTTAATCGTGGCAATCAATTTCAGCTTACTGGCCCGATAGAAAAAGTCGGCGCTGGGGCAACATTATTGGTCGATTTATACCAACAGGTATTAGATGGCCTTGCGCTAACCCCGGAGCAAATTCACCTACAGCTGCAAGTCGCCAATGTAGAACAATTAGTAGCGCGCAGTGCTGGTTCAGGTAGTGATGTAAATAATTTGCTAGGCGTTGTTAAAATACGCAAGACGACAATCAAACCTCGCGGCGGAAATCAAAAAGACTATGTCCGCGCAATTCAAGCTAATGATATAAACTTTGGCATCGGCCCAGCAGGTACTGGTAAAACATATTTAGCCGTAGCATGCGCCGTAGCAGCCTTAGAAACTGAGCAAGTAAGACGTATTTTATTAGTGCGCCCTGCAGTTGAGGCTGGCGAAAAATTAGGCTTTTTACCAGGCGATTTGGCTCAAAAAATAGACCCTTATTTGCGCCCTTTATACGATGCCCTGTATGAAATGATGGGGTTTGAAAAAGTTACTAAACTGATTGAGCATAATATTATTGAAGTTGCACCACTTGCCTATATGCGCGGCCGAACTCTCAATCATTCGTTTATTATTTTAGATGAAAGCCAAAACACTACCCGTGAACAAATGAAAATGTTTTTAACGCGTATTGGTTTTGGCTCTACTGCCGTCATTACTGGTGACGTTACCCAGATTGATTTACCACGTGGCACCAAGTCAGGTCTAAATCATTCAATGGAAATTCTACAAGACGTAAATGGGATTCACTTTACTCATTTTGATTCAACCGATGTAGTGCGCCATCCGTTAGTGCAACGCATCGTTGAAGCCTATGAGCGCTACGAAAGCGACTCTGAAGCAGACAGCCATAAATAATGACGGCCCAGCTTGAGCTGCAAAATGATGATCAGCTGCGCTGTCCTACCTTAGTTGATTTTGAGCTGTGGTCTAACGCCACCTTAGCGGCCATTAATTATAATAAGCTAGCGGCATTTACACTGCGAATTGCTAGCGCTAATGAGGTGCAAAGTCTAAATGCACAATATCGAAACCAAGATAAACCAACTAATGTCTTATCGTTTCCTGCGGATTTGCCAGCAGAACTAGAGCTACCGGACATAGGCGATCTTATTATCTGCGCCGAAATTGTAGAAAAAGAGGCCGTGGCACAAAATAAACCATTAAAAAGCCATTGGGCACACATGACAGTACATGGTATTTTGCACCTTTTAGGCTATGATCACCTGGAAGATAGCGAGGCTACTAAAATGGAAGCGCTTGAAACAGAAATAGTAACGACATTAGGCTTTATGGCTCCTTATGAGTAACAGTCTATTTACACCAAGGAGTTTTTACCCGCAGTCATGAACGACGATAATACAACCGACGATTCCGATGATAAATCTTGGCTCGACAAGCTATCTAATATCTTCTCAGCGGAGCCGCAATCTAGAAATGAACTACTAGAATTATTGCGCGAAGCCGAAAAAAATGAAATTATCGACAACGATGCCTTACGCATTTTTGAAGGTGCCATGCAAGTATCTGACCTGCAGGTACGTGAAATCATGGTGCCGCGCTCGCAGATGAAACTAATTAAAGTCGACAGTCCCATTGAAGAAATACTGCCATTAATTATCGACTCATCGCATTCACGTTTCCCTGTTGTTGGTGAATCATCTGACGATTTGAAAGGTATTTTACTAGCAAAAGATTTACTGCCACTGTTATTAAATAGAGAACAGGATTTCGAGTTAGAGCCGCTTCTTAGAACCGCACATATTGTTCCCGAAAGTAAACGCCTTAATGTACTACTGCGTGAGTTTAGAGAAAACCGTAACCATATGGTTGTGGTTATCGACGAGTACGGTGACATCGCCGGCCTTGCCACAATTGAGGATGTACTGGAAGAAATCGTCGGTGAAATCGAAGATGAAACCGATGCTGAAGAAGATGCATTTATCAAAAAGATTTCGGCCGGTGATTACATTATCAAAGCGCTTGCTCCTATCGAAGAAGTTAACGAAGAACTCGGCACAGACTTTGATGATGATGAAGTTGATACCATTGGCGGCATCGTCACCCAGCATTTTGGTCATGTGCCACAGCTTAACGAAGAAGCAACTATCGACAACAGTCACTTTAAAATTCTTAAAGCTGACAATCGTCGCGTACATTTATTACGTATGCGCATTAATGCTGACTAAGCCTTTATGAGCAGCGCAGCAGCCAATATCCTCCTGCGTTGGCCTGGAGAAATAGGGTCAGCATTGGCCGGTTCACTTATTACCTGGTCACTAGCGCCATTTGACTACTGGCCGCTAGGTATTGCCGCCCTCGTCTTATTACTGCCATTACTAAGCAAGGTTTCAGATAAACGCGGCGCGCTGCGCGGCTTTATTTTTGGTCTAGGTGCATTTGGTACTGGCGCTTCATGGGTATATGTCAGCATTCATAT
>JBLHWB010000149.1:0-5250 GCA_047628915.1 Porticoccus sp. | reverse complement strand
ACCGCACCATTGGCGCTATGTTATCTAACGAAATTTCCAAAAAATATAACGCTGATGGTCTGCCTGAAAACACCATTAACGTTAAATTTAATGGCTCAGCCGGACAAAGCTTTGGTTGTTTCTCTGCTAAAGGTCTTCGCTTTGAACTTGAAGGTGATGCTAACGATTACTTTGGTAAAGGTTTGTCGGGCGCTAATTTGGCTATTTATCCGCCCAAGGAAGCTCCGTTTGAAGCTCGTAATAATATTCTGATTGGTAATGTAGCCTTGTTTGGGGCAACCGCCGGTAAAGCGTTTATTCGCGGCATAGCGGGTGAGCGTTTCTGCGTTCGTAACTCAGGTGCAACCACTGTTGTTGAAGGTGTTGGCGACCATGGTTGTGAATATATGACCGGCGGTAGAGTGGTTATTCTCGGCCAAACCGGGCGTAACTTTGCTGCCGGTATGTCAGGCGGCATTGCTTATGTACTTGATAACGAAAAAGATTTTGCCAGCAAATGTAATATGGAAATGGTGCAGCTTGAAACGCTAGAAAGTGTTGAAGAGATTGCTGAACTAAAAACCCTAATTACTGAGCATAAAGACAATACCGGATCGGACGTAGCCGAAGAATTGCTCGCCGACTGGGATAATGCCGTATCGCGCTTTGTAAAAGTCATGCCGGTTGATTTCAAAAAAATGCAACAGTATATGGACCAAGCTCGTAGTACTGGCAAATTTGAAACTGAATATGACGTGGCGGTAGAAGCTTTTGACATGCATCTTGAAAATCTGGCAGCTCAAAGCGCCTGAGCTGAATAGGAGACAGTATTATGGGAAATCCAACCGGATTTATGAAAGTAGCAAGAGCCTTACCACATGATCGTGACCCTAAGTTACGTTTGGTTGATTGGTATGAAGTTCACGACCATATGGAACAGGGCGACATTGAAGAGCAAGCCTCACGCTGCATGGATTGTGGAGTACCGTTTTGTCAATCAGCGGTATCACAATATGCGCCAGTAGTTGCAGGTTGCCCGGTCAATAATCTTATTCCTGAGTGGAATGACATGATTTACCACGGCCGCTGGAAAGACGCAGTGCAGCTGTTACATAAAACCAATAACTTCCCTGAGTTTACTGGCCGCGTGTGCCCAGCACCCTGTGAGAGTTCTTGTGTATTGGGCATCAATGCTGACCCAGTTACTATTAAACATCATGAGTATGCAATTATAGAAAAAGCCTTTGCAGAAGGCTGGGTTGTTGCCAATATTCCAAGTAAGCGCACTGGTAAAACCGTTGCCGTTATTGGTTCTGGACCTTCAGGTTTAGCTGCCGCCGCGCAGCTAAACTCGGCTGGCCATATGGTTACTGTTTATGAGCGTGCCGACCGTATTGGTGGTTTGTTGATGTATGGTATCCCCAATATGAAGCTACAAAAAGAAATCGTCCAGCGTCGCGTCGATATTCTAGCCGAAGAAGGTATTGTGTTTGTTACCGATACTGAAGTGGGTAAAGATATATCTGCCGAAAAACTCGAACAAGATTTTGACGCGGTTGTTTTGTGTGTAGGTGCAACCGTTCCTCGTGACCTAGTGGTTGACGAAGGGCGTGAACTCAATGGCATTCATTTTGCTATGGAGTTTTTAACAGCCAATACCAAGAGTTTGTTAGACAGCAAACATGCTGACGGTAACTACATTAATGCTTACGGTAAAGATGTGGTTATTATTGGTGGCGGTGACACGGGTACCGATTGCGTGGGTACATCCTTGCGTCATCAGGCTAACAGCGTCACTCAACTAGAAATTATGCCGCAACCACCTGAATCACGCCAAGCCAATAACCCTTGGCCACAATGGGCTAAGCGCTTGTTGGTTGATTACGGTCAAGAAGAGTCGATAGCTGTGCAAGGCGAAGATCCGCGCCGCTATGTGGTGATGACAACTAAAATTGAAGGCGATGGTAATGGTAATGTTAAAGCTGTACATACCGTTGATATCGAGTGGGAGCGCAAGCCAGATGGTGCAATGGTGCCTAATAAAATAGCGGGTTCCGAGAAAATTCTGCCTGCTGATATTGTGTTATTGGCAATGGGCTTTATGGGACCTGAAGGCGGTTTGGTAGATCAGTTTAATGTTGACAAAGATCCTCGTTCTAATATTAAAGCCGACTATGATAAGTTTGCCACCAGCAAGCCAGGTATATTTGCTGCCGGCGACGGACGTCGTGGTCAAAGCCTCATTGTTTGGGGCATTGACGAAGGCCGTCGTGCGGCACGTGAAGTTGACACCTATTTGATGGGCATTAGTTACCTGCCATAGCCGGCCAATGTGAGAGGGGTAGCCGACTAATCCCATTAGGTTCCACTAGATATAAACCCTGCCTCTTTGAGGCGGGGTTTTTTTATTGGCTTAAGAAAGTGAATTTAAACGCCGTAAGTGATTTTGCGTCTATAAATCATGCTGTCGGTCTGTCGGTAGTTTATAATAGGCAGAATAAAGAAGTTAATTGGTCAGTACTCAATAGAGATGTAATTGAGCTGCCATATATCTACACTATCGCTAAATTTCGTTGGTGTTAGCTTTGCCACTTGTAGCGCTAGCCTTGGGTAATAATGTTTATAATGTGCCACCAATTTTTAATTTTATTATAAGAGAAAGAAATGTTTTTGCGTTTAACACAGCGGGTTCTGTTGTTACTGATCAATACCTGCTGGGTTGTTGGTGCTAATGCCGTTGATACTGACGACGATCCAGCTAATTATGCTTTTTCAAATTATATTGGCAATGGTATTTACTCGGCGGCAAAACAAGATGTTACGGTGTTTAATATTCCCCTTGAGTATACCCCTGAGCAGGACTCTGAAACCCCTTACACAATTCGCTTGCCTGTCTCTTTAGGTTTTTACAATTTTGACTTTGACGATATAGGCAGTGGTGATTTGCCCGACAATATGGCGACGATTTCCTTTGTTCCAGGTATTGAGTGGCGTATACCTATTAATGATCAATTACTGTTTATCCCTTATGTTGATCTTGGTTGGGGTAAAAACACGAGTACTGGCAATGACGTAATAATATATTCCAGTGGCTTGTCGGGGGTTTACCAGTTTGGTGAAAACCACCAGCACCTGTGGGTTAATAGAATTTTCTATGCCGGTTATAAAAGTTTGTCGTCAGATGTAAAAGACGGCTTTGCCTCTATTCAGAGTGGAGTTGACTGGCGCCTACCATGGGATTTTTCGATAATGGGGCGTTCCAGTTTTTTCTCTAGCTATTTGTTAGGCCAGTGGTATTTCAACAACCTTGAGTTTTTTCAGCCAGACGCTCAGACCGTTACTGTCAATAATTCTGTTGAAGTTGGGGTAACGTTGGGTTTGGATAAACCTATCGATTTTCGTTTGTTTGATATAGATAGAATAGGTATTGGTTACCGCTATAGTAATAAGGTAAAAGTTTGGCGTCTAACTTTTAATATGCCGCTGTAACAAGAATCTCTTAGTTTGATTATACGACATACCTTTCTTTAACATTAACAGACGGCTGTGTAGATATATTTTAACTATTTAAGTGCCTTCTCTATGGCTTTATTACTTAAGTATTTCTTCGAATATCAGTCAGCTTAGCTATCAGCCAAACCCTTGCGGTTTGCGCCTCTGATCCCGAACACTGCATCATATAAACCTCACCCGACCAAGAGCTTTTAGTTGCCAAGCGCTCAATAAAACTCTCTGCATCACTCACATATTTTTTTCCGCGACGATATTTTAATGCCAAATGTTCACTGGCATCCTGCGCTGAATGCGGTGAAGCATTACGAGTAAACTCACAACCACTGTCAGCCACCGCTTGCAGCAATGCTTTAATCTCTTGATCAGTTTGCGCTGAAATATTGTCGGCAATCGCTGCATTAACCGCTATAAAACTTAAAATGAAAACTAACATAAGTTTTTTGATGGCAGCTTTCCTAATTTTTCACCGCTTGAGTCAGCGTAGTGTTGTGTACTGAAAGCTCTGCAAATAAAGGGTTATGGTCTGAACTTGAGGAGGCCTCCGTTGAGCTGGTATCAACCTTAAGCCCACGAATATATATATGGTCTAAGGGGTTACCAAAAAAACGCTTACGAACATCGGCATTAAATGTCACCGGCGCTAAACCTAATTGCTCAGTAGAATCATCAAGTTTAGCTAAACGGCTAACATTCCAGGTATTAAAATCACCCGCAATGATCATTGGCCCTTGGTGGCTTTCAGCTATTTTACGAAATGCTTGAATCTGCTGTTGGTAATCTTTAGTCCCAAAAGTGAAATTAACACTGTGTATATTCACCACTAATAACCTTTGTTGATTGCTTAAAGCATACCAACTGAGTTGCACAGTTTTGAATGATCGCAACCACGGCTCGCGGTGTTGTAAAAAACAATGATGTAAAGCTGCTTGTTTGGCAGTAGTCATGACACCAGTTTGCATTTTCCCGGTATGGTAGCCCGGTGCTAAAGATGCCTGGGAAAACTGCAGTAGTGCATCAGACAAAGGCGCAGTGTCATTGGCCTCTTGTAAGAGGACTAAGGAACTGTCATTGCTGTAGCGGGTTAGATCTTCCTGCCAGCCATCATTTTCTGTTTTCTGAATATTCCAACTCAATAGTTTTATCGGCAGTGTTATCGGCGATGCGGCTGTCATTTGTCGTTTTGGAGCGGCCACACATTGTGATGAAACGCTAACGGCTAAGCTGTCGGCATTGGCGAATGGCCCGAATACAATCAGGTTTAATATTGTTATAGCGTATTTACTAAGTATTCTCATATAATTTCGAATCAATTTTTGAAACATTAAACCGTAGAGCCTAAAAACTGATGATTGTTTCTGCTGCAATCGTCTATTAAAGCAGAGTTATTGTATTCTATAAAAAATATAGTTAAACCAATACATTGATTTTTGCAGGCTAACACTGACATTATTGTCATCAGAGGGTATGAGAGTTCATAGCAGCAAAATCAATATTTTAATATAGACATAGTGGTACACTCATTGCCCCGCTAATATTAGTCTTTATTATAACAATATCTTAGGACCTTTGTGGTGGCTGAGGAGTTAGCTGATATTTTATTGATAAGATGTCAGTGCAGAGTGTAGTACGCTAGTCACAATTAAATTATTGATCACGCTTTCCCATCGGAGCAGTAACTGTATGAAAAAGGTTCAACTCATTATTTTTGGCGCCACCGGTCTTACCGGCAGGCAGACAGTACTTTATGTTAATAAATTT
>JBLHWB010000148.1:0-5253 GCA_047628915.1 Porticoccus sp. | reverse complement strand
TGCTTCATTTAAGCGGGCACCTAAGTCGGTATTAGCAAAATCGTACTCACCTTGATAGCGCAACGGTTCTGTTGCCATAAAAAACAAGTTCTGCACAAATTCTAACTGCTGGTCGTTAATGTCTTCCTTAAAATATCCAATTCTCTCGCAAGCTTTACGCATACCACTCATATCTTCTTTTAAAGAAGCTTTGAACAACGCTTTGTAAGCATTGGAAAAACGTTTTTTGTATTCACGGGTGGCACCAAAATCCAACAGTACCAACGATTTCTCTTCAGCGTTGTATTGATAGTTAGCAAAGTTAGGGTCAGTTTGTACCAATTGAAATTCAAATATTTCTTTAAACAACAAATCGAGCAGTAAAGTCATTACTCGATTACGGGTACTCTCATCTTCATGCACCAACTCTTCTATTGGATGTCCGTCGATAAATGTCATCGCCAAAATATCTTTAGTTGTTAATTCTTCATCAACCTCTGGAATTAAAAAATACTCGCAGCCTGCAAGATGCTCGCCATATTTTTTAAGATACTTAGCCTCACGAATATAATCTGCTTCTTGGTGTAACTGTATTTTTGCCTCTTCCAACAACTCATCAATTTCTAATTCTTTTGGCAACAAAGTAGAAATACGTAGCAGCGCAGCCACATTATCAACATCGCTATCAATACTTTTGCGCACGCCTGGATATTGGATTTTTAGAGCTAAGGTTCGCCCATCATGAGTCACCGCCTTATGCACTTGGCCAATAGATGCAGCCGCTACTGGATTCATATCAAACTGATAAAAATTATCTTGCCAGTCTTCGCCCCATGCATTTTCCAACACTTTAACCAACTGTTTAGTTGGCATAGATTCAGCATTACTACGCAGTCTTGCCAAAATGTCAGCCAATTCAGGCGGCAGGAAATCACCCCCATCCATTGATAATAACTGGCCAAGTTTCATTGCAGCACCGCGCAAATTGGCCAATTGGTCGGCAACCCGGCGGGCATTTTTAGGGGTTAATAATAAATCACGTATTTTGGGGCGCTTGCCTTGGCTTAGCTGTTTAGTCCCCTCTACAACCATCGAACTGGCAACGCCGCCAGCTAATTGCACCATTTTGGAAAACCGCGTTAGGCGCCTACTGGGAACTGCTTTTTTCTTACTAGGTTTGTCTTCAGTCACTAGCAACAAGCTCAATATTTGCAGCTTTAAACGCCACCACAGCCCAAGCTGCTACGTTTTGCTGCAATGCTTTCGAATCAATTTTATCCAAGGTGTCATTCGCCGTATGATGATAGTCAAAATAGTCAGTACCATCTTGCTTTAGTCTAAATACGGCTACACCGCTGTCTTGGATCGGTCCTATATCTGGACCGCCGCTTAACTTTTCAACGTCCTCTCCCTCTACTAAGTTTACTGTTATAGCTAGCGGCGCTAGTAGTTCAGCGACAGAATCGTTTAGCGCTTTAGACGCACTATCAAAACGCCACACTCGACCAGCACCGAAATCAGACTCAGAAGCAAAAATATGGTTTGACGCATCTGCATTATGTTTTTGTGCATATTGCTTTGCGCCCCATAAACCTTGCTCTTCGTTGGCGAACAATACCACTCGAATACTACGCTTAGGTTTTTCTGGCAAAGTCATAACCGCCTTAGCTGCTGCCACAACAATACCCACGCCAGCACCATCGTCTATAGCACCAGTACCTAAATCCCATGAGTCTAAATGCGCACTGATCAATACATTCTGCTCAGGCATCTCACTGCCATTAATTTGACCAATCACATTGAATGAAGAGCCTCCCTGAGTGGTCGACACGTCAATATCTAAGCTAAGCCTTACTGGTTTTCCTAGATCAAGTAGCCGTTGCAGCTGATCAGCGTCAGGCGGTGACAAAGCAGCGCCCGGCACAGGGTTGTCTAATAAAGTAGTCGCTCCAGTATGAGCAAAGCGATTGGTATGCGTACCCAAACTTCTAATTAAAATACCCGCGGCTTGCCTTTCTTGCGCCGACACTACGCTGGCGTAACGCATCGGTACTGCTTCGCTATAACCGCTGCCATCTATACTGCGCTCCATCGCTTTATTGATGAAAATGATTTTACCTTTCACATCAGTCTTTGATTGGGCAAACTCTTCAATCGAACTAAATGCCACAACTTCACCAACTACTGCACCGTTGGTTGAGCCGCTGTAACCTAATGCGGTGATATGTAAAGACTGCTCATAGGGCGAAAGTACTTTGGCGCTTTCTTTATGGCGCTGCCAAACAGGAAAACTGACTGGTTCTAGCCACACTTTGTCAAAGCCAGATTGCTCTAGCAAATTCTTTGCCCATGCCACAGCTCGCTGATCAGCCTCAGTACCCGCCAAACGTGCGCCTACTTGCGTAGTTAGCGATGCAACGATGTCATAGCCTTCGGTTGACGCCAACGCTTTGTCGCGCATTGCCGCTAACTCGTCATCGGACACCGCGTAAACCAAATTACTCGCAACAATCAATGCCAACGGCAACAGAGTTTTAACTGTCACAAGTCTATTCACAATGCTCTCCTAGCAACTTTTTACTGTTCCTAGCATTTTATCAAATCCAGCTACTATTTCTTCTTCAGGCTCAGCCGTTAACAAGCTAACCCCAACAATTGCGATAACCGAAAAGAAAAAACCCGGTACCAATTCGTAGAGATCAAACCAACCACCGTTAATTTGACCCCAGACAATAACGGTTAAACCGCCAACCAATACTCCAGCTAAAGCACCATAACGATTCATTCGAGGCCAGTACAAGCTAAGTAGAATGGCTGGCCCAAGCGAAGCACCTAAACCGCCCCAAGCATAAGACACCACATCCAGCACTTTGCTGTTAGGGTCCATCGCAAACATCATTGCCACTATAGCCAATCCGCCAACTGCCATACGCCCTACTTGTAAACGGCGCTCTGCCGATGGCGGCTCTTTAACCACCAGCGGGTATAAATCTTCAGCCAATGCCGCCGAGCAAACCAACAACTGAGAATCTACTGTACTCATAATGGCGGCCAAAATTGCGGCTAACAAAATACCTGCAATAACCGGGTTAAATAATACTGCCACCAAAGACATAAATACTTTTTCAGAATCTTCTAATGGCGTGGACAAGTACACGGCGCCAGCCAACCCTACGGCAATAGCAGCCAAATAGATAAATACCGACCAACTCACGCCGATAATTGCCGCCACTTTAACGTCACTAGGTGAGCGTATCGCCTTAAAACGGGCCAAAATATGTGGCTGACCAAAATAAGCCAAGCCCCAACCAAGCGAACTTAGAATCGCAATTAGGGTTAACGGTGTACCCGTGTTATCGGTGAACATATCCAGAAAATTAGGATTTATCGCCTCTACCTTAGCAACAGTTTCACTAAAGCCGCCAGCATCTGTGACAACGACAACAGGCACGACAACTAAGGCCAACGTCATTAACAAGGCTTGAAATACATCAGTCCAAGACACCGCCAAAAAGCCACCAAACAGTGTGTATAAAACCACAATCACCGCGCCAGCTATTACGGCATATTGGTAGTCCATATCAAACACAGCAACAAATAACTTACCGCCGCCAATTAAACCAGAGGCCACATAAAACAAAAAGAACAATAAGATAAACGTCGCCGAAAATATTTTCAACCACGGCGTAGGGTCTTTAAAACGGCGCTGTAGATAGGCTGGCACGGTAACCGCATCCTCAAGCTGTTCGCTATACACTCGCAAACGTTTAGCACTTAGCCACCAATTTAAGGCCACCCCGGTACACAACCCCACCGAAATCCAAGCCGCTTCCAATCCTGACAAATAAGCAAAGCCAGGCAAGCCAAGTAGCACCCAACCACTCATGTCAGAAGCACCCGCACTAATGGCTGCAACGCCAGGGGATAAACTTCTGCCGCCTAAAAAGTAATCACTGGCATTTTTCGTTTGTATCCAAGCGTATATTCCAATAGCCATAACACCAGCTAGGTAAACGAAAAAAGTAATATAGATCGACGTGCTCATATCAGCCATTGTTAATGCCTTTTATTATTTTTGTGTGAAATTAGTTAATTGATGCAGGAACTAAACAACCACGAGCTAACCAGTCGTTAACTGCCAAGCCAGTACCAAAACGCCAGCCTTTAAGCTCAGCTTTGGGGACTATTTTATAATCGTCTAGTTCATGATTTAAGGTGACCGCACCAGCGGCTTTAATATGGTACGCAATAATTACTTGGTTTTGCTGTGGAAATGGATACACACCAACTAAAGTGGACTCTAGACAATGCAGCCCCAACTCTTCTTGGGTCTCACGGATGGCGCATTGCTCAGGGTCTTCTTTCTCTTCTAAAAAACCAGTAATAATTGAGTAAAACTCTTTCGGCCAACTCACGTTATGGGCCATTACCACACCGTCTGGCAGTTCCACTATCATTGCGATAACAGGTGTGGGATTGTTAAAGGATATAAAACCACAACTAATATCACTGCACCCTAGGCGTATTTCATTTTCTTCTAAGACCTCACCCATGGGATTCGCACATTGCGGGCAATAATTCATATTCGCTCCTATTTAGTGATTTATAGCATGGCAGACAAATGCTTTGCCGCCCTTTATTATTGTGCAACCATTGTCACTGTTTAAGACGACATATCAACAGGTAAAACCATGAATTTAGAGCTTAACGGTAAAACGGCATTTGTCAGCGGTAGTAACAAAGGCAGTGGCGAAGTGATTGCCCAAACTTTAGCCTCTGAGGGCGCTACAGTCATTTTCCATAGCAACGAAGAGGCGACTATTAGCGATATGGCAAAAAGTACCGAAAATTGCCATTGGGTATGCGGTAATTTGGCTACGGATGAAGGTGCTGCCAGCGTAATCACACAAACCCTCGCCGCTGTTGGTAATGTGGATATTTTAGTCAATAACTATGGTACTGCTGGCGCAGGTAAATGGGGCAAATCTAGCACTGAAGACTGGTTGGATATGTACCAAAAGAATGTACTCTCAGCCACCCGCCTAATCGATGGCTTCAGCCCGCAGATGAAACAACAGAACTGGGGCAGAATCATCCAGCTTGGCACTATCGGCAGTCATCAACCCAACTCGATAATGCCCCACTACTATGCCGCCAAAGGCGCACTGGCCACACTGGGCGTAAGCCTTACTAAAGAGCTTAGCAATACTGGCATTACCGTTAATACCGTATCACCCGGACTAATTCATACCGAAGAAGTAGAAGCCGGCTATA
>JBLHWB010000147.1:0-5318 GCA_047628915.1 Porticoccus sp. | reverse complement strand
CTGTTGGTATATGGCTTATTTATAGCTATCACTTAAAAGATAAAAAAATGCCGCATTAGCGGCATTTTTTACTTCTCGGTATAGCTATTTATTAGCAGTTTTTTGTTGTTTCTTTCTTTCCATCATCCTAGCCATTAATACTTCCATTTCAGCTAAGTTCAACTGCCCATCGTCATCTTCATCAAGCAGCTTCCACTTCCAACCGATTGAATCGCGCAACCGTTTTGGCATTTCAGCCTCACTGATTAAACCATCCATATCTTTATCAATCACGCCCATCCACTGAGCCGTTTCACTTGTCAAATAGCTGTGTATAGGCTCGCCGGAGGTTTCATCTACCCAAGAATAACTAACCGAGCCATAAAGCATTTCATCTTCAGACTGCAAACCCCAAGGTACTTGACGGCTGGGGTCTGGATTACCGGGGTTATTTGCCGAATTATCATAAATAGTACGATGAATAATTTTGGTTCCAGCCGGTACTGATTTAGGCTCCGTAAAAGCGTAAGTACGCTGCCAATTAAAGTCGTAATTGGGCACCGACAAAATTACTTCAGTACGGCCATCAGGATAGACCAAATCAAAGCTAGAACTACGCCCGCGATAATGCGCATGCGGCACTAAGCCATAAATGACAGCATCATTCCAAAATTCAAAATAGGCTTTTTCTTCATGGCGCGCCGCATAAGGTGGAATACTTAACCGTGAATTAGCTATCACATGATTACGCAAAAAATTCTGCGGTGGTTTATCGGCAAAGTACAAGCCAACCCTAGTTGTATCGGTGCTCTTTTTACCATACGGAGTGTAGTGTACTTGCAATAAATATACGCCACCTTTAGGAACAAACACACCAGTGCCTTCAGGCATATGCGCCGACTCGTTGCCTGGCGCATAACCCATAATATAATTTTGAAAAACGTTTTCTAAATCATCGACTGCTGGCGGTTGATCAGCAGAGCCAAGTAACACATGGTGTACCGCTTGCGTATCACCCGGTAAAACGGTTGCAGCCACTACCCATGCATCTTTATTTAAGGTGTTTTGCACTACCGGAAATTGATAATCAACAATACCGCTTGCTGGCACATCAAATGCGGGCACTTCAACAATTAGGTCTGGTTCGCCCAGCGGCCATTGCTCTTCATTTGGCTTAAACGCTGTTAATGGATCATCACCTTCACCACGTTTTGCGCCCACTTCAATCCAGCTAATAAGTGTTTTGGTTTCTTCAACACTTAACCCCGCATCGTGTTGCCACTGCCCAATCTCCGGATCGGCATGCCACGGCGGCATACGTTTGGTACGCACTACTTCACGAATCATTGGCGCAAAGCCTTGAATCATTCGGTATTCGCTCATCGCCCAAGGCGCTATGCCTCCGTCTTGATGGCAAGCCACACATTTATCTAACAGCATTGGCGCTATGGTTTCGCTATAGCTAATTACTTGCTCTGGCTTTGGCAAGTTCACAATACAGCCGACCGACTCTACTTTAGGTACCGTTACTGCCTCGCCTGCTAGCAGTGCATCTAACGCGTTCTTAACATAATGTTGACTGGCTTCTTTCTTCTGACGCTCAAAATGAACGCGATCGTTAATTGCGCCACGATAGCTAATTTCACGGCTAACCGGGTTAATTATCAACACTTCTCCAGTGCGGGTCACATTCAAACTTGGAGCGATAATTTGTGCATTATCAATCAAAATAGGCATGTCAATGCCCCACTCTGCAGCTTCACTAGCAATAGTGGCGCGAGTGTCTTGTAGATTGGCATTAAGCATTAAAAAGCGCACGCCTTTGGATTCATACTCATCGCGTAAGGCTTTATAGTCCGGCAAAATAGACCGAACGATTTGGCAACCGTTGCCATGAATCATCACCACAATTGCTTTCGCCTGCTTGTCATAAAATAACGCTTGTGCATCACCACCTTGGTCAAGCAAGACAAAGTCGTCAACTTTAGTGTTCGCAGAAACTGCATTAAATGAAAGTAATACTGCCACTAAAAGACAGTTAGCTACGAATATAATTTTAGTCATCACTACGCCCTCGAAATCAACGCAAATATCATAGCTTATGTTTAGCAATGCCTGTAGCCGCTGACAGCTTTAGATATAACCGTTTCTGAATAAAGCTGACGGGTTTCGAAAAGGTCAGATTTAAGGAGGAAATATGGCCAATAAACATCATTTTCAGCACCACAAGAATAAGCAAGCAGACCAAACAACGCGCTGCCATAACTTAGATTTTTCAACGCCGAGATGATGCATTCAGGCATAGCGCTGATGGTATTCTGATGCGCATTGGTGAGTTAATCGCAGATAATTACTCACTAAGCCCGATGCGATCACCGTCGATGAACACGATTAACCCATTATTAACGCTGTTCGCATGCCACTTTCTTTTTCGTATCAGATTTTTTACCGATCGACTGATCGACGACGCATCATATGGTGATGCCTCCACCGTATGGACATGCAGTCAAAGGCTGTGGCTTAAAAGTCTTGAGTTTGCGAGCATGGTATTGCATCAGACAATGATAACCATGGGTGCTTGTGTGCCTCCCAGGCGCTCATTTGCGGTATTGGAAACGTAGCATCAGCGAAGGAGCCCACGCCAACACCCGTGTGCTGAGGCAAAAAATCTGATTGCCAATAAACCGAGGTACCGCATTCGGGGCAAAAGTGACGAATGGTTGCAGTGCCTTTATCCGACATTTTTTCAAAAGTTTTAAACACACCTGCTTTCGCTATCACGTTGGTATCAGCAAAGTACGCCACTACACCTAACACTGATCCCGTTCGTTTTTGGCATTTGGTGCAACTACAGGCAATGACAAATTTCGCATCATTTTTTACAGTTATTGTCAGCTGCTCGCAAGAGCAGCTTGCTATTCTTTCCATTGTTAATCCTTTTACGGAAACATAAAAAAGCGCTTAGCCTTATGCCTAGAATTCATAACCGATGCTAACCACAAAACGCTTATCATCTTTTTGAGGAATAACACCGATGTCATCGGCTATCGGCTCCTCAAGTCGATCCCAGTAGTACATTAGTTCGATATCAAAGTCTTTGATTAACTCGATTTCTAAACCTGTTTTAAGGTGATGAATCAATCCGCCAGCTGCCGCACTAACAACTTGGACATCGTAACTAAAAGTATATTCAATATCCTTGGTGATATCCCAATCAAGCTCTGTACTTCCTGTGGCGATAAATGTTGCTTCTTTGTCATCTTCACCCACTTCTACACTTTCAAAATTAGTTACTTGATAACCAGGCCCACCTGCGATTTCCCAAGAGAAATTCTGATCGTCAAACAAAAGATAACCTATTTCAGTTGACCCGGTGATACGAGAATCGGTGTTTTGAAAGCGATCGCGAAAATACTCAATAGTAGCAACACGCCAAAATAGGCGATGACTTAAAAACCAATCGAAGCCACTATTGAAACGGTGGTTATTTGTTGTTTCAAATCCAGACTGCTCGGTAAAATTTCCAATATAGCTATTTATAAGACGTGACTGAGCGGTCCGGCGTTGGGCGTCAATATCAACCAGCACGTCTTTTTGATTGGTATTACCCTCGCGTAAAGTCATACCAAAAGACGCATTACCCGACCAATAATTAATTTCTTTTAGGCCGCTGGTGGCGGCAATAGAAACAACCATATAACGCTGTATTATTTCAGTCCTATCGCCTCTAATTACCTTTACATTATTGCCGTCTATTTCAATCTCGCCGCGAACAATACGTCGATCAAGCAATCTGAGACTATGTTCCTGATAGGTTATTACTTCAGCCACATCCTCTTCATCAAACGTTAGCAGACCTAGCTCGTCGGAGTCGAACTCAAACTCGCGGTCATACATAGCTATCAGCTCGCCTTTCAACCACTCATCAGAGGTTAACTTTAACCAGTCATATTTTTCTAACATTGATGCAGGGGGTCGCCAGCTTTGATCTGACTCAGCCTCTGCTGAGGTTTTCATAACATTTTCTTCGGCGGTTGACTGAAGACTAAAACAAAGAGTAGTCAGCAGTACAGAATACAAAGTAAATTTCATATGAAATAATTTCCTTTAACCCCAAAAAAATCTATCAACCAGATAACAACTCGTACACGAGACTCAAGTAATCGGCAAAATAGTCGCACTATAATAGAGAAAAACATACGCAGATTAAATATAATATTTTGCTAAATCAGCTCAGATTACAACTAGGCAACTACAGATGTTTTGCGACAAGTATAAAAAATGCCAATAGCGATTTACATGGTAATTTTAGTACAAAACTGATCAAAACCACTTCTGGTAGACTACCCTTTTTAGAGATCTTATTATTCATGCACAAGCCCTAAGTACCAGTCATACACTGGTATATTGCGCGGCTAAGAGGCGACTACAAATAACATTATGGCGCCAAATTGATGCAATATGTCAGAAACTACTTACGTATGCCCATTAGACGTTAAGAACAAAGCTCTTGAACCATTTTTGTCCAATTGTATATATGCGAGCCGGCCAAATATGTAGCATCTGTGATGCTATCGTTTTGTAACTGTAATTCCTTGGTACTGATATTTACGATGCTAGCCATTTGGCCATAGCTAACAATAAAGTACTTGCCATCATTACTAAGGGTTACGCCACGTGGTAACTCTAGTGCCAATTTTTTTATAAACTTACGGTTTGTTGTATCCCAAAATGAAATCATATTACCGTCGGGATGGGTAACCAACGCGATGCTTTGATGAATGGCAACACTAAGCGACTCACCTAACATTTGACTAACAACCTTTTTTGGCGAAGTAGCAGTTTTCATCGCCTTGCCACTTGGCTGAATACTAAGACCTCCAAGTCTAATTCTATTGCCATCACGAGGCGCCGAGACTACTACTAAGTCATTATTATCTGACGTATAAAAATGGCCCGTATTCAAAGCGCTAGTTGTTGGTTTTTCTTGGCGCATAAGCTGCCTGCTAGCAACATCTATATAACTAATATTTGGCAAGCTACCGTTCATATTGCCGCCACCATTGGTCACTACCAGAGTAGCGCCGCCGTCAATTAATTGGCATTCATGGGGCGAGTCACCAAAACTCGGGAACTCACCTAGCTCGTCAAAGCTTATTGCATCGCGCTCTACAATTGTACCGCGCTTATTGCCTTTATAGGTTTCCGTGGTGTAAATCGTTTCCCCATCAGCTGAAAACGCACCATGGCCATAAAACCGCCGATTGGCCGGCGACTGCAGTTTCTGCACTAGCTTCATGGTGTTCAAATCAATTACTGCTGCACCAGGACCAATTTTT
>JBLHWB010000146.1:0-5346 GCA_047628915.1 Porticoccus sp. | reverse complement strand
AACAAACTGGTTACATTAAAAAACCGTTTCGAAAATTCGTTCGCTCAAATTGAAGTACAGCTAAAACGTCGCTATGACTTAATACCAAATTTAGTAGAGATCGCTAAAGGCTATATGAGTCACGAAAAAGATACATTGGAAGCAGTAATTAGTGCCCGCAATGAAGCTGCCGCTATATTAAAAGCGACTGCCAGTAACAGCGATAAAAATAACTTATCACAATTAGCCGCAGCCGAAGGTAGCCTACAAAGCGCATTGGGGAAATTAAATATTGTAATGGAAGCCTATCCTGATCTAACAGCCAGCGACAACATGATGCAGCTCACCGAAGAGTTAACGACAACTGAAAACAGAGTTTCTTTTGCTCGCCAAGGATTTAACGATGCCGTAATGGAATACAACAACTACAAACAAAGTTTCCCTCCGGTAATGATCGCCTCATTCTTTGGTCACAAAAATGATGCCAATTTGTTGGAATTTGCCGATAGTGTGCAAATTCAAGAGGCTCCTAAAGTTTCATTTTAGTTAATCAAATGAATTTCTTCTCCGCTCAAGATGAAGCAAGGCGCAAGACTCGCCTGCTAGTCTTCCTGTTTTCCATTGCTGTTATAGCCTTGATTGCCATTACTAATTTTTTGATCGTAACCGCACTAACATTGGTCGAAGGCAACGGTTATAGCGTCACTCAAAGTGTTAATTTCAGCGCTCAACTGCAGTGGAGCCTAATAGCCAAAGTAAGCATCTTAGTAATACTTGTTATTGCCGTAGTCGTTACTTTTAAGTGGCTACAGCTAAACGCTGGCGGCAAATACATCGCTGAAGCCTTAGGTGGCGTGCCACTAACGCCCAACACCGAAAACATCGAAGAAAAACGTGCCATTAACGTGGTAGAAGAAATGGCCATAGCCGCTAACATGCCGGTACCTACCATTTATCTATTGGCAAACGAAAAAGGGATAAACGCCTTTGCTGCCGGCAATACTCCAGCCGATGCGGTGATCGGAATAACCCGTGGTGCACTAGATCAATTTAACAGAGAGCAGTTGCAAGGTGTTGTGGCGCATGAGTTCAGCCACATTCTAAATGGCGACATGCGCCTAAACGGTCGAATGATAGCGATGATAAGCGGCATCACGTTTATTACAAAAATAGGCGAAGTTGTTTTACATTCTGGCAGTAATCGCAAAATCTACAGCTCAGGTAAAGGCGCCAGTAATCTAAGCTTTGCTATGCTTGGTATAGGGCTAGTTATCGTTGGTTGGCTCGGTACATTCTTTGGTAGCTTAATAAAATCGGCCATTAGCCGCCAAAGAGAATTCTTAGCGGATGCCTCTGCAGTACAATTTACTCGAAACCCTGCAGGCATAGCAGACGCATTGAAAATTATTGGCGGTTACGACAAAGGAGCCAGAATTATAAGCCCTAATGCAGAGCAAGCCAGCCACATGTTTATCGCCAATGGTCTTATTGGCAGACCTCAATTTCTAACTCATCCACCACTGCCGGCACGAATCCAGCGTATTCAACCAAGCTGGAATGGAATGATGATTCCGCGTTCAGTAATTCGTTATGAAGAACAGTTAGCGGCGCCAACAGCTACCACTACATCACCGGAAAAACTTATCGCCGCGGCAATTTTAGGCGGCGCTGTTACCATCAATACTGACAACAAACAGACTTTAGTAACCGCAGCACGTCAGCAAATCAGTGCACTACCAGAACACATTAATATACTTGCCCATGATCCTTTAGGAGCCTGCTCAATAGTATTAATGCTATTGCTAGACAAGCAACAAAGTATTGCTGAGGTTCAATTAGGGTTGATTGCTGATGCAAAAATTAGTGGCTTAGAGCAACAATGCCACACTATCAAAGCTGACATATATGAGCTAAGTGTCGATTTACGCTGGACGCTACTAGAACTTACTTTACCGACATTACGAACATTATCGAATAGCCAATATCAAACAGTTAAGCAAACTCTAACTAAGTTAATTAAGACTGACAAAAAAATAGATATGTTTGAATGGTGTGTGTTTCAAGTCTTTCGTCATTATCTAGCAGCTAACTTTGACAACAAAAAACGTAATAAAACGAAATTTATAACTAAAAATGACACTATGAAAAGCTATGCCGTTGTACTGTCTTGCCTTGCCTATCACGCTAGCGTTGACCAACAGATTATAGAGCGTGCGTTTTATCGAGGCACTAATACTGCTGGATTTTATAATGTGTCGCTGTTGGCTAAAACTGACTGCAGCATTGAATTTTTTGGGGCCGCCTGCAACAAACTAGCTAACAGTTATCCATTGTTAAAAGCCAAATTGTTAAAAGGATTAATAGATTGTGCGAAACAAGATGATATTATTAATAGCCAAGAACAACAAATTATTAAAGCAATAGCAGCGGTAATCGACTCACCCCTGCCTAGCCTCAATATTTAGCGGGAAATTATGCCGGACATTTCTATAGATGATTTTTCTAAATCTATTTTTACTGCCAACAGCGCTGAAGCCAGGCCAATAACTCACGATATTTATCAGCTCGGTAGTGGCGCACCAGTTGTCATTATTCAAGAGCTACCGGGCATTGGTCAAGAAACTTTATCGTTAGCACAAAAATTTGTCGACCAAGGCTTTAGTGTTTATCTGCCTCACCTATTTGGCCCCATAGGGAAAATAAGTATGGCGGGCAATGTGGCTCGCGTCTTTTGTATGCGTAAAGAGTTTCATTTATTTAGCGCCAACAAAACTAGCCCCATAGTCGATTGGCTAAAGGCTTTGTGCCAGAAAATAAAAACCGATACTGATACCCAAGGCGTTGGTGTTATTGGCATGTGTCTAACCGGTAACTTTGCCATTTCTTTAATGGCTGATGACAGTGTACTAGCAGCCGTTGCAGCGCAACCTTCTATGCCTATTGCAAAGCAAACCGCCTTACATATGAGTAGCGACGATATCAGCCAAATTAAACAAGGCATTGATTGCAGCGAGGGAATGTATGCTTACCGCTTTGAACATGACCCGATTTGTAAAGCGGCAAAGTTTGCGGCCTTAGATGCTGAGTTTAATCAGCAGACATCACGTATTAATTTGGTAACCCTGCCAGGCAAAGGTCATTCCGTACTAACAGTAGACTTTATTGATAAAGAGGGTCACCCGACTCGCCAAGCGCTGGATCAGATTTTTGGTTATTTTTCACGCCAGCTTAATTAACAATACCAATTAATCAAACTGTGAAAAGTTAACTGGACGTTTTTCGGCAAAAGCGGCCACTGCCTCGGAAAATTCTGGCGACTCTAAACCTTCGCCAAACAATATAACCTCTTGCTTCATGGTCTCCGCTAAGGGTTCAGCATCGCGTCTCATTAAGCGCTTAGTGGCGCGCAACGCTTTCTTGGGTTTAGCCGCAAGCTTAGCCGCATAGTCCATAGCCTGGGTTAATACATCGTCGCTAAGGCTATTCACAATGCCATAATCTTTGGCCTCAGCAGCGCTAAACCTTTCACCCAGCATTAATAATTTAGCCGCATTTTGGTAGCCACATTGAGCCACTAGCAACTTGCTTGAACCCGCCTCGGGCACTAAACCTAAATTGATAAATGGCATTGCAAAGCTGGCATTAGGGCTAGCAAAATTTTGATCAAAGTGCAGCAACATAGTTGTGCCAACACCGATAGCAGCGCCATTAACCGCAGCAATCAACGGCACATCGGTGCCTGCCATATTAGCAAGAAACCTAGCTACCGGCGTAAGCTCGCCATCGGAGCTTACCTCAAAATCATCTAAGTCATTGCCGGCAGTAAACATGTCGCCAACCCCGGTATACACCACTACTTTCACTTCCGTGTCAGTTTGTGCGCGCTCGATAGCATCAGCCATAACGGCATACATCGGCTGTGTTAGCGCATTCTTTTTCTCTGGTCTATTAAGGGTTACTAGCAATATGCCGTCGATTAATTCTGTTTTAACAAATTCGCTCATAACAACACCATACTAACGGTAGGTAACGGCTTTAGGATCATTGGACACTAATGGTAGATGACAATGTTCATTATAAGAAGACAGGGAAATCTCTTTGCTGCTGTATAGAAAACGGGTGATTGATGCGTTGATCACAGGCTCAAACACACTATAAACTTTGCTGTCGGGCAAACCCATAACATAGGCCACCAAGGTGGCAACAACGCCGCCAGAAGTAAACACCGCAATGGTTTTCCCACTACCCTGCACGACGCGCACATCATCTAGCGCGTTAGTAGCTCGGGTCTTAAATTCTAGCCAACTCTCTAACCCATCAACCTGCGGATTATCCAATACCCAATGGGCAAACACTTGCTTCAGCAGTTTTTGAAATATTTTACTATCGCTAAAAGCCCCTTCCATTAAGCTGCCAACCTCAGGGTTAGTTTTAGCTAATGCTGGCGACAACGTATGTATTTGCCCATCTGTGTCAAGCTCATTAAAGCGTGGGTCGATGATCAGCTCTGGCAACGCCACGCCCGCTTTGGAATAAATTTCTACCACGCCTTGTGCAGTTTGCCGCTGGCGCTGCAAAGAGCCGCTGTAAATAGCATCGAGTTTAACGCCGCTGCGCTGTAAAAACTCACCAGTCCAGCGCGCTTGCTTTTCGCCTAGCTCCGACAAACAGTCGTAGTTATCAGTACCAAATGATGCCTGCCCATGACGGACTAATATTATTTCAGCCATTACAAGCTAGACTTAGCAATTAGCTGCCGACAAACATCACCCAATACTTGTACGGCTTGAGAGAATTTCCCAAAACGTTTGTCGGAAGTTTGGCCGTTATAAAAACGGTAATAAATTTGCTGTAAAATAGCCGCTTGACGGAAATAACCGTAAACCATATAGAAATCAAACTTATCAACATTGGCGCCAGTTTTATCGGCGTAATGTTGCAGCAACTCTTCTCTGGTTGCCATCCCTTCGACATTACTTGGCTGCATAACCATTGACTGCAACCCAGGGTGGTCATCAGCCTGAATCCAATAACCCAACGTGTTGGCAACATCCATCAATGGGTCACCCAAAGCGCTAATTTCCCAATCAAGTACTGTCACAACATCAAACGGATCAGCCGGGTTTAACATCATATTGTCGATACGAAAATCACCGTGTAATATTGCATGCCCACTCTCAACTGCGGGCATTTTATCCGCCAACCATTCACGTACATCGAGCAAATCGGGTACATCGGGAGTATGGGCTTTTTCAAAGCGTCCATTCCAGCCACTTACTTGGCGCTCGATATAACCAACTGGGCGCCCAAAATCCTCAAGGCCAACTGCCTTGTAATCTATTTGGTGCAAGGCAACTAACTGGTCAA
>JBLHWB010000145.1:0-5399 GCA_047628915.1 Porticoccus sp. | reverse complement strand
GCCTGCCATCCTAATCGGGTAAAAGAGTTTTATGCAGGGGTTGATAGTGCGATTGAATATGCGGTTAAATTAGATTGCAAACAATGTAATGTCCTAGCTGGGGTCAAGCCTTATGATGTTAGTGAGCAGCAAGCCCATGCCACTTTTGTTACCAACTTAAAATATGCCAGCGACACATTTAGACAAGCTGGAATAAAACTATTGGTAGAGGCCATTAACACCTTTGATATTCCTGACTTCTTTTTAACTAATACTAAACAAGCGTTAGAATTAATTGCAGAAGTAGGTTCAGACAACTTGTTTTATCAATATGATATTTATCACATGCAACGCATGGAGGGAGATTTACGCGCGACTATTCAAACCAACTTAGCTAGTATTGCTCATATGCAGTTGGCAGACAATCCTGGCAGGGGTGAGCCCGGCACTGGCAAGATTGATTTTTCATCACTACTCAATAATATTGACAATATGAATTACCAAGGCTGGATAGGCGCCGAGTACAACCCAAGCACTTCAACATTAGACAGCCTTAACTGGGCAAAACCTTGGATTAAACGATGAGCGATACGACCACGCTAGCAAGGTTAAAGCCCGCAGAGCTGTTACTCAATTTATTCGACACAGCTGTTGGGGCCGCCAGTCCACATAAAGTATTACCAAAATTTTTACCTGCCGACACTAATCGCAAAGCTATTGTTATCGGTGCGGGCAAAGCGGCGGCGTCAATGGCACAAAGCATTGAACAACACTGGCAGGGTGAACTAAGCGGCTTAGTGGTAACACGCTATGGCCATGACTTACCCTGCGAAAAAATAGAAGTGGTGCAAGCCTCCCATCCCGTACCCGACAATATCGGTGAAGTAACTGCACAACGTATTTTTGATTTAGTCGCAAACTTAAGCATAGACGATTTAGTTATCTGTTTAATCTCCGGTGGCGGCTCATCACTACTGGCATTGCCAGCCGACGGTATTAATCTTGCTGAAAAGCAAAGTATTAATAAGGCGCTGCTAAAATCTGGTGCCGCCATAAATGAAATGAACTGTGTGCGTAAACATTTATCTGCTATTAAGGGCGGTAAATTGGCGGCCGCTAGCTTTCCAGCAAAAGTTATCACCTATGCAATATCAGACGTGCCCGGCGATGAAGCAACCGTTATAGCCTCAGGCCCAACGGTTGCCGACCCAACAACATCAGCCGATGCACTCGCTACTTTACAGCGCTACAACATCGACGTACCCGACAACGTATTAACTTGGTTAAACAGCAGCGACTCTGAAACCATAAAGCCCGGCGACGAGATACTTAAGGACTGCGAGTATCACTTAATCACCACCCCCAAAGCTGCACTAACTGCCGCTATTAATAGCGCAGAACAAAGCGGTATTAAAGTGCTGTCACTTGGTGATCAAATAGAAGGCGAAGCCAGTGAGGTGGCTAAACAGCATGCCGATTTAGTTGTCTCTATTATTAATGGTGAACATGAAACAAAACGGCCCTGCGTAATTTTATCTGGCGGTGAAACCACGGTAACCTTAAAAGGTAATGGCCGCGGTGGTCGCAACGCCGAGTATTTATTAAGCCTTGCTAATTGCCTACAAGGCACACCCAACGTTTATGCCCTAGCCGCCGATACTGACGGCATAGATGGCAGTGAAGACAACGCTGGCGCTCTGCTCTTACCTAGCACATGGCAACGCGCATTAGACTTAGACATTGACCCCGGCGCCATGCTTGCCAATAACGACGGGTATAGTTTTTTTGAGCAGCTAGATGATTTGGTTATTACTGGGCCGACACGAACTAATGTAAATGATTTTAGAGCGATATATATCGCTGGGGAGTAACTAGCTAACTCAGTCTTAGGACATGGGGTATCTAAATCTAGAAACTGCCAAGGACAGGTCTATTGGAAAGTCAGCTTTGTCTGCACAGAGCAGAAATCTTACATTAAGGCAAAATTGATGCTACTCGTAAAGCTGTCGCCAGTAGCGAGATACTAATATTTCTGACGAGACTAAGACTTTGTTTACAACGGCGCGTTGATAGGCGAGTTGTCATATAACACAATGTAACAAGAGCCTATGGTGACTATAGAACGTAACTTTGCTGTATTGTTTGATAAGACTATAGGCTCTAGGTCACTAGCATAAGAGAGACATATGATAGATCAACCTGCGACTCTTAACCGCACTCTGTCGTTCTGGCAGCTGACATTTTATGGCGTTGGTACAATTTTGGGCGCTGGCATATACGTGCTCATTGGAGAAGTTGCAGTAGTAGCAGGAATGTGGACACCGCTGTCATTTATTATGGCTGCACTATTAGCCGCATTAACAGGTTTATCATTCGCCGAGCTGTCAAGTCGATTCCCTCTCAGCGCAGGCGAAGCCGTATATGTAAAACAGGGCTTTAATAACAAGTGGCTGTCTGTGACGGTAGGCTTGGCGGTAGTACTGACAGGAATAGTATCTAGTGCGACATTGGTAAACGGGTTTGTCGGCTATTTTCGTGAGCTTGCAAACCTACCTGACATTATAGTGATTTGCGTGGTATGTATTCTACTCGGCGTGGTAGCGGCCTGGGGTATTGCGGAGTCTGTCAAGGTGGCGATCGTCATCACCATTGCTGAAGTCCTCGGATTGATCGCGGTTGTTATTGTGTCATTGCCCGCAGTGATGAATCGAGACGTAATGTCACTAGCGCCTCAAGCGATGAGTGATTCGTCACTTTGGTTAGGCCTACTTTCTGGAGCCGGAATCGCCTTTTATGCCTTCATCGGTTTTGAAGACATGGTCAATGTTGCCGAAGAAGTAAAAGACGTACGCCGCGTGATGCCGCGGGCCATCATTTTGACCTTAGTTATTACTTCGATACTTTATTTTGTTGTAGCATTTGTAGTTATTCAGGCTATACCTTTGGCGGAACTCAAAGCCAGCGAGGCACCATTGGCAAAGGTGTTTTACCAAGCGACTGGGTCTTCAAACATGATAAGTATCATTGCGTTATTCGCAGTAATAAATGGCGCACTCATTCAAGTGGTAATGGCTGCACGGGTGCTTTATGGCGGAGGCAGACAAGGCTGGCTGCCGCAAGTGTTCGCCAAGGTACATAAAAAAACTCAAACCCCGTTATTGGCAACTGGCTTGGTAACGTTACTTGTTCTAGTTTTTGCTCTGTGGCTGCCTCTTGGTACATTGGCGCGGCTAACTTCATTTATCATTCTGGTGATTTTCACTGTGGTAAATGCCGCATTGGTGCGAATCAAAACACGTAATAATGATTCGCAAGCAGACAGCAGGTTTTATTATGTCCCCATATGGGTTCCCATTGCAGGAACAATATCCAGCGCTCTATTTGTCGCCATTAATAGTGTTGCGTTACTACAGAATTAAAAAGCCGGAATACCAGTCTGCGTGCGACCAAGAATTAAGCCATGAATATCATGAGTACCCTCATAGGTGTTAACCACTTCCAAGTTCACCATGTGACGCATAATGGGATATTCATCTGATATACCGTTGCCACCCAGCATGTCCCGAGATGTGCGAGCGATGTCTAAGGACTTACCACAGGAATTACGCTTGATCAGCGAGATAAGTTCTGGCGATACATTGCCCTGCCCCATTAACTCGCCTGCCCGAAAGCAGCCTTGTAATGCCAAGCTAATGTCAGTTTGCATATTGGCGAGCTTCATTTGCACCAACTGATTAGCCGCCAACGGTCTACCAAATTGCTTACGGTCCAACACATATTGACGGGCTGTATGCCAGCAATCTTCTGCTGCGCCCAAGGCCCCCCAAGCAATGCCGTAACGAGCATTATTTAAACAGCCAAATGGTCCTTTTAACCCACTCACATTTGGCAGTAACTGATCTTCACTGACAAACACTTCGTCCATCACTATCTCGCCAGTAATTGATGCACGCAATGCCAGCTTGCCTTCAATTTTAGGCGCACTTAAACCCTTCATACCTTTATCTAAAATAAAGCCACGAATTTTGCCATCGTCAGTTTTTGCCCACACCACAAATACATCGGCGATTGGACTATTAGATATCCACATTTTACTACCGCTAATACTATAACCACCGTCGACGCTGCGGGCACGAGTAAGCAGTCCACCAGCATCTGAACCGTGATCCGGTTCGGTCAAACCAAAACATCCGATCCACTCACCGGTGGCAAGTTTCGGTAAATACCGTTCTCGCTGCTCTTCAGTGCCATAGGCATAAATGGGGTACATAACTAGAGATGACTGCACACTCATCATTGAGCGATAGCCAGAATCGACTCGCTCAACTTCGCGGGCGACAAGACCATACGAAATGTAATCCACTCCCGGGCAGCCATAACCTTGGATGGTTGAGCCAAGTAAGCCCATTGCGCCCATCTCTTTAAATATGGCAAGATCAGTCTCTTCTGCTCTAAAAGCCTGTTGCACGCGCGGTTTTAATTTCTCTTGGGCATATTGAGCGGCACTGTCGCGCACTAAGCGCTGCTCATCGGTTAGTTGTTGTTCTAATAAGAACGGGTCCTGCCAGTTGATTTTTTGCCATTTATTGCCATTAGACATAAGCGAACCCCTATATTGTTACTGAGTAATTAGTATTTTAATGTGAATACATGGCGCAAAATCAATACCAAGTTGAATACTCTGGCCACATGAATTAATGTGATCACATTACATTGAGTACATACATAAGACAATAACTACGGCTAACAACTTTATGAGTCAGGCTTTTACAAACAGCCCTATTGCCCAACTGAGTATGCATACCGCTATGCTACTCGAAAAGGTTGGCAGTGATCAATTTCCCGCGCTGATTGTTGCTATGTTAAAAGACATGGTGACGATTAACGATGCCACCATTGTTGTATACCCCGACACCCTAGCCCCACAAATTGATTACTTTGATGCCCCTGAGGAAGGAGGCAGCCATAACTTAACCGTATTTTTACAGGGCGCCTTTTTACTAGACCCATTTTATTTGGCCTATGCGGCGGATAGAAAACAGGGCTTTTACAGTTTGAAAGAGCTAGCACCCAGCGCCTTTAAGACCACCGAGTATTACAACACCTACCAACGTATATCAGGCATCCATGACGAATGCGGCTATTTAATCCCAACTAGCGGCGATGGCTTTATTAACATATCACTTAACCGCACTACCCTGGCGCGTAATTTCTATCAAAAAGAACTAAATCTACTTAATGACATTGAACCAATTGTCACTCAGCTTACCCGCCAACATTGGCTAAGTAGCGCTAAGCCGGTGGTAAAAGGTCATAAAAACTTACGTAAACCATTACAATCAGCCTTGGATGACTTTGGCGGTAGCGTACTTACCGACCGTGAATGTCAGGTAATTAATAAGGTATTACAAGGCCAAAGT
>JBLHWB010000144.1:0-5403 GCA_047628915.1 Porticoccus sp. | reverse complement strand
GTTAGTTTGTCGTGTGGCACGGCTATTAGTTTAGCGTCTTGGCCAGCTTCGTCGCTCATATTCAAAATGCCGATTGGGCGACTACGAATAACTGCGCCAGGTACTACTGGATAAGGAGTAACAACTAGTACGTCTAGCGCGTCGCCGTCTTCCGACAAGGTATTGTTTATATACCCGTAGTTGGCTGGGTAAAACATTGGCGTTGCCATAAAACGGTCAACCATTAAGCAGTCGGCGTCTTTGTCGATTTCGTATTTGATTGGGTCGTGGTTTGCTGGAATTTCAATAGCAACGTAGATATCTTCTGGTAAATCTTTACCAGCCGGAATTTTTTCATAGCTCATGAGGTATAGGCCTTTATGTTAGTTAAAATTTTGATTTGTTAAGCGGCGCGAAGTATAGCCCATCTACGCCAACAACTAAAATTTGATTTTAGCGTCAAAGCGCCGCTATGGCTTGTTATAACTCGTCAATAGCCGTGTTAAACTGCGCCCAACCAGCGAGGATAGTAATGCATATACACATTTTAGGGATTTGCGGCACTTTTATGGGCAGTCTTGCCATTATAGCGCGCCAGCTTGGGCATAAAGTAACTGGCTCTGATGCTAATGTGTACCCGCCTATGAGCACTCAATTGACTGAGCAAGACATAGACTTATTTGAAGGCTATGGCAGCGAGCAGTTTGCAGTAAGGCCCGATTTGGTTGTAGTGGGTAACGCCATGAGTCGTGGCAATGAAGCGGTGGAGTATGTATTAAACAAAGGCATTGCTTATACCTCTGGACCACAATGGTTGGCTGAGAATGTATTGTCTAACCGTTGGGTATTAGCGGTCAGCGGCACTCATGGTAAAACCACTACCAGCAGTATGCTGACATGGATATTGCATGATAACGGCATGAAACCGGGTTATTTGATCGGTGGTATCCCTGCCAATATGGGTGTATCTGCTGCGGCAGGCGAAAGCGACTTTTTTGTGATTGAAGCTGACGAATACGATAGTGCGTTTTTTGATAAGCGCTCTAAGTTTGTACATTATCGTCCGCGTACCTTAGTGATGAATAATTTGGAATTTGACCACGCGGATATTTTCGATGACTTAGCGGCTATTCAAAAACAGTTTCATCATTTGGTACGTACTGTGCCTAGCGAAGGTTTACTAATACTCCCAACAGGTGAGCCTAACTTAGATGAAGTGCTGGAGCAGGGCGCGTGGACGCCGGTGCAGTATTTTTCTAACAGTGGCGCGCAATGCCAGTGGCGGAGCGAGTTAAAAAGCTGCGACGGCAGTAGTTTCGATATATGGCTAGATGGCGAGTTACAAGGGCAGGTTAATTGGCTTTTATTGGGTGACCACAATGTAAGTAATGCCATGGCGGCAGTTGTTGCCGCGCGCCATATCGGTATTGCGCCAAGCAATGCTATTGAAAGCTTAACTAAGTTTGAAGGCGTTAAGCGCCGCATGGAAGTGATTGGTGAAATTGACGGTGTGACAATTTATGACGACTTTGCGCATCACCCAACAGCAATTGCCACAACCCTTGCAGGCCTGCGCGCAAAAACAGGTAACGGCCGTATTATTGCAGTGCTAGAACCGCGCTCAAACACTATGCAAATGGGAGTGCATAAAGATGAACTGTGTGACAGCGTGAAAGATGCTGACTTAGTTTATTGGTACCAAACCGCCGGTTTGCAGTGGAGTTTGAGCGATGCCGTTAAAAGCTATGAGCGCCAGTCAGTGGTTAATTCAGTTGACGTGCTAGTTTCCCAGTTATGCGAGCACGCAACGGCCGGCGACTCGATTTTGATAATGAGCAATGGCGGCTTTGAAGGGATATACAAAAAACTACTGGCAGCGCTAAATAATAGAGTTTAATTTAAGGCAGTTAGAGCTTTTAAAAAGTTAGAACTTAAAACAAAATAAAGTGTATGCGTAGGCTAATTAAAAAGCTTCGCCATAAAACGGAATAATATTAATGTTAGATTTTTTTGCTCGTGCTTATGAGCGCAGTGTAATAGACAACCCTAAGGCTGTGTGCATCATTTTGGCCTTAATTACCGTGCTGCTTGGTAGTCAAATACCTACTACCAAGTTTGATGCCTCATCAGACAGTTTGGTGTTAGAGGGCGATAAAGACCTAGAGTATTCGCGGCAAGTGGCGGCAGCCTATGGCTCGGAAGAATTTTTGCTGGTGACCTATGCCCCCACTGAAGATTTATATGGTGATGAGCAGCTTGCTCATTTAACCAAACTACGCAATGAATTGCTGGCTGTTGAAACGGTGGCTTCTGTCAGCTCTATATTGGATGTGCCTTTATTATATAGCCCTAAAATTAGTTTGACTGATATTTCTTCTAATCTGACCACCTTGTCTACCCCAGGAGTAGATAAAGAGTTGGTGCGAGCGGAGTTTGCCAACAGTCCAATCTATAAAAGCTTACTCACTAATAATGATGCTTCTGTTACCGCATTACAGATGAATTTAGAGCGTGATGTTCGCTACTTTGAATTGCTAAACGAACGTGAATCACTGCGTAAGTTAAAGCGTGAACAAAGTCTAAGTGCCCAGCAGCTCCAGCGCTTAACTAGCGTTGAAAATTTATTTAGGGATTACGTGTTAGAAGTAGCCGAGCGACAAGAAAGAATTGTCGCTTTGGTGCGTGATATTTTGGTTGATTATAAAGATGGCGCTGAGATGTTTCTGGGTGGGGTGCCAATGATTGCCGTTGATATGGTGGCGTTTGTAAAAAATGACTTAGTAGTCTTTGGTACCGGCATTATGATTTTTATTGTGGTGTTGATGGCGCTAATTTTCCGAGAGTTCCGCTGGGTATTTTTGCCGCTGCTAGGCTGCAGCATTACGGCTTCAGTAACCTTGGGTTATTTTGCACTAATTGATTGGCGCTTAACGGTTATCTCTTCTAACTTTGTGGCGATTTTATTAATCATTAATTTGTCAGTGTTGATTCACTTGGTAGTGCGTTATCGCGAACTGGCAGTAGATGATCCAGATGCTAGTCAGCGTGAGCTTGTTACCCGCATGGTTAAGCTGATGATTAAACCTTGTGTGTTCACCACCTTAACGACCTTGGTTGCTTTTGCGTCTTTAGTAGTCAGTGGTATTCGTCCAGTGATTGATTTTGGCTGGATGATGACGGTAGGAGTAACGTTGTCGCTGATCGTATCTTTTGTGCTGTTGCCCAGTGTATTAATGCTACTACCGCGCTCGCAGTTAAATAAAACCTCTGGTGGAGAGTCTTACACTGTTTACTTTGCGCAACTAGTCGATCGCCGTGGTGGTTGGGTGCTGTTTTGTGCAGTGATTTTGGCTGGTTTAAGTATTGTTGGTATTACTAAACTAAAAGTTGAAAATCGCTTTATTGACTACTTTGATGAAAGCACCGAAATCTACCAAGGTATGGTAACTATTGACCAAGAGCTAGGAGGTACGATTCCGCTAGATATATTGATTGATGTTGATCCTCAAGAGTTAGCGGCGCTGACAGCTATTGGAAGCGGCTTTGTAGACGATTTTGGCACTGACGATTTTGATGGTGGTTTTGACACTAGTGATGAGTTTAATGATGATTTTGACGGCGATGGCTTTGACGCCGCTGGCTTTGATGAGTTTGCCGAGTCTAGTTTTGAAGACGGGGCGACTAACGATGAACCAGTAAATGTTTGGTTTACTCGCAGTGGTATGCAACGCATTGTTGGTCTACATAACTATTTAGATGCGCTTCCAGAAACGGGCAAGGTTTTATCATTAGCCACACTGTACGAAGTGTTAGAAGATGTTTTGGATGGAGGAGTTGACGACATCCAATTAGCGATTGCTAGAAATAGTTTGCCCGAAAGTGTTAGCGATGTGCTGATAAAACCTTATTTGGATGAAGAGAATAACCAGATAAGAGTGTCGCTGAGAGTGATGGAAACAAGTCGCAGCCTGAATCGTTCAGAGTTGTTAGAAAAAATTAAATACGACATTGTGCATGAGCTAGGTTTTAAAGAAGAACAAGTAAATTTAAGCGGTATGTTGGTGCTTTACAATAATATGCTGCAAAGCTTATATCGTTCGCAAATTTTAACCTTGGGGGCGGTTTTTGTTGCCATCATGATTATGTTTTTCGTCTTATTTCGCTCAATTCCGTTAGCAGCAATTGCGATTACACCTAACTTATTAGCGGCGGCTATTATTTTAGGTGGTATGGGGCTGACGGGTATTCCGCTAGATATTATGACTATTACTATCGCTGCAATTTGTATTGGTATCGGCGTGGATGACACTATTCATTATATTCATCGCTTTAAAGCAGAATTTACTGAAAATAGAAACTACACTGAGACGATGTATAAATGCCATAGCAGTATTGGGCGGGCAATGTATTACACTTCGCTGATTATTATTATGGGTTTTTGTATTCTGACTTTGTCTAATTTCACCCCGAGTATTATTTTTGGTTTACTAACAGGGGCGGCAATGTTTGCAGCCCTGATGGGCGCTTTGTTGTTATTGCCGAAATTACTTATCTTGGCTAAACCTTTTGGGCCAGAGGCAAAGTAATACAGTGCCGAGATGGATGTGATGCCTGTTGTATTGGCCTATCTATCACCTCAGTTATACGTGGTATGCCTGCAGACAAGGCAGCCGGAGAGCGCTGTATACAGTTGGATGAGCTGAATTGTTGTTTATCATATGGCAAGTCTGGCCGGCCTGACGTTTGGTTGGATTTTATGCCATCGCCAGCCATTTGTGGCGACAGCCGAGAACAAGCATTGTTGATGTTGAATAATTTAGACGTGGTGACATAGCCACTAAACGATCTAGCTAAATAACCCAGCTAAAGAGGCT
Source organism: Porticoccus sp. (assembly GCA_047628915.1). Classification (GTDB taxonomy): domain Bacteria; phylum Pseudomonadota; class Gammaproteobacteria; order Pseudomonadales; family CAWVSB01; genus CAWVSB01. The sequence continues at coordinate 550 of JBLHWB010000144.1, read as the reverse complement.
TTATGATGGGGCAAATACCAATATTTCCACTGGGTACGATTCTTTTCCCTTACGGACGTATTCCATTACAAATATTTGAGCCACGTTATGTTGATTTAGTCAAAAACAGCTTAAAAACTAATACCGACTTTGGGGTGGTGTTTATTACCCAAGGTAGTGAAGTTGCAGCGCCAGTGACTGCGGCTATTCCCAAAATGATAAGCACCGGTTGTATGGCACGTATAGTTGACTGGAATGCATTGCCTAATAATAAATTTGAAATAGTGATTGAAGGGCAGACATTATTTAACTGCGATGGCTTCTCAATGGCTAAAGATAATTTGATTAGCACAATGGGGAGCAAGGTGGAGCGTGAACAAAATATCCTGGTGCCGGAACAGTATATTGAACATGCAGAGGTATTGCTCAGCTTGCTTGATCACCCTGCGTGGGCTCGACTGAATTTCGATGTTGATATTAATGATGCTTATAAATTAAGTATGCAGCTGGCACAGGTGATGCCGATTGACGAGCTTAACAAATTAGCATTGTTAGAGTGCGACAGTTCGAT
>JBLHWB010000143.1:0-5495 GCA_047628915.1 Porticoccus sp. | reverse complement strand
CGCGCTTCATGACTGCTATGCGTAATTTTTCGCTGCCGCCTACCGCACGGTAAACATCAAAGGCGACTGATTTATGTTCCATTTCTTCAGCCGCATGCCAGCGCCATAGATCACGCATAGCTGGGTCAGCTTTATTCATCACAGACTCAGGGCGCAATAGCAATTCTGCCAATACTGCAGTGAAGTGTTCAATGGCGACAGTGATCGCAAGGTTTTGCATGGGTGACAGATTTTTCTGCGCCCAGACAAGGCGTTTAGTTAGTTTTCCTTCTAGATCGTTCAAATCGTAACCGCGTGCTTCACATAAAGCTTCGTTGTAGCGCTGGTGCTCGCGACGATGAAAACCCTCCTGCCCACAGAAACCTTTGATATGGCCCTTCAGTATAGGATCAGTAACGTCGTCTGCGAAATGGCGCACACTGTCGATGAAAAACTTTTCGCCGGCGGGAAAGGTTATAGACATACCGTTGAACGCAGCGGTCATGAATGCATTGTTATCAAGCCATTCGCCCTGTAGTGCTTCGCTAATGTCATGCGAGCGATTGCGTGGCTTGATCTGTACCGATGCAGGCGTTGTAGCCTGTGAAGTTGCTTGAGTGTCGGCGGAATGAATTGCATCCGTTACTGTCATGTCTACTACTGGATTGTTCAATGTCATAACTGTGCTCCAAATGTGGTTGTGTTAACGGAGAAGGCATACTAGTTGACAAATGCACCCTAATAGGAGTTATATACAGTCGTTACAGGGGTTATATCCTTTCAATTTAGGGGTTATATACCATCTTAATGCGGGTTAAATACCATCAGGAGGCTTTATGCACGCGTATTACATAGCAACGCTATTACAAGTACTGGAACCGACGGGTATGTCTCGAGAGCAGCTTCTTGATGGCACCGGTATTAACGAGACTGACCCTCAGGCGGTGCTGAATCTCAGTGCTGAGCAACTTGATACAGCTTGTACTAATGCCTTGTTGTTTTCCAAAGACAGTCAATTAGGTTTGAAATTTGGCAGCCAGATCAGCATTGCGTCCCAGGGGATATTCGGTTATGCACTGATGACTAGTGACACTATTGGCGATGCGCTGAATTTGCTAGTGCGCTATAACCGCGTGATACTGCCGAGTATTGGCGTCCAAATGCAGCGCCATGATGATGAACTTGAACTGTGGGTGAAAGCCGCACATCTACCTCAAGACCTGCAGCGCTTTTACACCGAAGTGTTATATGCCGCGATAATAAATAGTGGCGGTATTTTGTTGGGGCGGCAAACAGCTGTTATCAATATGCAACTGGATTATGCGAAGCCGCCTAATCTTGCTCTATATCATGAGATATTTGGGCTTGAAGTCCGCTTCAAAGCGCAACGCAGCGCTATGTTTTTTGACTACGCCAGTCTTAACTCTAGTATTTCAACGTCTAATCCGATCGCTAGGGATATTTTCAAGCGAGAATGCGATCGTCTAATCTCAAGAGATGCTTCAGGTGGCATGGTCAGTGAGCGAGTGCAGCAAATTCTATTGCAGGCAGGCTCAGAGTTTCCCTCCAGTGCTAAGGTAGCGCAGTTACTTTATATGAGCGAGAGCACTTTACAGCGACATCTAGCGAAAGAAGGCAATCGATTTCAGCCGTTGTTAGACCAGGTGAGATATCGCCTCGCAGGGGAGTATCTAGAAGGTACTAATCTGCCTGTTTCGGAAATAGCCTGCTTACTTGGCTTTAGTGATGCGGCTAATTTTCGCCGGTCATTCCGCCGTTGGTCGGGCACCACTCCCTCTGAGGTCAGGCAGGCAATTGCACTCACCAAGGGTGAAATAGGTTAGCTTACCCATACCGAAGTAAAAGCTTCCAATTACTAATCTAACTCTATTGTTTATTCGTATTAAGTAATAATGAAGCTAATACTAAGGGTTATGACAATGTCTTTTATGCCAGATGAAGAGAGTAGAATTATTGAAATGGCATGGGAAGACAGAACACCCTTCGAAGCAATATTTCAGCAGTTTGGTCTGAAAGAGCCCCAAGTAATTTCATTAATGAAGCGATGTTTACGCTCTAACAGCTATAAACTTTGGCGTAGGAGAGTGAATGGTAGGGCAACTAAACATTTAAAAATGCGCAATCCAGAGATTAGTAGAGGCTACTGTCCAACTCAATACAAACAGCGCTAACCTTTTATATATAGTGACTGGAAGGCAGATTCCCCTCTTTGCAGTGCCAATAGCTACAAGCTTTCGATATTGTCTAAGTAGTGCTGAGCTTTATCAAGTATGCGCTGTTTGTCTTTTTCTGGTTTTTTTAGCCAATTGCTATACACCATTTTTGTCCTTGGATTGCTTCCCATACTTGCTTGATGGGTATGCATGAAATTCCAATACAATGAATTTAGTGGGCAGGCATTGTCTGTATCTATTTGGTTGACCTGATATGAACAATCACCGCAATAGTCGCTCATTTTTTTGATGTAGTTACCACTAGCTGCATAAGCTTTAGAACCAACTATACCGCCATCGGCGAATTGACTCATGCCTCGAGTATTGGGCATCTCTACCCATTCGATAGCGTCAATGTATATACCCAAATACCAATCATCGACTTGGTCTGGATCTATGCCTGTTAACAAGCAAAAATTACCGGTAACCATTAAGCGTTGAATATGGTGGGCATAGGAAAATTCTAATGACTGCTTAATGGCATGGTGGAGGCAGTTCATGTCGGTTTTGGCATCCCAAAACCATGAGGGCAGTGCTCGTGTTGCGGATAAATTATTTAGTTTTGCATAGTCGGGCATGTTGGCCCAATAGATTCCACGCACGAATTCTCGCCAGCCAATAATTTGGCGTACAAATCCTTCTATTTGTGAGATGTCGATATCACCATCGCTTGCTTGATAGCTTGATATTGCGGCGTCGATCACTTGCTTAGGGCTTAAAATTTTGCTGTTAAGGGCAAATGAAATACGTGAGTGATATAAGCTCCAACCGTTATCTTCGTCTAACAGAGAGAGTTTGCCAGTCATTGAGTCTTGAAACGTACCGAACTTAGGCAAACAAGTTTGGCAAAAAAATATTAACAGCTGTTGCGCCTGTTTGCGGTTGATAGGCCATAGTACTTCGTCAGTAGCATAGCCGATTGTTTTGATGCCATGTTTTTCAATACGCGCTAATACTGCAGAGAGTTCATTCGTAAACAGCAGTGGTGCGGGTACTTCAGCCAGATCGGCTGGTTTCAATTTATTACGATTGTTTTGGTCATAATTCCATTCGCCACCGACAGGGAGTCTATCTTCCATTAATATATCAAAACGTTTACGCATTTTTCGATAAAAGTTTTCTAAACGATGGCGCTTACCCTTTTCAAAATAATCTTTTATCTCATCATCAGGTAAGTAAAAGTGCTCGCTGCCGTAGCCTTGGCTGGCAATTGGCAAGTCTTTACACAGTTCTTCAAGTTGTTGTCGCAATCGATATTCATCGGGCAGTTGATAGTCAAACTGTATAACTTGATGAAGCGTAGACAAATGTTGTACCAGTGCAGGTAAGTCTTTAAATTCTTCAGTGTCATCTAAGGTAAGGTGAAGGACTTGATGGCCTGCAGTCTTTAATGCCTGAGCAAACTGTTCCATGGCAGCGAAAAAAACAGCTATTTTTTGCTTATGATGTTGCACATAAGTGGCTTCCTGTTTTAGCTCAGCGATAACATACAGTGTATCGGGCTGCGCTTTTTTAAACCACGAATGGCTGGCGTTGAGTTGGTCGCCCAAAATCAGCCTTAATGTTTTATAGCTTGCTATCGATTTGGTCATAGTTACAATTCTTTGGTTAGTTTTTTATGTGACGATGCACAGCGCTTGGAGCAATATTTAACATTTAGCCAGTCACGCTGCCATTTTTTTCGCCACGTAAATGGACGCTGGCAAACAGCACATCTTTTACTTGGTAAATGTTCTTTTTTCATTTAACTGAGTCTTACGTGACGAAAAAGTATCCGCTTTGCTTCTGATTTTACCAGCGGATTGTCACGCCAGCTCCACAATAGTTGCTGCGCTTCTTTGTAACTTTGACTAAGTTCTACAATTGGTTCAGGGTAATCTTTGCCTAACTCTACGCGGTACATCATTTGTTCCATCATAGTTAATTTCCATGGCGTATGAACCAGCGGGGCGGGTACTTCTCGCAGCTCTGGCAGCCACTGTTTTACAAAGTCTCCGTCGGGGTCTTTTTCAAGCCCTTGTTTAACTGGATTATAAATACGGATGGTATTAATGCCAGTGACGCCTGCTTGCATTTGAAACTGGCTGTAGTGGATGCCTGGTTCAAAATCTAAAAAGTAACGCGCTAGGTGGCCAACGCCTGCCCGCCAGTCAACAGCTAAGTGATGACACAGCATGCTCACTAACATCGCTCGCATCCGAAAATTAATATAACCGGTAGCAGCCAAGCATCGCATACAAGCGTCTACCATTGGGATGCCAGTTTTGCCTTGCTCCCATGCTTGCAACCGTTGCTGCGCTAAAATGCCGGTTAGCCTTGGTAGTTTTGCATAGCCACGGTTAATGCTGCGAAACTCCATGTCAGATTCACTTTCAAATTTTTGAATAAAGTGACAATGCCAATGTAAGCGAGAGCTGAACGCGGTCAAACTGCGGCGCCAGCCGGCTTTATCCCAATGGCCTAGTAAGGTTTGATAAACCTGACGCAAGCTTAAATTGCCCCAGGCGAGGTAGGCAGATAAACGTGAACAATGGGTTTGGCTAAGACTAGGACTCGATATTGAATAAGCATATTGTTTGCCTCGCTCTTCAAAGAAGGAATCCATCTCCCGCCTAGCGGCACTTTCTCCTCCTGCTTGAAACATGCCCTCATCACTTTGGTATTTAGTCAGTAAGCTAACTGCACTTCGTTGTCCACAATGGGAAAACCAATTAATGGTAGTTAATGGCGTCTCAATTATGTTCGCTCGCATAACCTTCTGCCATTGCTTATCCCAAGTTTGACGATTTTTTAGGCCTCTTATTACCGCTCCAGAGGGGGTCTGCTGCCACGCTATCTGTTGCTGTTGGCACCAGGTTTTCATGGCGATATCACGTTCAAAGGTATTGCGCAGGCCAACCTCTTGATGGCTGTAAATGGCGCCTATTTGATGTTGTTGATGAAGAATAGACATTGTCTTTCCGGCATCGTCTTCACTACAAAATAGAGCGCCTTTGGGCACACGTTGTTCGATATCCACTAAGGATTGGGCAACAAACTGCCAGTGGCGTGCTGAGTGATGAGGGTCGTTTTGTAATATAGGTTCAAAACAATAAACTAATAATATCGGTAAACCTGAATTAATCGCATTAGTAAGAGGCTCATGGTCGGTGAGTCTTAAGTCTCGTTTTAGCCAGACAACCGCAATCGCCATTACTGCTGGTCTAATTTAGCTGAGTGGGAAGAGGTGTTGGAAGTTGGCAGACATGGCCAGCCAACAGCATCGAGTGAGTCTAGTGGTTG